>JAXEUM010000115.1:0-15833 GCA_034114925.1 Oliverpabstia sp.
CAAGCAGGGGTGTAAGTATTTTGCGTCCCTGCTTTCTTCCTGCAAAAATCAAGGTATCGACGATTTGAATGTAGCGATACAGTCCTATAACTATGGCGGTGGCTATGTGGGATATGTGGCAGGAAAAGGAAAGAAACACACTTTTAATCTTGCAGAGAGCTTCGCCCGTGAAAAATCGGGTGGAAAGAAAGTAACCTACACCAACCCGATAGCCGTTGCGAAGAACGGGGGCTGGCGATATGGCTATGGAAATATGTTCTATGTAGAATTAGTCAATCAATATCTGACCGTAGCACACTTTGATAATGCGACGGCACAAGCGATTATGAATGAAGCGTTGAAATATCAAGGCTGGAAATATGTGTATGGCGGTAGCAATCCCAACACTTCTTTTGACTGTTCGGGACTGACGCAATGGTGCTATGGAAAAGCTGGTATCTCCTTACCGAGAACAGCACAGGCACAGTATGAGGCTACCAAACATCTTCCACTTTCGCAGGCAAAGGCTGGGGACTTGGTATTTTTCCATTCTACCTATAACGCTGGTTCGTATGTAACCCACGTCGGCATTTATGTAGGAAATAACCAGATGTACCATGCAGGCGACCCGATAGGATATGCAGACCTAAGTAGTAGTTACTGGCAACAGCACTTAATCGGTGCAGGACGAGTAAAACAATAGAAAGGACTTGAAAAATATGTTTAAGAAGAATAAGAAACAGACAGAAAATGTCAAAGAAAAAAAGGTGTGTGCTGTCAAGGTAGGCACACATAAGAAAACCGTGATTGCGTTGTGGGTGGTGCTTATCGCAAGCGTGAGCTTTGGGGTGTATAAGAATTTTACCGCTATCGACCAGCACACCACCCATGAAAAAGAAATCATTGAGCTTCGCTTGCAGGACACCAACGGGATAGAAAATTTCGTGAAGAACTTTGCGAAGTCCTATTACACATGGAATAACAGCAAAGAAGCGATTGAAGCAAGGACGCAGGCAATCAACAGTTATCTGACAAAGGAATTGCAGGACTTGAATGTTGATACAATCAGAACGGATATACCGACCAGCTCCACAGTTACAAATGTGATTGTGTGGCATATCGAGCAATCGGGAACGGACACTTTTTCTGCTACCTACGAAGTAGATCAGCAGATAAAAGCGGGAGAACAGACAAGCAATGTGAAAGCAACCTATACTGTAAAAGTCCATGTAGACGCTGACGGGGATATGGTAATCGTTCAGAATCCTACCCTTGCACCAGCAATCGAAAAGTCGGACTATGAACCAAAGACACCAGAAACAGACGCAAGTGTAGACGCTGATACTGTCAATGACGCTACCGCATTTCTGGAAACATTTTTTAAGCTCTACCCAACAGCCACAGAAAAAGAGCTTGCCTACTATGTAGCTGGGAATGTACTTGAACCTATCGGTAGGGACTATCTTTATTCTGAACTGGTAAACCCTATCTTTACAAAGGACGGGGACAATGTAAAAGTTAAAGTAGCTGTGAAATTCCTTGATAATCAGACAAAGGCTACGCAGGTATCACAGTATGAGCTTGTACTACATAAGGATAGTAACTGGAAGATTGTAGGATAAATGATAATAAAGCGTGTATTTCAGTACAGATTTACACGCTTTTTTTATATGGCATAATCATAAATTCCACACAAAAAGTAAGAAATATGTTATAATAAGCTGAAATTAAAATAAGGCGGTGGCTAAATGGCAAAGCAAAAGTATTCTTTTGACAGCAAGATACATATTTATAGAGCTACAAAACGAATGAGCCAGCAGGAACTCGCTGACCTTGTTGGAGTATCTCGGCAAACAATTATACAGCTTGAAAGAAACCGATACAATCCGTCCATGTTGTTAGCATATAGTATTGCGAAAGTATTTGATGTAGCGATTGAAGATTTATTTGACTTTGAGGAGGCAGAAAAATGATAGAATTGTTTGAGTCAATTATCAATAATAAAACAATACTTGTAATAGGAACATATTACTGCATACCTATTACCATTGCTGTAATTGTATTATTCTTTTTGAAAACATCACGAGATGAAAGAGGACGAGCAATTATCGGAAAAGCGAGTATTATATCTACGATTGTGTTTATTATTCTCGTCAATGTTTTTGCAAAACTTTCTATGCGGACATCTATGGATTTTTATAGTATGGCTAACGGTGTACAATGGATATATAATATTGTATTAACGATACAAGTTGTCGCAATTTTGATATATAAGAAAATTGAGTAAAGCATATTATATCGTGCTTGTTTCCTATACAAAAAAACAAGCATGATTTTTTTACAACAAATAGTATGAAATACTTTACATTCTGATTGAAAAAAATTATAATGAAAGAGGGAGATAACTTCCGACAATTTTGAAAGGAGTTGCGATTATGGCAGACAAACATTTAGCAAAAAATTATTTTTCAAGCGAAAGAAAAGACATGAAGTTTCTAAAAGGCTTTACTTTAGTTGCGTTACTTCCTTTTTGGGCTGGATATGCCTTTGCCCTTTATAATGGTAATAGTAACAATTTGTCAAATTACTCTTTATTGATTTTAGCATTTTCATTGATGAATTTTAATGCTATATGTGGAGTAGAAAAAATAGAAAACAAAGTCTTGAATTTGATTGCTAAGCTGGACGGTATTCTGTTCTTCATTTGGGTATTTGTAACTATTATTCAATTACTTATAAAATAAAAGGGAAAGGTGTTGTATTATGGCTATCTTAAAAAAACGAGATATTAAAAAAGCATTGAAAGCTGGTGCAAAAGCTGGCGGTGTATCATTGGCTGATGTTCGGGCTGATATTGAAGCGACGATTGATGAAGCTATGAACAGCACCGACCCAGAAGTGCAGGAGAATTTCAGAAAGTATTTTGAAAACAAACGCCCTACGCCAGAAGAATATATTTATAAGATTACAAAAAAAACAAAAGTTTAATAGAAATCAAGTGCTGTAAGGGGGCTTGTATTATGGAAAGTTTTAAGCATAATCTTATACGGTCATACGCTACCTAACAGCATTTTATCAACAACTGAATATCTCACAGCTTTAATAGCTCGTACAGACTATATGTTTTGTGCGGGCTTTTTTTGTACCCGAAAAAATTTTTTCACTTTTTTTCAAAATCATGCAACAAATCACACCTTGCTGTACAGATATGGTGCGGAAAGAGGGATAAACACTTTTCACGTCATAACGGAAAGGGGGTGTGATGATATGAAACCGTCGGACTTCCAAAAGACAATACAATGTCAATTTGACTGCAAGCTCAAACGTGTAGTAAAAGGCATTGTCCGTAATTATCGCAAAGAATTAAAGCGACGAAGAAATAGGGAAATTTCCTATTGTGAACTTCCAGAAATCGTCGTGGAAAAGTTGGCAGTCTGGGACGAATACGAAAGTGATTATACCGCCTTTGATGTATGTGGTATTGAGGTTCGTGTCCTTGATGATGATTTAGCAGAAGCGATTAAGTATCTGTCTGAAAAAGACAGAGAAATCTTGTTGATGTATTTCTTCTTAGGCATGAGCGATACAGAAATCGGCGACAGATTAAAGATTAACCGTTCAACGTCGTTCCGCAGTAGGAAGAACTCACTTGAAGAAATCAAGAAAAAATTAAAGGAGAACATGAATGATGAATAACACACGCCCGTCATTTTACCTTATCTCGTCGGCTGTGGACGGCAACGTAAATTCGATTGAAAAGATACTGGCATTGTATGACCCGTACATATCAAAATGTTGTTTGCGTCCGTTCTACGACAGATATGGTAATGTCTGCATAGTCGTAGACATGGAATTAAAAGGACGTATCAGAGAAGCACTTATCAAAATGATTTTGGACTTTGATATTCCTTTAGAAACCGAAGAATAACCAGCAGTAACCGCAGAGCATGATTTGTTCAATCCCCTCTTTCCTGCTCTGCCCCTGCTTTTACATGAAAGCAACGCGCTTTCGCCACAGCTCTTTGACAACTGAATAAAGCAGACAGATACGTTTGTGAGATAGCGAGCCACGGGGACTGTACGCCACGACCTTTTCAAAAGAAAGCGAGCGACCCACGCAGTGATCCGAGAGCGACTGTTGGAAAAGTCGTTTTGCCACGACCTATCCTCACAGAATAATGATACGTCCGCATGGTGCGGTTCTGCCCACAGGAATGGGAATAGTTGAGATACTAATGGAGCTTTCCAAAGCCGTCTGTCTGCTTCTGTAACATTGTGAAAAATACGCATATTGGATAAGCCTATGTGCGTATGTTGAGAATAGATAGCTGACTAAGGGGGCTGATAACTTGGCTAAAAAAGAACCTGCACAATATATCGTAGAACGGGAATTTTTAGGTAAATTTTCCGTAGAGGAATTGCTTGTCCGTATCGTGAAATCTCATGTAAAAAAGGACTATCAAGAGGGTAAAACCCTTGAAAACAATGGAAAGAAGCCGTACTTTATGGTATAATATTATCATAGGTACGGCAGTTGAATAGGTGGAAAAATGATTTATCAAAAAGGTTCAAACTTATTTAACGTAGCTATTTATATCAGATTATCACGAGAGGACGGAGATAAGGAAGAAAGCGATAGTGTAGGAAATCAGAGAAAACTTTTAACAGAATATGTGAACAAGCATGATGACTTTATCTTATATGATGTTTATATTGATGACGGTTTTACGGGAACGAATTTTAATAGACCAGACTTCCATAGAATGATTGCTGACATTGAAGATAACAAGGTAAATTGTGTTGTTGTAAAAGACCTTTCCCGTTTCGGACGAGATTACATTGATACGGGGCGATATTTGGAAAGAATATTTCCAGAGCTTAATGTTCGTTTTATTTCTGTAACAGATAATATTGATAGTATGAAGCAGGCATACGATATGTTACTTCCTATTAAAAATATATTCAACGAACAGTATGCCAGAGATATTTCTAATAAAGTTCAAGCGACTGTAAAATCAAAGCAGAAAGCAGGAGAATTTATCGGAGCTTTTACAAGCTATGGTTATAAGAAATCTCCTGCAAATAAAAATAAACTTGTGATTGATGAATATGCGTCCGAAGTTGTAAAAAGAGTATTTACTATGTATGCACAAGGAATAGGGAAACAAAGCATTGCAAAAATACTAAATGCAGAGGGTATCCTTTGTCCGTCGGAATATAAAAAGCTCAATGGAGAAAATTACAAAAATTGTAATCGGTTAGAAAAAACTTCTTATTGGACTTATTCTACAATTAAAGTGATGTTGCAAAATGAGATTTATATTGGAAACATGGTACAAGGAAAGAAACATCAACGTATGAGAAGCAAACAGCGTCTAGTTGAGAAAGAAAACTGGATAAGGGTTGAAAATACACATGAACCGATTATAGACCGTCAACTGTGGGATAAGGTACAAAAACTGCTGACAAAAAAGCATAGGGATATTGATTTAGAAACAAATAAAAATATCTTTGCAGGTTTTATTAAGTGTGGCGATTGTGGTCGGGCAATGATGAAAAATTTCTGGCGACGTGCTGACGGAAGTAAGTCCTATTCATTCTATTGTGGAACTTACAAAAGAAGCGGAAAAGATTATTGCACTCCGCACACGCTCCCGTTTCAAGTATTGAATGATATTGTGCTGGGAGATTTAAAGCAGATTATCCGTAATGTAGAGAACTTGCAGGAACTTGTAAAATCACAATCTTTCACAGCAACAAAAATCAGAAAATCAACAGACATAGAACTGACAAAGTTAAAAGCAGAGCTTGAAAGAGTGAAGAAGCTGAAAAAGTCAATTTATGAAGATTACAAAGACGAACTGATTTCTAAAGAAGAATTTCTTTCTTATCGAGAGGACTATCAACAAAAAGAAACGCTTTACTCCAAACAGATTGAAACGCTGGAAGAAAAGAAAAAGGAAAGTGTAACAGAAGATGTTTTTGAAACACCGTGGTTAAGGCGGTTGTTGGAACTGAAAGACATTGAAGAATTAGACAGAGATATTATTGTGGAAATGATAGACCAGATAACAGTTTATGAAAACCGCAAACTTAAAATCTCATACAACTTCGGAAATGAGCTGGAACATTTATTTTCAAGCGTTTACTGTGAGGATTTGGAGAAAAAGGTTATCTAATCTCAATACATTTCTAACTCCCCATATATACTGGGGAATACATATCACAATTTGCGTAAACTACAACCAGCACATGGGGGAAGTGATCCCGGCAAAATCGGAGTACATAAAGAAAAAGAGAAAGATATCAACCTGGAAATATCTTTAAAAGTACGAGAGAAAATGGAAAAAGAAAATATCCGGGTGGTTCTGACCAGAGAAAAGGATGAAGATCTGGCAGATGAGGGAAGTCAGAATAAGAAGATACAAGATTTAAAAAATCGATGTGAGATTATTCATCAGACCCAGCCGGATTGTGTGGTAAGTATTCATCAAAACAGTTATCCAGATGAGAAAATCAAGGGAGCTCAGGTTTTCTATTATGAAGATTCTAAAGAAGGCAAACGTTTGGGGGAAATTATGCAGAAGAATCTGGTGGAGGGACTGGATAAAACGAATCACAGGCAGGCAAAAGGAAACAGAAGTTATTACCTTTTGAAGAAAACGGACGCTACTTTAGTGATTGTGGAGTGTGGCTTTATCAGCAACAGTGAAGAATCCACCCTGCTTTCTTCCGGGAAATATCAGGAGCAGGTGGCACAATCTATTGTAAATGGAATTAAGGAATATCTGGAAACGGATAAAATTCCCCTTGCCCCAGGGGACAGTCTCTAGTATACTGAACATAGCAGATGCAAAAAGAAAAAGGTGAGTATAATGGAAACGAAAGTGATCCGGATGAATCCGGAACATATAGACAGGGATGCCATGGAGGAAGCCGGAATGATTTTAAAAAAAGGCGGTCTCGTGGCATTTCCTACGGAAACAGTGTATGGTTTGGGAGGAGATGCGTTAGATGAGGCGGCAGCCGAGAAAATCTATCGGGCAAAAGGCAGACCTTCCGATAATCCTTTGATTATTCATATAGCAGATATTTCTGCATTGAAGCGGATTGTGAAGGAAGTACCTGCCAAGGCAGAAGAACTGGCAAAAGTATATTGGCCGGGTCCCCTGACCATGATTTTTCCGAAAAGCGAAGAAGTACCTTATGGAACGACTGGTGGAATGGAAACTGTGGCTGTTAGGATGCCCGATCATCCGGTTGCCCTTGCTTTGATTCGGGCAGGAGGGGGATATGTGGCGGCGCCCAGCGCTAATACTTCAGGAAGGCCCAGTCCTACCAGGTCTTCTCATGTAGAGGAAGATCTGAAGGGTAAGATTGATATGATTCTGGATGGAGGAGAAGTGGGAATCGGTCTGGAATCTACGATTGTAGATTTTACGGAAGAAGTACCAACGATTTTACGTCCCGGGTATATCAATCAGGAAATGCTAGAAAAAGTAATCGGACCGGTTCGAATGGATAAGGGTTTAATAGCAGCGGACAGTAAGATTCGTCCTAAAGCTCCCGGAATGAAATACCGGCATTATGCGCCAAAAGCAGAACTTCTGGTGGTAGAGGGAAGTCCTCAGGCGGTACAGAAAAAAATCAGGGAACTTACCCGGGAAAAATTGGAGGCAGGATGTCAGGTGGGGATTATTGCTACCGATGAGAGTACATCTGCCTACCCGGAAGGCATTGTAAAAAGTATAGGAACAAGAGAACAGGAAGAAACGATTGCCCGTCATTTATTTGGAGTTTTGAGAGAATTTGATGACAGCGGCGTGGATTGCATTTTTTCAGAAGCCTTTGATACGCCTCAGATGGGGCAGGCAATTATGAACAGGCTTTTGAAGGCTGCAGGGCAGCGGAAAATCAAAGTGTGAGGAAAAGACATGGTGATACGGTATAAAAAGCTGATTTTTGTAGATACCAATGATAATTGCAGAGCGCCCATGGCAGAATTGATTTTGAAGAGAAAGTTTCTTACCAATCCTCTGACGATTGAATCGAGAGGACTGATTGTACTTTTTCCGGAACCAATGAACCCAAAAGCGGAGGCTGTATTGGAAAATAATGGATATCCCACTCCGGCACATGTGGCTATGCAGTTGGAACAGGAAGATCTCAGTGGAGATGTTCTCCTGATCACCATGGAAGAAAAACAGAAATCTCAGATCTGGGAAACTTATGAAAATGCTCCCCATGTATATACGTTAAAAGAATATGTGGGGGAGACGGGAGATATCCCGGCACTTTATGGACAGCCCTTGTCTGTGTATGCTCAGTGCTATACGGAAATGGAACTTTTGATGCGCAGACTGGTGATAAGACTAAATGAAGAGGAGGAACTATAATGATAGCAATAGGCTGTGATCATGGCGGTTTTGAATTAAAAAAAGAGATTGAGGCATATCTGGACAGTAAGGGGATTGCCTATAAGGATTATGGATGTGACAGTACCGCATCTGTAGATTATCCGGTTTATGCAAGAAAGGTGGCACACGCCATTGTAGATGGGGAATGTGAGAAAGGAATTTTGATTTGTGGAACAGGAATCGGTATTTCCATAGCAGCAAATAAAGTTCCCGGAATTCGTGCAGCATTGTGTACAGACTGTTTCTGCGCTCAGGCAACACGAGAACACAACGATGCCAATGTACTGGCGCTGGGAGGACGGGTGGTAGGTCCCGGACTGGCTGTGAAAATCGTGGAAACATTTCTGGAAACACCATTTTCCAATGATGAAAGACATATTCGCAGAATTAATTTAATTGAAAACAGTGAAGCATAAAAAATGGAGATACTAAAAACAAAAGAGGTTTTACTTTCATAAGAAAGTGGAAAGGGGTACAAATGTCAAAAGTAGTAGTTATGGATCATCCTTTGATTCAGCACAAGATTGGAATTATTCGGAGAGAAGAAACAAGTTCAAAAGAATTCAGAGAAATGATCAGTGAAGTTGCTATGCTTATGTGTTATGAAGCAACAAGAGATCTGAAACTGGTAGATGTGGATATTAAGACACCCATTACAGCGATGACTGCAAAAGAGCTGGCAGGTAAAAAACTGGCGGTAGTTCCTATCCTCAGAGCAGGTCTGGGAATGGTAGAAGGAATGCTGGCAATGATTCCGGCAGCAAAGGTGGGTCATATTGGTTTGTATCGTGATCCGGAAACACTGGAACCGGTGGAATATTACTGCAAACTTCCGGCAGACAGCTCAGAGAGGGATGTTTTTGTTGTGGATCCTATGCTGGCAACTGGCGGTTCTGCAGAGGCTGCAATTCAGATGCTGAAAGATAAAGGAGTGCGTAACATTCGTTTCATGTGTATTATTGCAGCACCGGAAGGCGTAAAGAGAATGCAGGAAGCGCATCCGGATGTGGATCTGTATATTGGAGCATTGGATGAAAAATTAAACGATCATGGATATATTGTGCCGGGTCTTGGTGATGCAGGAGATCGTATTTTCGGAACAAAATAAAAAGAGGTATGTACCATGAAGGGTAAGAGAGAAGACTATATCACCTGGGATGAGTATTTTATGGGAGTTGCCAAATTATCCGGTATGCGTTCCAAAGATCCGAATTCTCAGGTGGGGGCATGTATTGTCAGTCAGGATAATAAGATTTTGTCGATGGGATATAACGGATTTCCTATGGGATGTTCAGATGACGAATTTCCCTGGGCAAGAGAAGGGGAACCCTTTGATACCAAATATCTGTATGTGACACACAGTGAATTGAACGCTATTTTGAATTATCGGGGCGGTTCTCTGGAAGGTGCAAAATTGTATGTATCTTTATTTCCCTGCAATGAGTGTGCAAAAGCGATTATTCAGTCAGGGATTAAAACAATTATCTACGATGAAGATAAATATGCAGATACTCCGGCTGTGCGGGCATCTAAAAGAATGCTGGATGCAGCAGGAGTAAGGTATTATCAGTATAATCGCACAAACAGAGAAATTACGATTCAAGTTTAAATTGGTGATTTTCTATTCTTGACAAAAAGACAGATATCCGATAGAATTTCTATCATGAAAGTTTGGCAATCAACAATTGGTGATATCCAAACCGGATGGAACAGTAAGAAAATGGCTATGAAGGGAATAGTACATTCGTGACAATCTTCAGAGAGGGAAGAAAAGGTGGGAACTTCCTGTGCGGAATGAGTGGAACCGGCCCCGGAGCTGCCTGTGAGGAGCAGGACGCGTACTTTGGCGTTAGAAAAGGAGAAAGAGTGAACAGTTCACAGAGCTGTTAATAAGGGTGGTACCGCCGGGCAACGCTTGGTCCCTGTTAAAAAACAGAGGGCTGCGTTGTCCGTTTTTGTATTATGGAAAATGTAAGCCCTGGAACAAAAACAGGAGGAAATAGAAATGGCAAAGGATAAGAAACTTGTGGAAGCGATTACTTCCATGGAAGAAGATTTTGCACAATGGTATACCGATGTGGTAAAAAAGGCAGAACTGGTAGATTACACCAGTGTAAAAGGCTGTATGGTGATTAAACCGGCAGGCTATGCGATCTGGGAAAATATTCAGAAGGAACTGGATCAGAGATTTAAAGAGACAGGAGTAGAAAACGTATATCTTCCTATGTTTATTCCGGAAAGCCTTCTGCAGAAAGAAAAAGATCACGTAGAAGGATTTGCTCCGGAAGTGGCATGGGTAACTCATGGCGGTCTGGAAGAATTGCAGGAACGTCTTTGCGTAAGACCTACCTCTGAAACATTATTCTGCGATCTGTATTCTAAGGACATTCAGTCTCACAGAGACCTTCCTAAATTATATAATCAGTGGTGTTCTGTAGTACGTTGGGAGAAGACAACCCGTCCTTTCCTTCGTTCCAGAGAATTCTTATGGCAGGAAGGTCATACTGCTCATGCGACAGCAGAAGAAGCAGAAGAAAGAACGATTCAGATGTTGAATCTGTACGCAGATTTTTGTGAAGAAGTTCTGGCTATTCCTGTAGTGAAAGGAAGAAAAACAGATAAAGAAAAATTTGCGGGAGCAGAGGCGACTTATACAATTGAATCTTTGATGCATGATGGAAAAGCACTGCAGTCAGGAACCAGCCATAACTTTGGTGATGGATTTGCAAAAGCTTTTGGAATCCAGTATACAGATAAAGAAAATAAATTGCAGTATGTGCATCAGACATCCTGGGGTATGACAACACGTATGATCGGCGCTATCATTATGGTACACGGAGATAACAGTGGACTGAAACTTCCGCCGAGAATTGCACCGGTACAGGCAGTAATCATTCCGATTCAGCAGAGAAAAGAAGGCGTGCTGGAAAAAGCAGCAGAGCTGGAAGCAGCATTGAAAGCAGCAAATATCCGTGTGAAAACAGATGCTACAGATAAGAGTCCCGGATTCAAATTTGCAGAACAGGAAATGCGTGGTATTCCGGTAAGAATCGAGTGTGGTCCTAAAGATATCGAAGCAAATCAGGCAGTTGTGGTTCGTAGAGATACCAGAGAGAAAATTGTGGTATGTCTGGATGAAATTGCAGAAAAAATACAGGAAATTCTGGATACCATTCAGAAAGATATGCTAGAGGCTGCGAGAACACACAGAGACGCACATACTTATGTGGCAACAAATTATGAAGAGTTTGTTCAGACTATCAATGAAAAACCAGGATTTGTAAAAGCTATGTGGTGCGGATGTAAAGAATGTGAAGATAAGATCAAAGAGGAAACAGCAGCAACTTCCCGTTGCATTCCTTTTGAGCAGGAACAACTGGCAGATACCTGCGTATGTTGTGGAAAACCAGCGAAAAAAATGGTTTATTGGGGAAGAGCTTACTAAAATGAAAAGAGGCTGCGGCAGGAATCCGTATACAGAAAAATCTGTATACAGTTGATGCGGCAGCTTCATCTGTTTTAAAGGAGGGAGAACGTATATGAGAATAAAAATGCCTGCAGCGGTAAATATGATTATAGAGGTATTACAGCAACGAGGATATGAGGCATTTGCAGTGGGAGGGTGTGTCAGAGACAGTATACTGGGGAGAATACCGGATGACTGGGATATAACCACCTCCGCTTCTCCTTACCAGGTAAAAGAATTATTTCAGAGAACGGTGGATACCGGATTACAGCATGGAACAGTTACGGTTATGGTGGGAAATACAGGATATGAAGTCACCACCTATCGGATTGATGGGGAATACGAAGATGGTCGTCATCCCAAAGAAGTTTTATTTACATCAAATCTGACAGAAGATCTGAAAAGAAGAGACTTTACCATCAATGCCATGGCATATAGTCAGGAACAGGGATTAATCGATGCATTTGGAGGAATGGATGATATGCAAAATAAAATCATCCGCTGCGTGGGAGATCCCTGGAAAAGATTTGGCGAAGATGCGTTGAGAATCCTGAGGGCTGTGCGGTTTGCGGCACAGTTGGGATTTGTTATAGAAGAAAAAACAAAACAGGCAATCGTAGAATTGGCGCCCACGCTGGTAAAAATCAGTGCAGAGAGAATTCAGACAGAAATGGTAAAACTTCTCATATCAGATCGCCCACAATTGTGGAAAACGGTATATGAGACCGGGATTACAAAAATTATCATGCCGGAATTTGACCGCATGATGGAAACGGAACAAAATAATCCCCACCATATAGGTACTGTGGGGGAACATACGCTTCTGGCTCTTACAAAAGTGGAGAAAAATAAAGTTTTGCGATTGACCATGCTGCTTCATGATCTGGGGAAATATGAGACAAGAACTACAGATGAACAGGGAACAGATCACTTCTATGGACATGGCAAAGCAGGGGAGGAACTGGCAAAAAAAATCCTTCGCAGATTAAAATTTGATAATGATACCATTCGTCAGGTAACAAAATTAGTTTTGTGGCATGATTATCGGGTAACTCCGGAAAGAAAAGCTGTACGTCGGGCAGTGAATAAAGTGGGAGAAGATTTATTTCCGCTTCTCCTGAAAATACAAAGAGCAGATTATCAGGCACAAAGCGAATATCGAAGAGAAGAAAAAATGCAAAGGTTATCTCAGGTGGAAGAGATTTATAATGAAATTTTAGAGAACAAGGAATGTGTTTCTCTAAAAACTCTGGCGGTGACAGGAAGAGATCTGATTCACGAAGGGATGAAACCGGGACCACAGTTAGGAGCAACATTGCAGCAGCTTCTGGAAGCGGTTTTGGAACAGCCGGAAATGAATGAAAAAGAAAAACTTCTGGAATACTGGAAAATCATAAATAACCCCATACTTTAAAATAGAAAGAAATAAAAAATTCGTGGAATTGCTGTGAAATCATGGGAATGGCGAAAAATATTTTTACTTGTCAAAATAAAAAAGTGTTTTTATAATAGAATTTGATTTTTATGTTGAAAAAGAAACAAGGTATCTTTTGACCCCAATACCATATTTTAGGAGGACACATGAATGAAAAGAGAGACCGTAATCGTACTGGATTTTGGCGGACAGTATAACCAGTTGATCGCAAGACGTGTTCGCGAATGCAACGTATACTGTGAAATTTACTCTTATAAAACAGATCTGGAAAAAATAAAATCTTTGAATCCCAAGGGAATTATTTTTACCGGTGGACCTAACAGCGTATATCTGGAGGTTGCTCCCACATATGATAAAAAAATCTATGAACTGGGTGTGCCGATTCTGGGAATTTGTTATGGCTCTCAGCTTATGATGCATCAGCTTGGAGGAAAGGTTTCCAAAGCTCCGGTGCGTGAATATGGAAAAATTGAAGTCACAGTAAATACCCGGTCTAAATTGTTTGAGGATGTATCGGAAAAAACAATTTGTTGGATGAGCCACAATGATTATATAGAAAAGATTGCTCCCGGATTTGAAATTATCGGACATACACCAGACTGTCCGGTGGCAGCAGTGGAAAATACAGAAAAACGTCTGTATGCTACCCAGTTCCATCCAGAAGTTCTTCACACTCAGGAAGGCAAAAAAATGCTGTCAAACTTTGTGTTCCGTGTTTGTGGCTGTGCGGGCGACTGGAAAATGGATTCTTTTGTAGAAGAATCCATTCAGGCAATTCGCAATAAAGTTGGCAATGGAAAGGTACTTTGCGCTCTTTCCGGCGGCGTGGATTCTTCTGTAGCCGCAGTTTTACTTTCCAAAGCAGTAGGAAACCAGCTTACCTGTGTGTTTGTAGATCATGGTCTTCTTCGTAAAAACGAGGGCGATGAGGTAGAGGCAGTGTTCGGACCGGAAGGAAATTATGATCTGAATTTTATCCGTGTGAATGCCCAGGAGCGTTTTTATGAAAAGTTGAAGGGCGTGGAAGAGCCGGAGCAGAAGCGAAAAATCATCGGAGAGGAATTTATCCGGGTTTTTGAGGAAGAAGCTAAGAAAATCGGAAAAGTAGATTTCCTGGTTCAGGGAACTATCTATCCGGATGTAGTAGAGAGTGGTGTGGGCGGTGAATCTACAGTTATTAAATCACATCACAATGTAGGCGGTCTTCCAGAACATGTAGACTTTAAAGAAATTATTGAGCCATTACGCGACCTGTTTAAAGATGAAGTACGCAAGGCAGGGCTTGAACTGGGGATACCGGAATATCTGGTATTTCGTCAGCCGTTTCCGGGACCGGGACTGGGTGTGCGTATCATCGGCGAAGTGACTCCGGAAAAAGTACGGATCGTACAGGATGCAGATGCCATTTACCGGGAAGAAATCGAAAAGGCAGGAATTGCGAAAGACCTGGGACAGTACTTTGCAGCAATCACAAATATGAGATCTGTGGGATGCATGGGGGATGAGAGAACGTACGATTATGCCATTGCCTTGAGAGCAGTGCTGACCAGTGACTTCATGACTGCGGAAAGTGCCAATTTACCATGGGAAGTGTTGGGAATTGTGACCAGCAGGATTGTAAACGAAGTCAAAGGGGTTAATCGGGTACTGTATGATTGTACAGGGAAACCACCGGCGACGATTGAGTTCGAATAATATATTAGAGCCAAGAAATGCCTATTTTACGGGCTTTCTTGGCTCTTTCTATGTCCGTTGACAATCAAATGACAATACTTTTTTAATATGATTGTAAATAATTTCTTCTTATTTAGCTGGGAATTGACTCTTCCAGTCTAAATATTCTTTTTCTGTAATCTCTTCATTTCTGAATTTCTGGTACATATCAGCCCATGCTCCAATATGATCCAGCATATTTAAAGAATCATGTCCTTTGTCTTTAAACATGAGCTGCGGTACGCCAGATTCATCCCGATAGGCGTGCAGTCCATATTGATCCTCTAAAGCAAATAATGCGTGCATGACACTAACATAAGTATCAAAGTTTGGATCAGACATGGCGTATGGACTGATCTTTAATGAGTTTGCTATTTTTTCTAATTGTTCTGATGATGGGAAACGATTCCCAAGTTCATAATTTCTAATTGCCGATTCGCTCAATCCGGACATGATTGCCAATTCTTTCTGTGTATATCCTTGATCGATCCGGAATTTTCTTATTTTCTCACCTACTGTCATAAGAAAACACTCCTTTGCTGATTGTTACTTAAAAGTATAGCATAAACAGTTCAAAAATGAAACATAAAAATAAACCGTTCATTTTTGAAATTATTCTATTGACAGTACGGAAATGAAATGTTATGATGCATATACACCGTTCGATAATGAACTGAAAAAGGAAAGTCCAGCTAATAAATGTCAAATAGTGAAATGAAAAAAATTGCCTTATTTTTCTGGCTAAAAAAGGGTGAACTATCCCCTTGGTGAAAATATCATTTTTTAAAAAGATATTAGTTCGTTGGATTAGCAGTATTTTATG
>JAXEUM010000116.1:0-19479 GCA_034114925.1 Oliverpabstia sp.
GGTAGTGTCAAAAACTACCTCTTTTTTATTGTTTAAATCCATTAAAAACCTTGATTTTATGGGAAGTTGCAAATAAAAAGAGCATTGACCTCCCTTTTCTGGTATAATATCCGCGACCAAACATCAACTAAACCAAAGGAGACAATGCTCATGGACATTATACACTACTTACTTTCTTTTATTCAATACCAACATCAACAGATTTGTTGGCTTTTAAATTTTATATGCAGATATATTCCCCTCAAACAGTGGGCTTTCGATGATTCCCACTCTCCAAAATATCAAAAGTTTAAAGTGGATGAACTTCCCATCATCAAAACCTTCATCAAACAAGACTGGCAATTCCTTCTGGAATACTATCATTGGAAATACCACAAATCCTTGAAGCCGGTACAACGCCGAAACGGAAAATGTATTCCGGTAGATACGGTATGCCCTCTGTGTGGTGCACCTCACCATTTCATCTATGACAACAACGGCGGCAACGGACAGTATCAATGCAAAATCTGTGGACAAACCTTCTCTTCCGGTGATTCTGTGACTGCTCCCATGCGATTTCTGTGCCCTCACTGCGAACATTCTTTAGTTCCCAAGAAAGACCGTAAGTTCTTCCGTAAGCATAAATGCGTGAACCCTAAGTGTCCTTACTATCTCCATAATCTTGCAAAAGTAGATCGTAAAGATTTAAAAGAAAAACATGGAAAAACAAAATATAAACTCCATTATATCTACCGCGAATTCACAGTAGATTTTTTTGCCATGGATTTAAGCTCTCTCCCAAAGAATGCTTCTTCCCTGAGATTCTCCAAACACAATGCTCATGTCATGTCCCTTTGCCTGACTCTACATATCAATCTCGGTCTATCTTTAAGAAAAACCTCTCAGGCGCTCAAGGATCTTTATAACATCCGCATCTCCCATCAGCAGATCGCCAACTATTGTAAAACAGCCGCTATCTGTATCAAGCCCTTTGTCGATCATTACGATTATAAAACTGGCGATGTTTTTACCGCCGATGAAACCTATATTAAAGTCCGCGGTATCAAGGCTTACATTTGGTTCATAATGGACGCTGCAAGCCGGTCCATTATTGGATATCAGGTTTCTGACAATCGGAGTGTTGGTCCTTGTATCCTTGCCATGCGGATGGCTTTCCGTCATCTCACAGAACTACCCAAAAACTTTAAATTCATTGCGGATGGATACAGTGCCTATCCATTAGCTGCTATGGAATTTGCCAGAAAATTTAAAGATAACTTTAAATTCAGCATTACACAAGTAATCGGCTTAACCAATGATGACGAAGTTTCAAAAGAATTTCGTCCCTACAAACAGATGATTGAGCGTCTCAACCGCACCTATAAAGCCTCCTACCGAACCACAAATGGATTTGATAATTATGAAGGTGCCAACTACGATTTAGCTTTATGGGTGGCTTACTATAACTTTTTAAGACCGCACAAGCATAATCAATATCAGGTTTTGAATAAAGTGGATATGCTAAATGGTGCTGATAACATGCCGGGAAAATGGCAATTACTCATTTTCTTAGGACAACAGACCATCTTAAATCTTCAAACCGAAGGCTCTAACTGTTCTTAGATTCCAAGCCCGAGGTAACAGATCCAGCCACCGAAAGCACAGCTTTCGGCTTGCCCTTGAAGGCACGCAAAAGAACTGCTACACTGCTGTATCCGACCGGAGAATTTCTAACTGTTCTTGAGTTCTTCGCCGTCGGTAATCTACATACAGCAGTTCTTTTGCGTGCTGTCAAGGGTGGCGTAAATTTACCTCTGACTAAAATATCTGCAATTATCAAGGTTCATCTGAGCCTTTTTCTTTTGACTCAGTTTTTCATAACTCATTTGACACTACCGTTACCGTTTCTCTATTATTTATTATAACAAGGGGAACAACGGGTGTAAATGGTTTACTCCTCTCAAATGGCTACAATAATGATCTTTCCATACAAATAAAGCATCGGTTTTACTCGATGCTTTATCTGTACTCTATCTATTCTATGGTTGTATTACTCCTTCACAATCTCTTTTTATCTAAACTGTGCTCCATAACTTACGCAATCTTCATATCCCAGTGTCTGGAAGATCACTTTCAGCATTCTTTTTACACAAGCCTGCAAATCTTCTCGCTTCAGACTTCCATTTTTCAGCGCTTCTCTGATATTTTCACTGTCTCCCGGCCATCCCGGCATAATCAGATCATTTCCTGCTTCCACACATTTCCAGGAAAGACTGCCGCCCTGTGGCATAGTAGTTGTCCAGTCTGTCATGATAATACCCTGGAAATCCCACTCTTTTCTTGCTGCAACCGTACAAATATCTTTACAGTTGGCAGCATGAACGCCATTGATCAAATTATAGGACGTCATAATTGCCATAGGCTGAGACGTTTTCACTGCAATTTCAAATCCTCTCAGATAAATTTCTCTTAAAGTACGTTCTGACAAAATACTGTTGGAACCCATACGGTTATCTTCCTGACTGTTGCAGGCAAAATGTTTGATGGTGGTTCCCACTCCTTCTTTTGACTGAACTCCCCGGGTGATTGCTGCTGCCATCCTGCCGCTAACCAGGGGATCTTCCGAATAATATTCAAAGTTTCTTCCACACAATGGATTTCTGTGAACATTCATTCCTGGAGCCAGCCACCAGGCAACGCCAAATTCCTGCATCTCCACAGCTACCGCTTGCCCTACTTCTTCCAGAAGTTCTGTATTCCAGGTCTGTGCCAGCAGTGTTCCCACAGGAATTGCCGTACAATACTGATAATACGTATCTGCACCTTCGTGAACTTCATCTTCGGTGAAAAATCCACCTTCCAGCGCTCCCAGCAATCCCATACTGTATACCTGTCCATTTTCCGGATTTACGTCATATTTTTTGATCAGACGTACTCCCGCAGGACCATCTGCCATAGAAATTCCTGGAACATCATATTTCTCTTCCAATACACCGCTGGTTTCTCCTGCTGCTCCCGGCACCATAATACCGGCGGCTCCCAGAGCATTGTCCTGCCCTTTGCTCACTTCTCCGATCACCATGGCAATCATCTCTTCATCTGTAAGTTTAGCCACCAGCTCTTCTGCTTTCTGATCCAACTCATTCGCAGGAATTCTTGTCATTTCCAGTGGTTTCGGCGCAAACAGGACAGGAACTATTCCTTTATCCTCTGCTTCTTTTTGCCATGTTGCCTCCAGTGTACGCACAACGTCTTCCGGACGAACTATTTCCTCCAAATCTTCCTGCAGCGGACAAATATGATCCACGTTCTCTAAAACCACATCTTCTGCCACCTGTAAAGTTCCGATCAGGCTGATTGCCGCCGATGAATTTCCTGCCCAGACACCGTACAGTCCTTTTTCCACTGTCCAGTTTCCATTTTCCTCATCAAAAGAAGCAACTGCCTTTGCCGGGAAACTGATAGAAATCTCCTGACTTTCTCCCGGAGCAAGCAGGTCTGTTTTAGCAAAGCCACAAAGACGTTTATATTCTTTTGGCATTCCATCCTGCGGACAGGTAACATAGATCTGTACCACTTCTTTTCCTTTATACGTATCTCCTGTATTTGTCACTGTCACCTGTGTATGTATGGAAGTTTCATCGACACACACGGTTCCCTGTGTCAATGCAAACTCTGTATAGGACAGACCATATCCGAAAGGATATTCCACATCTACCTGGAAACTGTCAAAATACCGATATCCCACATAAATGCTTTCCTCATATTTTTCTGTTTCAATATTTCCATTTACATGACTGAAGGTTTCTGCATTGGGGAAATCACTGTAATTCTTTGCCCAGGTATCTGTGAGTTTTCCACTGGGCGCCACATCTCCTGCCAGAATACGGGCAAGGGCATTTCCTCCCTCCATTCCCGGCTGAACCAGATTCAACAGTGCTTTTACCTGAGGTACAGAAAGGATATCTTTCAGATCCACCTGACCTCCCACGTTCAAGATCACAATTATATTTTCACAGTGTTCTGCAATTACTTCCAGATCCTTTTTCTCGTGATCTGTCAGATAATAATCTCCTGCTTTATCAAAACGATCCGCACCTTCTCCGGCGATACGGCTGAGAACATAAACGGCTGTGTCTGCACCGCCAAAATCCTCATCCAGAATATCTCTTCCAGAAGGCATTTCATAACCGTGAGATGCATAAATCTGGAAAAAGTCCATAGGACTTTTCCCTTCCGCCGCTTTAAAAATACTCTCACGCCAGTCTTCCCTTGATTTTCTATAAATCACTTCAAAATCATCGATCCATTTTTTGCTGGTAATGTCAAATCCTGCATTTACCAATCCCTGATAAACACTTACCACCTCTCGCTCATTTACATCTCCGGAGCCGGTACCTCCTTTAATCGTACGTCCTGCGCCAGCTCCAAATAAAGCGATCTTACATCCCTTTTTCAGGGGAAGTACACCCTCATTTTTCATTAAAACAATGCCTTCCTCTGCTGCTTTGCGAGCCACTTCTCTGTTTTTTATCTCTCTGGCTGAAACAGAGGGATTCTGCGTTCCACTGAAAGTTCTGATTCTTCGTTTCATAATGCATCTTCTCCTTTACTGATATTTCATTTCTATCACTGTTTTCCACTTTCATAACTGTTACATTTATTTTAACATAATATTTTCAGATTTCTATATCATAGATACCTGAACCCAGTTCTTTTGTTTTTCCTCCCGGCAAATATAAAGTAGCTTCTGTATTTACCGGAATCTCACAATGATAAACAATTTTTTCGCCTTCTTTTTCCCAACCTGCACGAATCACTCCGTAAGGACCTGCCACACTTCCTCTGGCAAAAGATAACGGTCCTATCTCCGGCTTCAGTACAAAATGCTCGTATCCCGGATATTGTTCTTCCCTTTGGATTCCCAAAATCACCTGATAAATCCAGGAGAGTACGCTTCCCAACGAATAATGATTAAATGAATTCATTGCATTCTGACCGCCAAAACCTTTTTCTTCTGTATAGGAATCCCAATGTTCCCAAATCGTCGTAGCGCCCTGCGTTACCGGATATAACCAGGAAGGAAATGCTGTCTGCAACATCAGTTTATAAGCGTCTTCCGTCTGTCCCATATGTGTAAGCGCCAGATTTAAAAGACCTGTTCCGAAAAATCCTGTTCCCACCGTATGATGAAGTTCCCGTGTTTTTCGAAGCAAATGTTCCTGTGCTTTTTTCCGGTCTTGTATTACGCCATATTCCAGTCCCAGCGCATAGGAACACTGGGTATCACAATTGTTTCCTTCAAAATCACGGGTTTTTCCCGTTGCCGGATCAATAAAAGTTCTGTTCCAAAAATCTCTGACTTTTTTGGCAAGCGCTTTGTACTCTTCTTCATCTTCTTTTCTTCCTAACACTCCTGCGATTTTACTCATCAGATTTGCTTCTTTATAGTAAAATGCATTCCATAAAAGCTGAAGATCTGTTTCTTCCGGCGCCAGCCAGTCTCCCAGCGGACCTACCTTCGTCATATCTCCTTTTCCCGGAAGCCCTTTATCTTTCATATAATCCATGTACTTTTTCATGCCCGGATAAAATCTTTCCAGTGTTCTTATATCTCCGTACTGTTCATACAACTCCCACGCCATAAAAATAGTTGCACATTCATAGGTAATACCGCCAAATCCCCCTCCCACCGGAGCAATTTCAGGAAATTGACCTTCTGGTGTCTGGAGATCTGCCATAGCCTGGAGATTTCTCTCATAAAACTGTTTTAAATTACTGTTGTGTAATGCAGTATGGCAAAATACATGGGTATCTCCTGCCCATCCCATACGCTCATTTCTCTGGGGACAATCTGTTGGAATATTAATAAAGTTACATTTCTGAGACCATTGCACATTTTCTGTAAAACGATTTAATAATTGATGATCGCTCTGGAAACTTCCCTGAAAATCTGTCACAGAAGAATACTGAAGGCTTTCCACTTCCTCTGCCTTCGGAGGATTTTCCACCCCACTGATCTCAATATAGCGATATCCGTGGAAGGTAAACCTTGGCTGAAAAATTTCCCCTTCTTTTCCATTACAAATATAAACATCCGTACTGGTAGCATCCCGGTAATTCTCCAACATCATTTTTCCTTCATTTCCAGCATACTCTTTCATATCCGGATATAACACTTCCGCATATCGAATGACTACTTTTGTTCCCGCTTTTTCATGAAAAACAATCCGTGGAACTCCTGCCATTTCCTGCTCCAAATCATAAATATATACTCCCGGTTCCTGTTCTTTTCTTGTTTTTGCTGTCCGTTTTTCTACCACATATACAGGAGCATCATATTCACCGATCAGCTTTGTTTTTCCCTGGTTTACTGCCGGCCAGGATCGACCAAATCCTGGCGGCATCGCACGGAACTTGTCAATAGGTACAGCTTCTATGATCTGTGGCCTCTCCCACTGGCTGTCATCAAAATCTCCCATAGAATATCTTTCATAAATATCTTCTCTTCTTGCATCATAGATTTCTCCTGCAAAAAATCCGGAATATATGTAAGGTCCTTCTCCATAATATTTCCAGTCCTTTGTATTCGTAACCCGAACTTCTCTTGTTCCATCCGTATAAGTAAGAACAATCTTTGCCAGCAAGGATTCTTTATCCCCAAAATAATTATAATTTCTGACTGTAAATGTCTGCGCTTCACTCCACCATCCGGAAGCCAGCGTTACTCCCACACCATTTTCTCCTGCCTGTAATTTTTCTGTAATATTATAGGTCTGATAATTTATCCGTTTATCATACTGGGTAATTCCAGGCGCCAACAATCGCTCTGTGATTTCCTTTCCATTGATTCTACAGTCATAGATTCCCCTGGAGGTGATATACAGTCTCGCTTTCGCCAATTTCTTGTTCTTATCCACCTTCACCACTGTACGAAGCATGGGGATGGAAGTATTCGAAGGATCTGCTGTAACCTGCACATTTTCTGCCACGAAACATCCCTCTTCCACCGGAAGTTTTCCTGAAAAAATACTCTCTTCCCCATTGATATTTCCCGCCGGCGTCTCTCTGATAAACTCCTTCGAAGGCTGTCGCATATTTCTAACTGTGATATTCTTAAAAAATGCTTTTGTACCCTCCGCAAAAAATCCGATTTCATTTAATCTTGGATATGTCAGCACATCATTATTTCCTCGGGGATTCAATGTTCTTCCTGTCAGTTTCGTTCCCCAAAATTCCTTTTGTTCTACTGCATCTACTAAAACATCATCCACGTATGTCATCGAATTATTTCCATCCACTTCAATCCGAAGCTTATGAAATTCTCCCATATTTTCTCTTGTAATTACCGGAACCTTGTCTTCTCCCTGAAAATTCACCAATTCTACCGATGCAAATGGAACTTCTTCTTTATCTTCCGGCGCATATCCCACACGATAAATATCCAATTGTGGGATATCCTCTTTCAAATTACATTCAAAACGGATAAAATTTTCTCCTTCCAATCCCAGTTCATTTTTTGTATGATCTAAAAGTCGGAAATCCTTTGCTCCAAAAATCACTCCTGCCCGACCAAAACCTTTTTCCATACGAAACTCAGTTTCCAGAATAAACACTCCACGATTCTCGGCGCATACTGTATATCTGGGCGCTCCAATCCATTCTGCGCCCTCCCAGGCATCCATTTCCGGATTCATCAATCCGGTCTCAAAAAACGTATCCCTCTCTCCTTCGTTTCCATGATTATCCCATACCACTACTTTTACCTGATAGAAAGTACACGACTCCAGCGCTTCTCCCTCATAACAGATACCTTTCGATTCTCTGGTTTCCAATCTCTGGCTGTCCCACACACAGATTTCTTCTCTCCACACCTGAATCCGACAGGCTGTTTGTATTGTATTCTTTTCGTCAGCCTCCAAAAGCCAGGAAAATCTTGGTTTCTTTTCATCCAATCCCAGGGGATTTTTCTGGTATTCTATAAATACCTCCTTAATTCTCAGACTCATAACACATTCTCCTTTATAAACTTCCGTACTTAGCACATAATTATTTCGCAAAATCTCTGCCACACCTATGGAATAGGCATATTCTGTTCTATTTTTGATAGTAACATCTTACCACAAAAACATCTGCTACTTTTATGACCGGAATTGTTTATTTTATGACCTTAATTGCAGATAACTCCCTTTATATTTTCTGCTTAAACTTTAGCGGATAAATTTCCCTGTTTCTTGCCTAACTTATTTTCTTATGCCTCTCGCCTACTCCCAATATCAGGTAAATACCATTAGCATCTCTGGCGTGCCCTTTTTATAGAGTGCATTTTATATCACTTTGGGGGGATTGGCTATATACAGACAATGACTCTTCTCTATGCCCACAAAAACCCATTTTTACGGGATAGATTTCATCTTCTCACTTGCTATATACCCAAAACACAGAAAAAAATTCCTTTTTTCTGCGATTTTTGGACATATACAGAAATTATACCTTCCCTATGCCCATTTATCACAGGAATTATACTTTACACATCTCTCTTTTCTGGAAAATAACGGCTGAACTGCCTTGATTTGATAATTGAAAAATAATTTCATGTAACAGCTCAGCCACAATAAGCCCGCAGTACGGTTTTACTGCGGACTGAACTGTTACAATTTCATATGTATATAAAGTTTTATAGATGCAAAAAATGTGATTACACTCTGTTTCTAATCTTGTTGTTGCAAATTTTGCAGTTTCCCAATTTTCTCACCAGTTTTTTATGAAAATAGTGGTGAGTATTTTGAGAACCCTTCATATTTGCAACAAACCAGTTTCATATACAAACAGTACCATTCGTATTACTATTTTTTATTCCCCCAACCGGAATCTTGCTTCATTTTCTGTCCTGCTGTTGTCTCCGATCCACACTTTAAATTCTCCCGGTTCGCTTCCCACCGTTCCATCTGCCCGAAGGAATCGCAGCATGGTTTCGTCGATCACAAATTCCACTGTGGCTTCTTCCCCTGGTTTCAATTCTACTTTCTTAAATCCTTGCAGTTCTTTCACAGGACGCACCACACTGGCTGCCACATCACAAATATAAAGTTGTACCACCTGTGTTCCCGCACACTGTCCAATATTTTTCACCTGTACTTTTGCAGTAATAGATGTATCTTTTTTTATTATTTCTTTATCCAGTTCTACCGGACCGATAGAAAATTCAGTATAACTCAGACCATATCCGAATGGATACAACGGTTCATTGGGTATATCTATATATTTAGAACGGAACCGTTCTTTCATTCCCGGAAGATTCGGTCTGCCGGTGGAATACCCATTATAATAAACAGGAACCTGTCCCACGCAATAAGGGAAACTCATTGGCAATTTTCCTGAAGGATTTACCTTTCCAATCAGCGCATCCACAATAGCATGACCTCCCTCTGTTCCCGGCAGCCATACTTCCAAAATAGCTTTTGCTTTTTCACTGATTTCACGCAAATCCAGAGGACGCCCGTTAAACAGCACTACCACAATATTTTCATTTACCTGACTGATTCTTCTGAACAGTTCCATCTGTACCTGAGGAATATCAATCATCGCCCGGCTGGTAGCCTCTCCACTCTGAAGATAATGTTCTCCCATCGGCATAATTACCAGGTCGGCTTCTTTTGCAGCCTGTACCCCTTCTTCCAACATCTGTTTTCGTTTTTCTTCCGATATTTTTTCCGGAACACTCTCCGTAAATCCTACCAGTTCACAATCATTTCCAATGACCGGAGATCCTGCATGAAATGTTGTTCTGGTAAGATCAAATACTTCTCTGGCAGCTTCTTCTATTGTGACACAATCTTTGCTGTCTCCTGTGAAAGACCAACTGCTCTTGATCTCTTTGTTGTTGGTATACGGACCTATGAAAGCAATTTTCTGTTCTCTGTTCACCGGCAAAACACCTTCATTTTTCAAAAGTACAAAGCTTTTTGCCGCTGCCTCTCTTGCCAGTTCTCTGTGTTCTTTGCATAAAATCACTTCTTTTTCCTTTTGAGGATCTGCATCTTTATATGGATTTTCAAATAATCCCAGTTTATTTTTCAGTTCCAGGATTCTCAATACGCACTCGTCAATCTGACGCTCTTCTACCTGACCTTCTTCTACCAGTTTACACAAATTTGCAGAATATACACTGGTCATCATATCGATATCCACGCCAGCTTCCAGAGCTTTCTTTGCTGCTTCCTTCTCATCTGAAGAATTTCCATGAGCAATCGTCTCAAGAATTGCCGAAAAATCGGAGATTAATACCCCCTGAAATCCCATTTCTTTTCGCAAAATATCCTGCATCAACCATCGATTTGTACTTGCAGGGATTCCGTTAAGCGTATTGAAAGATGTCATAACCAATCCTGCTCCCGCATCAATAGCCGCTTTATAAGAAGGAAGATAATATTCTCGAAGTGTATGTTCACTTAATTCCACAGTATTGTAATCTCTTCCCGCTTCTGCTGCTCCATATGCTGCAAAATGTTTCACGCAGGCAGAAATTTTTCCCGGCTCTTTCATGTCTGTTCCCTGAAGTCCTTTTACCATAGCCGCTGCCATCCGACCATTTAAATAGGGATCTTCTCCTGTGGATTCCATAACTCTGCCCCATCTGGCATCACGCACCAGATCCGTCATAGGCGCAAAGGTTACATGCAGACCACTCACCGCCGATTCTTTCGCTGCTACAGCCGCACATTTTTCTGTAAGTTCAGGATCAAAACTTGCTCCCTGTGCCAACGGCATTGGGAAAATTGTTTTCATTCCATGAATCACATCCATCATAAAAAGCATAGGAATATGATGCGGCTGTTTTTCCATATATTTCTTCTGAATATTTATTAGCTTTTCTGCTCCCGCTGTTCCCAGAATAGAACCTGCCATATAAATATCTTCTTCCTCCAGTCCCATATCTCTTGCCGGACCGGTAAGAACGCCTTCCACATCTTCCTGATAAAATACTCCCATAATCTGGAGCATCTGATCTACTTTTTCTTTCAACGACATTTCCTGTAGCAATTCTTTTAATTCTGCCTGCTGCATATATATTCCTCCCGATTTTCTTTTGAAAAAACTATACACCTTTTGGAGCCGACTATGCTACTACTTTTACGACTTTATACTTGTGGTTTTATGACAATTTGTTACTGTTCCCTTCGTTCACAGCAACGACATTTTTACTTTAAAACTTTCTTTGCTGACTCTTCCATAAACTGTTTGCTATACAACTGGTAATAGTAGCCTTTTGCCTTCAGCAATTCTTTATGCGTTCCCTGTTCTACCACCTTTCCGTCTTTTACCACCAGAATCACATCTGCTTTTCGGATAGTGGAAAGACGATGGGCGATCAGAAAAGAAGTTCTTCCCTCCAGCAGTTTTTCCGTAGCATTTTGAATTAACTGTTCCGTCTGCGTATCAATAGACGAAGTTGCCTCATCTAACACAAAGATTCTCGGATCGGCAAGTACCGCCCGGGCAAAAGAGATCAACTGCTTTTCTCCGGTGGAAAGCAAATCTCCGCCTTCTCCCACATCACTGGAATATCCATGTTCCAGCTTCGCCACTACCTGATCTGCTGAAACTGCTTTTGCAGCCGCTTTTACCTGTTCATCTGTAGCGTTAAGATTTCCATAGCGGATATTGTCCATAACCGTACCGGAAAACAGATGCGGATTTTGCAGCACGTATCCTATATTACTGTGCAGCCACAACTGACTGCGTTCCCGATAATCTTTTCCGTCAATCAATATCTGTCCCTGCGTCGGCTCAAAAAAACGACACGCCAGATTGACTAGGGTACTTTTTCCTGCTCCTGTTTCCCCTACAATAGCCACTGTGGTTCCCGCAGGAACCTTCAGGTTAAAGTGCTTCAGCACCTCCTCATTTCCATCCGGATATCGGAAAGATACGTCTTTAAATTCAATATCACCTTTCAGCTCTTCCCAGTTTTCTTTCTTAGGGAAAAATGCATCTCCGTATTTTTCTTCTACTTCCGGTGTGTCTACAATCTGTGGTTCCTGCTCCAGAAGTCCCGTCACTCTCTCAATATTTGCCTGGGCAGAAATAACCTCCGCAATATTTCTTGCCAACTGCTGGATTGGTTCAAAGATTCCCACTGCATAGGAGGAAAATGCTGACAAAGTTCCAATCATCATCAAATCATCCAGAACCATTTTTCCTCCTCTTGCCAGGACAATGGCAGTAGCCAGAGAACTAAAAAACAATACCAACGGCAAATAAATTGCTGACAATCTGGCTGCTTTCACCCCTGCTGTCCTCATCTCCTGAGTAACTTCCCGAAAACCTTCTGCATTTTTCTCTTCAATTACCAGAGTTTTTGATGTTTTCGCTCCCATGATTCCTTCATTGTAAGCGCTGGTAATCTTAGAATTAATCTTTCTCACCTTACGATTCCATTTTAGAATCCTATTCTGAAAATATACGGTAAGTATGGCAATCGCCGGTACGATCAACATAACGATCAGCGCCAGTTTCCAGTTCAAAATAGCCATTGCCACAAATACCCCGGCAACATAAGTAAACGCCCAGAGCATATCCACCATATTCCAGGCAACCAGTCCGGCAATCCTGTTGGTATCATTCATCACTCTGGCTAAAATATAACCCACTGGCGTCACGTTATAATACGAAAAAGATAACGTCTGAAGATGCACGAAACAGGCTCTTTTCATATCTCGCCCCATCTGCATCTCAATCCGGATATTTCCCCTGGTAAATGCGATTACACTGGCAGTCTGCAAGGCGATCACTACCAGATAAAGTACTGCAAATGTGGGTAATCCCTGTAGACTTCCTGTTTCTATAAAATTATCAATTGCATACCTTTGAAATAATGGAAGAGCAATATCCACCGCTGAACAAAATAAATTCAATAGTATAACCATCCATACAACTTTCCGAAATGGTTTCAGAAACGGCAATACCTTTTTCCATATTTTTATATCAAAGGACTTTGTATACTCCTGCTCATCATAACTCATACATTCCCTCCCTTCTCAGGATTTTCCTGTGTGTCTCCCTCAAAGATTTCTTTTCTGTCTTCACTGTTCATCTGAATATCATAAATTGCCTTATAGATTCCTTCCTGACGAATCAACTCATCATGGGTTCCCATCTGCGCCACTCGTCCGTCATCCAGAACCATAATACAATCTGCATGCATCAGCGTTGTGATCCTGTGAGAAATCAAAATCACTGTAGCTTTTCCCATTTTTTCCTGTAATGCTTCTCTGATTTTTGCATCTGTTTCCGCATCTACTGCAGACAGAGAATCATCAAACACCATGATCGGAGCCTTCTGCATTAACATCCTGGCGATAGCTACTCTCTGTTTTTGTCCGCCGGAAAGTGTCACTCCTCTCTCTCCCACAACAGTATCATACCCATGATGGAAGTTTCGGATAGATTCATCCACGCAGGCAATCCGTGCCGCAGCAAAAACCTCTTCATCATTTCTTTCTTCCTGGGTAATCGCTATATTTTCTCCAATACCTCTGGAAAACAAAAATGGCTCCTGAAGTACCATGCCGATATTTTTCCTCAAATACCCCCGGCTGATTTGAGAAATATCCACACCGCCAATCGTAATGCGTCCTGCATCTTCGGGGAGATCATATAATCGATTTAACAGGTGTACTAATGTTGACTTTCCACTTCCTGTTCCTCCGAGAATCGCAAAAGTTTTCCCTGCGGGAATGGTAAAATCCACATCCTTCAAAACCGGATAACCTGTACCATAAGAAAAGTTAATATGCTCAAATCGAATATCCTGATCCATTGGAGGTTCCAGCGCATTTTCCGGTTCTTCTTCCTCCCGGGCATCCAAAATATAAGCCACACGGTCTATGGAAACTCCCGCTTTACTCATATCAGAAAGAATCCTTCCCAAACTTCGCACCGGCCAGATCAGCGTAGCATTGTAGGATACAAAGGCAAGAAATTCTCCCAGCGTAATTCCTCCGTTTACTGCTGTCACCACACCCATACAAATAACAGCAAGCACCTGAATACCTGTGATCAGATCACCCATACCCCAGTAAGCGCTCATCAATTTTCCTAATTGAATCCACAGATTAGAAAATGTTTCGTTTTTCTCATCAAATCGATCAATCTCAAATTTTTCTTTTCCAAAGGCACGAACAACTCGCACTCCTGTAAGATTTTCCTGAACCACACTGGCCAAAGCTCCTTCTGCTTCATCTGCCGCCTGAAATCTTCTGGCAATCTTGGAATAGAAAAATCCGGAATAACCTATTACCACCGGTATAAACACCAGCGCTACCAAAGAAATCTTTACATTCATGGAAAACATAATTCCCATATACAAAAGAATCAAAAATACAATTCGGAACACTTCCACCATCTGATTACATACAAAATTCCTCACAACCTCCACATCAGAAGTACATCTTTGAATAATTTCTCCTGTCTGGTGCTTCACATGCCAGGAAAATGGCAATTTTTGTATATGCTCATACAATTGATCTCGGATACTCTTTACAAATCCCTCGGAACCTTTTGCCATCTCCATTTTCGTCACATAATTACAAATCCCAGATAATACAGAAGCAACCATAATTCCTGCTCCTGCCAGCAAAAGAGCATACCAGCCATTTTGCCGGATTGCTTCCAGATGAAACGTATCCACTAACCATCCGGGAAGCTGCCAGTCGGCGCCTCCTATCACCGAATCCACAGAAATCCTTACAATCTGAGGAGTCAATGCATTAAATAATGTATTCATCATAGAAAAAATGAATACCAGTACAAACATATGCAGATTCCCCTTCAGAAATCGGGATATCAATTTCAATTTACCCGTTTTTTTCTGTTCCATAATCTTCCTCCTCTTCAAATCTTTTGAATTGCATAAAAAAAATGCCCCTGGTTACCCAGAAGCACATTTTCTCTACTGATAAAAATTACCTGCCACAGAATCACTGACAAAACTTCGCACTTTTCTACACACTTATCTCGCCTTTTAATTCTATTTCGCTTAAGAATGGCAGGCAACATGACCTCTGAATCTCCATCTCATTGCTGTATATAATTTTATGTCTTTCATCATGGTTGATGTATTGATTACGTTTCTCATTTGCCTGCCTCCTTTCTTTTTTATAATGGTTTAACCAGTATAGCTCTGAAATTTTATAAAGTCAATAGGTTTCAATCATGGTATTTTTCACAATATTTTCATCAAATTTCCGTTATTCTAACGAAATTTCAGAAACATGATTGATATAGTTATTCAGCTGTCTACTGTAAGATACTGAACAGTTACGATTTTATTATACAACTTCCTTCCTCCACCCCATCTGCTGTGACTGTAATTTTTGTTTCTCCCTCTGCCTTACTTTTAAGAATTACAACAGCTGTTCCTCGATACAAGTGACATTCTTTTGCTGTAATATGATCCTCCGTACAGGGATTTCCGCTTCCCACTGCCAAAAATGTTCCTGCTCCGGATACTTCCACATGGATTTCCCGTTCCTCGTGAGTCAGCCGATTTCCCTCTTCATCTTCAAGAATTACCCGCACATAAGCCAGATCTTTCCCATCTGCCTTTACTTGTTCTTCTTCCGGTATCAAAGACAACCTGTATGGAGTTCCCGGTGTTACCAGATGACAGCGGCTAATTTCTTTTCCTTCCCGGTAAACAATCCCCTCCAGTGTTCCTGGAATATAAGAAATATCCATAGAAGCCATCAATCTGTCCATTTTCTTTCTTCCCAGACTTTCTCCGTTTAAAATAAATTCCGCCTCATCTCCTGCTCCATAAATATCCACTTTCACCGGTTTTCCCAGCCAGCATTCTTCAAAGTACCAACAATCATTTACATCATACCAATGCCAGTCTGTTCCCCTAAACTTTTCTCCAAAATGTTTGGGATGGGTGGTGAAAATACCTGATTTTTCCCTGTTTCCCCACATGATCTCTCTGTACACAGATTGAGGTCTCTGTTCTCCTGTCAGATCAATATCTGACTGCCAGGAAGTTCTCCAAGGATATGGCGTCATGAAAGAAAACTCGTCCTGCTCTTTTTCCCAGTAAACTTTTCCTACTCCCACTTCACCCATATAATCTACAGCGGCCCAAATGCAGTCTCCGATTACATATGGCAGCTTTTCTACTTTCTGCCAAAAATCATATGTAGTAAAGGAGTGTGTTTCTGTTCCCAACATTACTCTTTGGGGAAACATTTCATGACTTCCCTCATAAAGATCTTTGAGATAATTATATCCCACAATATCCAAAGGTTCACAGAATTCTTTTGTAACTTCATTCCAGACAGAATTATCCTGAAGCAGATTCAATTCAAAATTACTGCCCTCTTCGTCATCTTTTTCCGGAAACACACCACAAAGAGCAGAGATCACAAATCGGGTATCATCAAACTCTCTGACTTTTTCTGCCAATTTTCTTGACCATTTTGCACCCTGATTACTTCCATCTCTCTCCGTAATCTCATTTCCAATGGAATAAGTAATTACACAGGGATGGTTTCTGTCCCGGCGAACCATATTTTCAATATCTCTCTCCCACCAGTCTTCAAAATACAGATGATAATCCATGGGCATTTTTCCCATTCTCCACACATCAAAAGCCTCATCCATCAAAAGTATTCCCAGACGATCACAGATTTTCAAAAGTGCCAGGGAAGGAGGATAATGACTGATACGCACCGTATTATAGCCAACCTTTTTCAAAATTTTCATTTTTCTTTCTTCTGCTTTGGGGTATGCACATGCTCCCAAAAATCCGTTGTCATGATGAACGCAGCCACCTTTTAAATTCATCTTTTTCCCATTTAAGCGGAAACCATTTTCTGCATCTGCTTCAATAGTACGGATTCCAAAAGTATCTTCTGCCACATCCTGAATGGTTCCTTCTTTTTTCAAAGTTATCCGGTAAGTATACAGATAAGGATCTTCCAAGTTCCATAAATGTGGATTATCCACAATGAGCTTGCAAATTTTCTTCTGTTTTCCACAAAGATTCAGAGAATCATCCACTTTTGCAACTACTCTTTTATTTTCATCTAAAACAAAATATTCCACTTCAATCCGCTGCTCTTTATCTGTTCCCGTAAGTTCCGCTTCTACATTCACAACAGCGTAGTCTGATGTGATTTCCGGTGTGGTCACAAATATATCCCAGGGTTTTACATGAACAGGATTTCCTACCCATAAACATACATCCCGGTAAAGTCCCCCGCCGCTGTACCATCTGGTGGATGGCTGACGGCTCTGAGTGATCAGTTTTAATTTATTCTTTCTGCTTAAATACAAAACTATTACTTTCTTCACTCTCGTAAAACATCCAGTCTTTGTCCAAATCAATTCGCTTCATTCTCATACCCTCCTACAAATTCTACGCCTGGTTCCAGAGTATATTTCTTTTCTCCCATCCATAAAGTCCCTCCCGGAACATCTGCTTTAACCCGAAGTTCTTTTTTGTTCATGGAAACCTGTACACAGCCTCCCGGTACAGGTACTTTCCCTGAAAACTCCTGCAAATCTCCCAACATAGGCCGCACATCAAACGTTTCATAGGCAATCCCTGTGTTTTGTACTCCTAACCGGAAATTTCCCAAAAGATAAATCGGACTGGCGCTCCAGGCGTGACAAAGAGATTTTTCATAAGAATTTCCATACATGGCATAGTGCTGAACCCCTTCCATATTGGGGTCGTATTCTTCATATAAGGTGGTAGCTCCTGTAGCCAGCATACTTCCATAATATTTCCGAATAGATTCTTCCAGAAGCATTCCATTACCTGCCAGACAATGCACTTGGTTTTCATAAAATTTGAAATATGGCGTAGTAATCTGGGTTACTTCGTCATTCAAAATTACCTTTTCATAAATATCTTTTTTCTGTTTTTCATTACAGGGCAAAAACAGATATGCCAGAATATTGCTATGTCTTGTTACATTTCTTTTTCCCGATTCATAACTGTCTATAAATACCTGTTTTTCCCGATCATAGAATTTCTCAAAAATCTGCTCTTGGATTTTTTTTGCTTTTTCCTTGCATTCCTTATCAGATATTTTCAAAATATCACAGATTTTTCCATAGCTTTCCATGGCTTTTGCATACAAAATCTGTTCTCCACACAAAGCTCCTGTCTTATCCATTGGCGCCCAGTCAATAAAAATCCAATCTCCCGGCTTTCCTCTCATAAAACCGTCTTCATCTGTACGTTCCAGACAAAAATCCATAACTTCATTCATCTGGGGAGCTATCTGTTCCAGAAATTTTTTATCGCCATACGTTACATAATAATCATATAAACTGATAATCCAGAAAAATGTGTAATCCATGATCGTGTTGATATGTACTTTAAAAGGACTCTTTCCTCCTAATGCTATCAATGTTCTCTTTTCAATCTCTTTATCAAAGAAAAGATAACGATTCACAAAAAGACTTTGATACGCATCCGCAGACCACACCCAGCGATCCCTCTTAATTCCATCCAGGAAAAATTCCCGACTATTCAGGTGAAAGGTATAAGCCGCCACATCCCATACCTTATTTACAATTTCTTCATCACATCGGAATTCTCCTCTATACTCCAAAGGAAGATACTCATATTCCCCCTGTATTTCTGCCTGTTCATCACTGACAAAAATATATCGAAAAGCATACGGCATATAAGAAATCTCTCCATTTTCCGGTGTTTCATCAAAATGAATCACACTCCAGTCTGCATCCAGAGCTTCCTCTCTGGATTCTCCAAACTGTACCCTTACCTGTTCTTTTTGAAGACCTGTAATTTTTGTTCTGGCAAAAGTTTCTTTTCCAAAATCAAACAAAACTCCACCGACTACTTGCTCTTTTTTTACATAACTTACCGGTGCATAATCAAATGGAAATACTTCCGGCGTTTGATCTGGATTTCTAAAACGTTCATAAGTCCCCACCGGTTCCCAGTTACTGCTCATATCATCCGCTACCCAAGACTCATCACTTTCGATAACCCCATCCACATAAATACAGGGAAATGTTTTCCTATTTGCCACCCGGATACTCACTTCTGTCGTTCCCGGTTCCAGTTTTATTTCTGATTGTCCTCCGTATTTTTTCTGATTCCACGGTTCTTTTCCCACAGTAACAGAAATATTTCCACAGGCTTTTACACGAAAACTTCCCCCTTCTGTGGTTACTTCTTTCTTAAAGCAAACCACCGGCTCCGGTGCATATAATTTCCAAACTACTGGCTCCGGATAACCGTACTGTTGTCTCCGGTTATGCAGTAATAAATTGTGATACACTTCGAATTCTCCGAACTTCCATATCCACTGACTCATCTTCATTCCTCCTAGTATAATAATGGTGTAGTCAGTAAGACTACTTGGTTAATAAGTTTCTATATACCAGATAACAGAAGAAGGAGTTCTTCCTTCATCAGATGTTATCCTAAATAATTATCATGTCTGACGGTTCCTGATAGAC
>JAXEUM010000117.1:0-3787 GCA_034114925.1 Oliverpabstia sp.
AAAATTTCTTCTATTATAGAAGGGAATTCCTCCCACTCCGTAACTTTCTATAATAATCGCATCGTATCGACTTCCGATATACCGTAAAATCTCCGGCTCCATTCCCGGAATCAGCTTCATAAGAAATACCCGGGGATTTAATTTATCATAAAATTCCAGTTCCCCTGCCTCTTCCCCCGGCTCCACATACTGCAAAATTCGTTTATCATCAATAAATGCCACCACCGGATAATTGATACTGTCAAAAGCGCTGTAGCTTTTTGTTCTTACCTTTCTGGCTCTTGTGCCAAGAATTGCCTTTCCGTCAAATACGATGTGTACTCCCTTCACCCCATCTTTTACAGCAAACCGCACGCTATCCAGGAGATTTTTCCTTGCATCTGTAATCGGAGCGCTGATCGGTTTTTGTGCCCCTGTGAGAATAATCGGTTTTCTGGAATTTTGAACCAGGTAAGATAAGGCAGATGCAGTATATGCCATAGTATCTGTTCCGTGAGTGATTACAAAACCGTCATAATCCTCATACGTATTCCTTAACTCTCTTACTATCTTCAGCCAGTGTTCCGGCTGAAGATTGGTACTGTCCAGATTCAGAATCTGTTTCACCTGGATATCACAGATTTCCCTTACCTCCGGCACATAAGACAGAATTTCCTCCCCACTGGTCTCCGGTACCAGTCCGTGATCTGTCTCAATGGAAGCTATCGTTCCTCCTGTGGTCATCAACAATATTTTCTTCATATTCTATTATTTCTCCTGACTATTTTTCTCTGATTTTTTTCAATGCTGTGGACAGCTTGACAGGATTTCCATACATCAGTGTTCCAAACCGGAAAATCTTCGCCGCCAATACGCCTGCCAATACGCAGGACGCCGCCAGCAATCCTCCGGATACAACCACTTCCCATATCTCCACGCTTCCCATAGCCACTCGGATCAGCATGGCATTACTGGAAGTAAAGGGAACGAAGGAAGCAACCCGCATCAAAAGGCTGTCGCTATCATACATACCAAAAATGGCGATAAAGAAAGACGCAAGATATATCATCATAATCGGCGTGGCGGCTTTGCTGATATCTTCCGTCTTGGAAACCAGCGCACCCAGCATACCGAAGAAAAAAGCATACAGAAGATAACCCAAAAGTCCTAAAATCACAAATGCCGCCCACACTTCACCCGGTATATGCAATAGGAAATCCAACTGGTAATTCCAGTTTTCTCTAAACATCTGATAAGCTGCCACCGCACTTCCCAGTATCACAATACATTGCATCACCCCTGCAATAGCTCCCGCCAGTACCTTACCGAAAATCAAACTGTTACTGTTCACACTGGTCACCAAAATCTCTATTGCTCTGTTGCTTTTTTCCGTTGTGATTGATACAGAAATCATCTGGCCATAGAAAATCAACAGGAAATACAAGACCATGACCAACATATACGTATAGGCATAATTTTTCACACTGTTTTTTCCCAGAATCTCCATCTTAGATTCCGGTATTGTCTGATACAAAGCCTGAATTTCTTCAGAATCTATTCCTTTTTCTGTCAGATATCCATCCCTGTACAAAGTGATCAATGCCTGAGAAAACATCTCTTCTGTGCTGTCTGTCATGGAATTATTTTCCACCACATAGGTGTAATGAAGAAGATCCTGTACAAGAAATCCTGCCGATACCTCCTGCTGCTCTACCAGCTTTCTCACCTGTCCGCCATCGTCACATTGTTTCCAGACAATATCCTTTCCCATAAGCGAAGAAAACTCCTCCAAATCTGAGATCACTCCACTTTCATCAAAAATTGCCATGGTTTCCGCTTCTTCCTGGCCCTTCTCTTTCCTGGAGCTTTCATCTCCCATAAACAGTGCAGGTACCACAATAGCGCCTACAGCCAGGACTGCCAGTAACACTGTAGTCATGAGGAAACTTTTATTTTTAAAATAATTATTTAATTCAAATTTTAATACCGTAAAAAACTGTTTCATTCCTGATCACCTGCTCTTTCCACAAAAATTTCTGTCAGAGAAGGTTCATAATTTCCAAAATGCTCCGGAACCAATCCCTTTTCCAACAACCCTTCTAATACCTCTTTTCTTGTTGTCTCTCCAGTCATCTCTACCACCACTTCTTCCTGTCTCTGACCGATTACCTGGAGTTTTTCACTCATTTTCTCTCTGATTCTCTCAGCGGATGTTTCTCCTCTGGTATTTTCCAGCGCTATCACCAGACGATTATTTCCATATTCCTTTTTAATCTCTCTCAAATTTCCTGACAAAACCACATCCCCGTGATTCAGCAATACAATATCTTCACAAAATTCTTCCACGTAACTCATCTGATGACTGGAAAAAATCACCAGTTTTCCTTCTTGTATCTGCTCCCGTATCACATCTTTTAACACCTGAGAATTTACCGGATCCAAACCACTGAAAGGTTCATCCAGAATAATAATATCCGGATTACACACCAACGTCTGAGCCAACTGTACCTTCTGTTGATTTCCTTTCGACAAAGTCTCCAGCTTCTTTCCTGCATATTCTGCCACTCCCAGTCGTTCCAGCCAATGAATCGTCTGTTTTTTTGCAGTTTTCCCATCCAATCCCCGTAAAGCTGCCAGATACATAATCTGCTCCTGTACGCCCTTTTTCGGATATAATCCTCTTTCCTCGGGAAGATATCCGATCTGAAAATCTCCTGGATGAAATCCCTTCCCATCTAAGGTAATGCTTCCCTCATTAGCTTTAAACACATCCATAAGAATACGGATCGTCGTTGTCTTGCCTGCCCCATTTCTTCCCAGAAGTCCCAATGCTCTGCCACTTTCTATCGAAAAAGATATTCCATGAAGCACCTCTTTTTCTCCAAAACTTTTCTTAAGATTCTTTACCTCCAGTTTCATAAACCCACTCCTTCCTTTATTTTCTCAATCCCCGCATTTTCTTTCTGCCAAAAGTCAGATTTCCACCTATCCAGACGATTCCTAACAATACAATGGGAAAATTTCCTGTACCAAAATCAAATTTTCCTATTCCGGCTATGATGATTCCTGCCAGAACCAAAATCTGCATCACAGAAAATCCTTTATATCCCGCCTGATAAATCACCATTTTTTCCGTTTCATCACAGCTTGCCAGCCATTTTTTATTAAAACTGAAGCTGGACGGATCTCCCTTTTTCTGGGGATCTCGTTTCTGAATCAAATGATAATACATAATCTCTAGAATTGCCATATAAATAGCTCCGAGCAGCATAATCGATGTATTCGTGAGAAATGTTCCTGCCAGCGCCACATTTCCATTGGGAAAATTAGGGGGAATCGTCAAAAATCCGGTAATAATGATAATACCTGCTGCTATCTCTGATACAGTTACACCTATCTGCGACCACTTTTCAAACTTTTCTCCATATAAATCTGCCTCTTCATCCGTTGCCGCTTCTTCCTTTTTCCATAAGCTTCTACTGTAAAAATATAATATGGTAACCACTGTGACAAATCCCAGTACAAGGATTCCTTCTATCACAATTCCTATATGATCTAAAATTCTTTCTGCCCCCCTGGCTACATCGATAATCTGATCATACTGAAGCAAAACCATCATGCTTAGCGCTCCTCCGATGATACCTCCCAATACTAAAGCTCCCAATAATGTGAACTACCCATTGTCTAAAGCCAATGGGCTTCCTGCTTCATCGACCTCGTAACCTACTATCTCCACAGGCGTTAATTCGGGCAGTTCCTGCCCTATATATGCTTCTTTTATGCTATTTGCCTTAATCCTTCTGCCAGT
>JAXEUM010000118.1:0-19026 GCA_034114925.1 Oliverpabstia sp.
TGATTTGAAAACAATGAAGGGAAAAACTCCGGAACATGGAATTGGGACTAAAAGTATACGGAAGGTTGTAGAAAAATACGATGGTGTGATCGAATTCAAAGATGAAGCAAAACGTTTTGAAGCCAGTGCTATAATTTATGGACTTCAAGATAATAAAAATGATTTTTCTCTATATTGTAAAAGGAGAAATGCCTGACCTTACATAAGCCAGGCATTTCCTCTATTGTTTTTCTCTTCCAGTTAGTAGCTTCTGTATCGTAATACCATAATAATCTGCAATTAAAGGTAATTGTGGTATGCTTGGGTATGAGAGACCTGATTCCCATTTTGACACCGCAGACTTTGATACACCACAATATTTTGCGAGGTCTTTTTGATGATTTTCCTTTTTTTTCCGTTCTTCACTCAACACTTTTGCTACTCTTAATTTTTCACTTTTCTTCCTGCTTGTCATCTTGTTTCCTCTCTCTATGCAAATAATGTAGTTAACCATTCCAAAAGCTCCTCAATTTCTTTATGTTGCAACTGGTAGAAAATATATCCACCTTTTTGATTAGAAGATATTATTTGAGCATTTTTTAAAACGCTCAAATGATATGAAACCGATGCCATGGATAACGATATTTGCCCTGCAATATCCCCCGCACATTTCTGGTTATCTTTTAAATATAATAATATTTTTCTTCTGTTAGAATTTGCCAGTGCTTTAAACTTTTTATCTAATTCATTTTCCATTCTATCTATCACATATATACCTCTGTAAAAGCTTTAATTTTTCTATATAGCAAAATTGTTACTAGTAAAACCAACACGGCAACTACACTGATTATTATTTCAGAATATTTTCTCAAAAATATGCACAGATAAAGAGGACAAACACTCACTACTACTCCAATTCCGATAGTAAGCAACACAGAAATTGCCCCACCCTTTATTGCGTAATACTCACTGGTCCAATCGTATCTAGGAAACTTTATATTAAAAAACATTCCCATAATAGAAATAAAAAAAGTAATTACTGTAGGAACAGCAAACAATAAAATCGTTTGAATAAGTTCCAGTGTAAATATGTTATTGATAAAAATAAGACTCAACCATAATACTGGTAATACAATTGTCAAATTTACTGCTATTTTAGCATTAAAAATTGCTATTGGTTGTACCGGAATTGAGCACATAATCCATCTGGATTTTCCTTCTAAGGATAATGATGCAGAAGTTGTGCAACAAATACTTACAAATGCAGAAATAAGTAATGGCAAAATATCAACAACTATATCCAACATCCCCATATCTTGTAAAGTACTAATAATCGTTTTAGGCATAATAAAATAACCTACACAAGCAATTACAAAAAGAAGTATAATGACTATTGATGAATTTAGTGCATATATTGTACATGAAAAGAAACGCTTGAGCTCTTTTTTATACATAGCATTAAATTGAGAAGCGAATAATTCAGTTCTTATCTTAACCTTTCTATGTGTATGTTGAGCCAAAACTATAGTATTTAGTTTTTTATACCAATATGCCACTGCTCCAACAAAAGCAACTGCTATAATAACGTTTATACCTATAAACCATATTAAGCTTACCCAATCAGAATGTACAATAGCATCTGAAAATAAATACGCAGGAAAGTAATATTTTTCTACTAAATCACTTATTGAACTGCTAACCGAAATAATTGTACTCTTTTCCACTATTTGGATCTTAAAGGAAAAGTAAACCAATATTACAATTCCTAAAGTACTTAAAAACAGTGCTATCAGATTCTTATGTTTTGACACTGTAGAAATTGATACAATTATAACATTTACCAATAAAGATAGAATCATAGGAATCAAAGCGGCAAATAAAAAAGCAATAAATAGTATTACATAATTTTGCCATCCCATTGTTTTATATTTATTATAAGTAAACATCGCAGGACCTATAATAATTCCACCTACAACAAGATTTACTAAATATAATATTGACAGTCTGCTCAATACAATCGTAATATTATTTACTGGCAAACTCATAACAATATCATAATCCTTAGAGCCTATTAAACCTCCTGTTCCCTTCAAAAAAGTAAAAAATAAGATAATAAGTGAATATAAGATAAGAATAAAAATTGGAATGCACTCTGCCAATCCTATTTTTGCCATCATATCACTAAATATATAGTTCACATAAGATATTATTCCTACAATAGTAATAAAAGCAAAAGCAATTATGACAAATTGTCCTCGTTTCTTATTATCATGAGAATGAATTAAGCGGTTAACTCCAAAAAAATTGTAGAACTGCAGTTTTAATAAGGCATTATATTTTTTTATCATCCTCAACAACCTCCATAAAGATTTCTTCCAAACTATTACTACCACGTATTTTTTCTGTCGTTCCACTCATTACTAAGTTTCCAGCTTTAATAATTGATACTGTATCACATAATTTTTCGACCACTTCAAGAACATGAGTAGAAAAAAATATAGCACTTCCTTCATCACACAACTCTCTCATCAACTTTTTTAAATTAAATGATGCTTCCGGATCTAGTCCTACAAAAGGTTCATCTAATACTAATAATTTAGGATGATGCACAAATGCACCAATCAACGCTAATTTTTGTTTCATTCCATGTGAATAAGAAGCTATCAAATCACCTAAACTTTCCGATATTTTAAAAATATTTGCATACTTACAGATTTCTCTTTCCCTATTCTTTATAGGAACTTGAAACATATCACACATATAATTAATATATTGTATACCAGTTATGTAATCATACAAATCTGGATTATCAGGAATGTATGCAACTAAAGATTTACATAGCACCGGTTCTTCTTTTATAGAATGCCCATTTATTAATATTCTACCTTCCTCGAAGTCCATAATACCAACAACTGCACGGATTGTAGTTGTCTTACCAGCTCCATTATGCCCAATAAAACCATGTATTTCTCCTGGTTGAATAGTCAAAGATAGATTGTTCACTGCCTTTTTTTTGGAGTATGATTTACTCAAATTTTGTATTTCTAATATATTATTCTTCATATTTCTCCTCTACTTTCTATTTTTTCTATTTCTATCCCAATAACAAAGTGCTGGTATTGGACTCAGCAAAAGAATAAAATAAACACTAATTTCTGCTTTTTTCCCATTAAAACCAAAATTTATAGGAATTTTGGGTGGCAACACAAATGCAACTAAAAGCAAAAAAGCAAAGGTAAGACAGGTAATAACTATACACTTTTTCTTCATAAGATACCTCCATATATTCTCATTTTATTTATTTTATAATAATATTATCACAATGATAATATTGTGTCAATATTACATCTGCTACATTTCAAATATATTTTCCTTTGCTTTCTGTACTCTAATAAATATCTACAATAGAGACGCAACTTTTAAGCTGCGTCCCTACCTATTCTTTTATTCTACATCTCTAAAATACCGTATGCACTTCAGCAATTCTGCTGTCAATTCCTGATACAGATCTTCATCAAAAACTCCATCCACCAAAGCATTTTTAATTAAAAGTGGTCGGTACATTTCAAATATTTCCAGAATAGCATCTTCATCCCCTTTCCTTGCTCGGTATAACAATTCTTTAAAATTCATGATTTCTTTCCTCCCATTCTCTTGCGTATTTTCCGAATAGCCCAATAATATGCACCTTTACACCGTTCTTCCGGCATCTGATTCAAGATGCTCATTTCTTTAAATGTACGTTCCTCAAATACATGCTGATAGATAAGCTTTCGTTCTTCCTCCTGCAAAGAAAACATGGCTTCCATAAGGTTTATGTCCGTCATCTCATTCCACTCTGGATAAATTCCCTTGGATTCATCCAGAAGTAACTGTTCCTTTTTCTCAAGTTCTAATCGTTCCTCCAAAGAAATGTCTATATCTGTGATTTCTTTATCCTCCAGATTCTCCTCCGCAAATAATATTTTCTGCTGCTTTTCCAGATACCGGAGCCTTCTCCCCTGGATAGATGCCAACAAATATGCCGTAAAATAGTTTCTTGTTTTAGATCCACTGTATTTTTTCTCTTCTTTCATCCTTTACCTCCGAAATTTGAAAATGAATTAGTTTCCAAATTTCTAAAGGTGGCGATCTGCAGCCAGGATAAAAAAATAGTTTCCTTCCATGATAAAAGAAAAAGCCGAACCAGCATTCAACTAATCCGACATTTCTTCTAAACCATGCAGGATACTGCACGGAACATCTAACACTTAACGCATATCCTGCATATAAATGACTCTCTTCGTTTCCCCATAATGGAAGAATTTTTTTGATGAATCGCTACACGAATGCCTTTTCCTTGCTTGCAGCATGGGTGCTTTCCTCCTTTTACAGGTTCTAAAGCACCGCTTACTCACACTATATTGCGTTTTATCATGTGCTATAATGCGTTTCTCTTACTATCAATCTACGTTAAAATAAAACAATAAGTGAGGTGATGCGGATGCGGATGGATACCGTCAAGAAAAAATTAGGCTACACGGTAAGAAGCGAAAGAGAACGGCTTGGCCTGTCACAGTCCAGTCTGGCAGAACGGGCAGGAGTTTCCACACGAACAATCTCTGATATTGAAACCTGCAATGGAAATCCAGAGCTTGCTACTTTGATTCCTCTTACCCAGTATTTGAGAATTTCTATTGATTCCGTTGTTCAGGAAGATGAAGCAGATACTACCACATATCAAATCATGAAAGAGCTGCAAACCTGTTCCGAAGATGATCGCCAGATTGCCCTTCGTACATTGCGTGAACTTCTTTCTGCATTAAAAGAAACAGAGCATTCCGATTAACTTTTTCTAACAATATCTAACCTATGAGTATATGGATAGAATCTGTGAAAAACCTTTGTCCAATCTGTGCGTTTCCTGTGGACGATAAAAAATACACAAAAAAAGAAGCATCTCAAAATCAGAGTGCTTCTTTTTTGTTTATGATCGATTACGGAATATGCTCATAGCATCTCTTACACTTTTTGCTACTTCCGGAGTAATGGTTTCAAGTGATTCCTGCTGCACAGCCATTACACTATTTGAATTATGATTCGGTTCCTCTGGCTTTATGGAATGCAGGTGCATTGCTTTTGCTACTTCTTGCTTTACCATCTCCTGCATTAGAACCTGAAGAGCTTCATTGCTTAAAACAGCCCCTTCCTCTTGTCGGACATCATCTATGTAAGATACCAACGCTGAAGCGATTAAATCTGCCTTATCCTTTACAGAGTTTAGGATTTCTGTTGCCCTCACATGTGAAGGCTTTGTTTTATCAAATCCAAGTGTGAATTTATAGGGATTCTTTTTCTCCACATTTATCACACTCCTCTACATAATCTGAAACAGTCTGTCATATCCTTTGGCATTGGCAGAAATATCCTCAATAAAGGTATATTTCCCCAGACGGTCTGATTGTTCCAAGAAATGGCTCAATAGCTTTGCCCCGCCTCCAATAAATACCGTATATGCTGCTTTGGTATCTATGCCTCTTTCTCGAATACTGTTCAGCAGATCCTTTACAAAATCTTGCACCATACCTTCTGTCATACGGACTACAGCCTCTTCATAAAACTCCGTGTTTCCCTGAAGGATACTGTCAATATCACTTTCCTCTAACAAAATATCATATTCACTGTTAATCCCGGAAATAATCTTGTTATACATGGTAATCACGCCTTTTTCCATGGAATCACAGGCTTCCATATCCGGATTACCTTTCCGCATCAGAAGATAGTCTGTAGTAAATCCTCCTATATCAATTCCTACTACTTTGGGAATCTGCTGCAGCTTTTCAATCATAGTCATCATAGCCGCATAGTCCTGTGGAAATGCCATTACCTCTCCAATGGTGATATGATATGTACTACCACAGTAATTGATATCATGGATTTTCCCTTGCCTTTTAAAATATGATTCATACCGTTCACAAAGTTCTGCATAATGCTTGGGTGGCAGCCCAATCGGAAGATCCACCTGAATGACATCCTCTGGCTGAATTTGAGGGTTTTCCTCCAGCTCTTTTACGATTGCAAATAGAGTAAGGATAAAAAACCGATCATCCTGCGTTTTATCTCTTTGATAAGGAATCCTATTTTCACTCAGCACATAATACTTTCCCTCATAGAACAGGAACCTTTCCCCTCTGGCAGGCTTTTTATCCTGAATGGTAAGCCCTGTCGTAAATACTTGGGAACAGGTTTTCATATTTCTATTGCCATGGTCTACCGCAATCCGAACTTTTTTTATCATAAAATCATCTCTCCTTTTTTCTTTATACTTCTCTTGTACGCAGAGCTTCCGTACAAAGCAACTTTTTTTCAAAAAAATATCCTGTCTGCAGCATTTTGCTACAGACAGGTGCTTTCTTTTCCTATGCAATTCTATCTTCATCAAAATTCAGGCACATCTGACCAACGGATTCCCAAGTTTCATACGGTATCTCCATGTATCGCAGCACATCCTTTAATCCCAGCCCACCTTTCTCCACCGCTTTCATACAAAAAGCATAGCACTTTGGATGGGTTAGCATCATTCTCTGAAAGCGGTTTGGTTCTTCTTCCTGATTAACACCAAAACAGCAATACATACAGCCAGTTCTTTGTTCTCCCATAAGCTGATAATATCCCTGTAGGTTTCTTTTGACCTCCTTATATACACTGCAAATTTCAAATGGATATGAAGTTCCACCTTTTACCGGAATTTGTTTTCCTAGGTGTTCATAGACAAAGCGAAATATATCTTGCTTTGTCCATGGTCCAAGCGGTTGGCTTTTAACCATGGAACCTGTATATACATTGCAGCCTGTTTTCTCATACTGATGAGCCCTGTGAAAAGACTCGTCCTGGGTAATTCCAATAAAAGGAACCCTTCCTTTTTCTTTCACATATTGCCTGAATGGTTTCTTCTTCATAATATCACAGCAACGTTCAGAAATTTCAAATGGAGCATCTATGTATCTCTGCCATTTCTTAGGCAACATACCAAATTTTCCTCTTTCGTCACCATTTAATAAATAATTACGGTAACGTTCTGATAAATTTCCATGTCGCAATTTTCTTATTTTAGCAGCATTTTCTTTGCTGATTACAGGATAACCTTCATCCAATATAACCTGCCGGAAATTCTTTTTCGGACGTATTTCTTCAAATGCCCCATATAATGTTGCTTTTCTGGCAAATGAAACAATTTCCGGATATTCCAGCCCTGTATTACAAAATACTGCCGGCACTTCCTTTCCCAAAGTCATCCGAATTAAAGCCAGCAAAACAGTAGAATCTAAGCCTCCACTGAAACTTAAATATACCTGTCCTTCCCAAAACTCATTCCATTCTTCAATGCGGCGTATTGCCAGTTTTACTTTTTCTTCATAAGGCAGATTTTTCCGCTGGGCAAACGCCCAATCCTGATATTTTAAATCTTTCTTTTGTATGTACATATTCCTTCTCCTATAAAAAATTAATCTGTTCTGCCTTTTGAGGCAAAATCTTTTTAAACAGTTCCATATAGCGTTCATATCCGGCTGAAATCAATGGACCACGAAGTGATGTTTCTGACCAAAGTAGCAGTTCTTCTTCCTCAGAATAATACGGAATATTACTAACTGTAAATTTCCCGCCAAAATAATGGGGTGTACTGACTTTCAAAAAATCCTGCATATCCTGCTTTGTCGATACCAGTGGCAAACCTTTCATTTTTCGCACAAAAAAAGCCTCTACCACATCGGGTAAGAAGCCTTTCTTTAAATAAGCATTTGCTCTGCCAAATATTTGGGTTAAACACTCCAGCCGTACTTCTCTTTCTTTTTCGCTGCAAGTTGTATCCAGCACAACCTCTGCCAATGCCTTTGCATACTCAAAATCTAACATCTGTTATTCCTCCATTTTTATTTTCTGTTTCAGTTTTCCATGTACTAAATAGCGATAATCCTTTCGGGTATTTACACAAGTTGATAAGGTCACTACCTGATCCTCCTTGGTAACTGTCATCCCTGTGTTATACGCAGCACTTCTTTGTAGTGTTTCCAGAAAAACTTCATAGTCCTCAGAAGTAGGAAAATCATAAGTATATGCTGGATGATCCGTCGGTGCTGCATAACAGGAAAAAATCTGATACTCATAAATATATCCTGGCACATACATATAAAAATAGGGATAGTTTCGATAAAGTGCCTGTGACTGATACTGATCCAGGGTTCCAAACATGCTCCCATCCTTCATATTATGCCCATAGATAATGGTATTTCTGTCTGATAAATCCTCCTGGTTGTGAAAGTCCATAAAAATACTGCCACTTTTATGATTTTCTCCCGTAATCAGGTGATGCAGATAATAGTCATTATCCCTCCCCTGGACTACCGGATAACTAATTTCCAAGCCAGGAATCTCAATCCATGCAATGACATCTGGATTGATTTCTTCCAGCTTGTTAAAATCCACCTGTAGGAATCCCTGCTCTGCGACCTCCTCTGGCGTTTCCCCTGGAACCGCTTCTGGTGACAGGTCTTGATTCTCTATCTTTTGTGTAAACTCTTTCATCTGCTCATAGACTTTTTGACTTTCCTGATAATTCAAATAAATTTGCAGTATCCTTCCTCCTGCAAATAAAAAAACAGCAATGGCTACAAGCATAAATATGCCGTAAATTTTCTTTCGTTTCATCGAATCCTCCTCTTCCATAAGACCGGACAACTTGCCCGGTCCATATTCACCCCGTATTTTTCAATACATAGTAATAATCATCAATTCCTTTGATCTGCCCATTCCACTCACCATAAGAATCCATGTCCCAAACCATACGGCTCATGGAAATAGACAATCCACTACAGATTTCATACACCTTTCTACAAGCGTTCTGTAGAATCTGCCGTTTCTGCATCTTATGCGGACAATAAAAAGTGGCTGGTTTACGTTGACAGGCATCACATTTCTCAGAATCCCCATCACAATATACCTTCATTTTTTTATCCATATCATAAGCTTCATATAGGTGCTGCAGATGCCTGCTTTTCAGCGTTTCCAAAACTGGCTTTAAATTTCTGTACTGATTGACACCAGCAACGCAAATGAACGTATCTCCAGATAAATAGTGGGCTATCGTACCTTTTAATGCACCTTCTGTTAAATAGATCTGTTCTGCGTCCAGACTTCCTATGACATGTACCGGACTCCCTGATGATACTCCATTTTGGAATTTCACACTGGAAAGCCAGATATACTTCCGTCCCTCCATTACCTGATCCAACCGTATCTGAAATCCTTGTATTTTTCCTTCCATGGATCGAATCGGTATCAAAATCCCAGAATTTTTAGAAGTAAAATTAATTGTCCATTTCCCATCTTGATCTTCATAAAATCCCGGCACACCTTTTACCGTCTGTCCGGATTCCAACAGTTTTTGTACCATATTTTTAATTCCAAACAACGGTACACTACGATACCTCTGTATCTCGATCTGTTCTTTCGTCAACCCTCTTTTTTTAAGATCCTCCTGATGTTTATCATTTAAGGTCAATAACGACAACATTTCTTGATATGTTCGGTCAATGACATCTGCATCCGCTAACTCGGCATTGAAAATTTCTACAGGCTCTTCTTTATGAACCACCTGATAATCCGTTCGGTATTCCCCCTTTCCCAGAGCTTCCCGGATCTGTCGGTTTGCCTCTGCACTGGAAACACCATGCAGTCTTCTGTATAATTCCAGCATTCCGCCGGAAGCATCACACCGATTACACCGGAACACATTTTTCTGAAGATTAACATTCATTTTCCCTTTTGTTTCTCCACAAAATGGACAATTCACATCCATTGACGAAGAATTTTTATGCCGTACTCTAAGCTGCAGTAAATGCACGACATCTGTGATATCGTAGCTAAAGCCTGACATATCATACACTCTATGGTTCCTCCTTTCTTCCACAGCCTTTATTGGCTGTGGAAAGAATGTTAAGCCGGCTATTTGCTATGCCTTTGCAAGAATTACTTTGGCTGCCGCCGGTATGAAATGGTTCTGTCCATGATACTGTTCTGCGAACCATTGCAAGCTGGAAGGACTTTCTATTGCAACCTGTCCCATGGTTTTTCCACTAAATTTTCCCTGTCCTGTTACGTCTACTTGTATTGCCTGCTCATAACTCATCCTTTTCACCAGTTCTTCCACTGGCATATTGGGATCCAGAAATTGCGGCTTAGAAGGCATCTGCTGCATAACTGGTACAGATCCAGTTGCCGGAATCATTACCGGATTTGTCATCTGTCCTGTACCCGTTCCCCCGCCAATCGTATTTCCATTGGCTTGTGCTTCTTGATAAAACTGTTCCATCATCTGCTGCCCCGGAGTTGCTTGAGGCGGAAATGATGGCATGGTTCCTGCTGACTGATTGGGAGTCTGCTGCATTCCTGATGCAGGGGTTTGTGCTGGCATCGCAGTCTGCATCTGTGTTCCCTGATTTACAGGAATTCCTGCATCTACCTGCATTGGATCATTTCCTTCCCCTACATCAGCAAATTGCAGGCCATACCCCGCATCTGCCAAAGCTCGCCCAATTGCCGCAGTTTCTGCCATTTCAAGAAATTTATCCCCAAACTGTGTATCTGCTGTACGAAACTTCTGTGAAAAGGAATTTGCAATATAATTATCTTCCTGATCACACTTATCCAGATAAATTCTGGCTTCTACGACTGCCATATTTTCAGTAAAGTGAACAATCCGGCTGATAATCTTGCCTGTAGGATTTACCAGACGGAACCACAGCTTCCGATATTTCACATCCAGATACCGTTGTTCCTCCTGCCCTTCATTAGAAATAACTCTGGCAAGTTCCAGAGGATAAAATCCTTCCACTTTATTCAGTTCTTCTACTGCTTTTGACTTGTTATATAATAATTCGCTCATTGCCTGCTCCTTTCTTTGGAACCGGCAGGACATCCCTTCATAAAGTAATAACCTGCCAATTCTCAACATTGAACTATTTTGCTATTTTTTTACACAGCCCGGTTGCAAATTGTTGCAGGAATCCGTCTGTTTTCCTGTCTCTGATACCGTTCACAATACTGTTGTATTTTTACTGCCAGCATCGTCTTTCTGGTTCCCGTATCATCTGTGTGGATTGCCTGACAAACGGCTTTCCATTCCCCAACAATATAAACACGCTGTTTTGCCCTGGTGATTCCCGTATAAAAGATGTTCCGCTTCAGCATGGGATAAAAAGCTTTTAGCCACGGAATGATGACCACCTGGCACTCGCTTCCTTGGCTTTTGTGTATGGTTATGGCGTTTGCATGTTCAATCATTTCCACCTGCTCTGCCTCATACTTCACCCTGCGGCCATCTGTAAATACGATTTGAACCAGAGGGTTATTGTCCTCATCTTCAGCAATCTGTACCAATGTACCCAAATCTCCGTTACTGGCAAATTCTGTATTCTTGTTTTGAAGGATTCTGTCACCTTCCCGAAACATCTCACCGCCAAGATGAAGCTCCCTTTTTCCGGATACAGGAGGATTTACCTCGTCCTGCAGACTGCGGTTCAGTTCCAAGACACCGGCTGCACTTCTCACTTTATATGGAGAAAGTATCTGTACCTGCTCCATACCATACATCTGAATTTCCTTGAGATAGATATTTTTAACAATTTGTGCCGCCGCATCTGCTCCTGAACATTCAACCATCTGGAAATCATCCCCCCATTGCAGGTTTGTCTTTCCTTCATTGATAAGTTGAGCATTTATGGGGATGTTGCTGTCCTTCCCCTGGCGATATACCAGATTTAAAACAGTAACCGGTATTTTCCCGCACAAGATAAGCTGCCGGAACACATCCCCAGCTCCTACTGAAGGAAGCTGATGGACATCCCCGACCAAAAGCACCCTTGCCCCTGCCTTTATCTTGTAAAAAAATTCATAGGCAAGGTGCATATCTACCATAGATACCTCATCCGCATTAATAAAATCTGCGGATAGTTTATCCGTAAGTGCTTCATAATCACCGTCACCAAAAAGCCCCAGTGCCATGTGCATAGTAGTTGCATCTCCATTTCCAGTACTCTCTGCCATTCTCCTTGCAGCACGTCCAGTCGGTGCCATCAGTTTGACTTCATTCCCACATTTTTTCTGATAGATATACAAAATGACCTTCAAAACCGTTGTTTTGCCGGTTCCAGGTCCTCCAGTAATAATGCAGATCGGGTTTGCAAAAACCATACGCACTGCTTCTTTCTGCTGTTCGGATAATGTTATGTTTAAATCCTCCTGTGCTTCCTCCAGTTCCTTTTCAATCGTAAGAGCTGGAATTTGCTCGTGCAATTTTCTTGCAATCATAGAGGCTGTATCCTCTTCTTCCTGATGCTGTTTGGTAATGTAAACCCTATTCTCTTCTACTACGATACTGTCCTGCATGACCAGACGATATAACACTTTTAAAATCTCTGTTTCCGTCACCGGCTGAAGATCCGGTTCTTTATTCAGAACCTTCAATGCATCTTTCACCAGAATTTCCTGCTCCAGATATAAATGTCCGTTCTGCTTCATGGCTTCCCGCAACACATAGCTGACGCATCCGGAAATACGCATAGGATCATTTGTTGCAGCACAGCACTGCCTTGCAATGGCATCCACAGTGAGAAAACCAAACCCTTTGACTGAGCAGAGTATATAAGGCTGCTTCCGAATGATTTCTACGGATTGATCCCGAAACTTCTGAAGAATCATATTTGCTTTTTTAGGCGTAACATGAAACGGTGATAAAAAAGTCATCAATTCCCGGAATACTTTGTTTTTTCCAAAAGAATCCACAATACGGTCCAGTTTTTTCTGAGATATCCCCTGAATCTTTAATAATTCCTGTGGATACTTTTCCATTACCTCCAAGGTATCCAGACCAAAACGATCGACAATCCGTTCTGCCGTTTTGGGACCAATTCCCTTTAAAGAACCACAAGAAAGGTATCCTAAGATACCTTCCCTTGTTCTAGGTACAACTTCCAAAAAAGTTTCTACCTTGTATTGTGTTCCATGGGAATTTGTCTCCCACTCGCCTTCCATCTCTATTTCGATTTCATCCGTAAGAGGCAGGTCATATCCTTTTGCAGTAAACGCAATGATTTTTTTGTCTGCCCAAAATTTATCTCTGGCAGAAAGAGGAACCTCATGATCCAGCGTGGAAAATAACGCAACCGTATATCCGTTTTCCTCATTTTGAAAAATCTTACGTATATATTTGCACCTCATCGTCTATGCTCCTCCAGTTCTCTACTTTCATCAATTCGCCTGGTTTCATCTTGGAATCATACCAATAAACGTCTTTTCCTTTTTCAAATGCTGTCTGAATCTCTCTTCTCATTCCCTCGCTGATGCAGGAACCACAAATTATTAATACTTCACATAAATCCAGCATCAAAGCTCCAATCTGCATTGCAGTCTCACGCTCTTCTGGGATACGGTCATCCAACATTAACGGAAGATGAGCATGTGAAGCAAAAGTACGGCAATGATACAGCCTTTTCATCTGCATGAGATAGTATTTTGCCAGTTCCATATTATGCTGCACTCCCTCTGGATTCGGGGCAGACAGCGGAGAACAGATATATGCCTTTTTTCCTTGTAACATTATGCAACCTCCTTTTTAATCCGGAAAATCCTGCTTTCTGTAGTGCTTGTGTATTCTTCGTAGATATCCGGATGCTGATTTTTCAGTTTCTCCATATTTTCTTTTCCAATCTGGGTGCGTATCGTAGGATTATAAGTAATCCGGTAACGGAAACTCCCATCCTCGATCACTGCCTTACACCCTTGTCCAAGAAGCTCGACAAACGGTACGCTCAATGCACGTTGTTCCGCTTCAATCTCCTTTTTTCTTTTTTCCAATTGGGATTTTTCTTCAGATAATTTGAGATATTTTTCAAGACTGCGTGATTCCAAGCTAGATATGCTGATTTCAGGAATTGATTTGTCTGCGTAACCATTATATTTCCGGATACTAGCCAAAATGAGATCTGGCTTTCCGGAATACGGTGGTTCTATTTTCTTCTCCACATATTCTTCCCAGAAGTATTTCTCCTGGTCAATGAGTTCTTCTTCCTCCATTCTATCCCGTTCCAGACACCGATAAACAAATTCATTTTCATTGTTTCCATAAAGGCAAGCAATATATGCCTTATTCATATTCATGACTGCAAGATAATGACGTACCTGCAAAACATAGTTTTCAGGAATCCCATCATCTGCCCATTTGTCTTTTGCATTGTAATTACAGGTTTTACATTCCAAAATCCCAATGCTGCCATCTGGAAAACGGATAAAGTAATCCACATCCGCTAACATAAACGGATATAGCGGATGCCGGAACATTTTTCGTACAGGGAAAACTTCAAGTCCAGTCTTCTTGGCAAAAATCATGGCAACCAAATCTTCCAGGCGGTGTCCCACTTCTTTCGCTACCCAGTTTTCTTCCTCTTCTTCGATTACTGGCGTAACACCAATTTTATCGAAATACAAATCCCTGATTGTCGCAAATGGGGATAAGCCCATGATTGCCGCTGCATCGCTTCCACCAATACCAAGACGCCGGTAATCCAACCAATCTTCTCGGCTCAAATCTGCTGTATCAACAAGAACTTCCGGCTGATAATTTAATGCTGTATTCATCTCATTTCCTCCTTATAATTTAATCGTTCCATATACATCAAACCCTTTCCAGTCAAAGGCCAGTGTTTTTGCAATATCTTCTTCCAATTTTAAAATCCGTGGTGCAGAAAATCCTTCACAAGCAGCAAAGAAAGCAGCTTCGTGCATGGCAAAATAAAGATCATGAGCTGTGCATGGTTCTTCCCCATATTGTCCCACAAAAAGATCTACTACTTCATTTCGGATTTTCTGATTGATTTTGAGTTCCTTCATAATCAGATGCAGACAGTTTACAGGGTTTTGGATATCTATATCCATCAAACCAACAATTCCTTTAACTGCTTCCTGATAACGGGAAAAAATTTTGTCCAGATTATTCCGGAAATCCTGTAAGGTCGCCCCTCTATCATGTGACAGTTTGATAGGACTGCCCAGGTTAATGACACGGTTACTGGTTTGTGAGAGCATCATGGGATACAGATTCACACCACTTACTGCTACATCAGAAGTAGTCAGGCGCAGTGCAGGAGCAAGGCTCTTATCCTCAATTCCATGATCCTCCAAAGCCTGGTGATACGTATCCAAAAGTTCCTGATTTCCTCCTAAAGTCCACATAGCGGACACAATGGAATGGTCAAAACTTCCAGATCCCTCCAGATAAGTACTTCCCTTAAAATGTGCTTTCAGATAATCACTTGTCATATTGAAGATTGTCTGCATATCAAGTACACAGTAATCATGATCATCACCACCATGTACTGCAGATACTTTTCCATCTGCCACCTTGATTAAGGCATCTCCTTTCGCTACCTGAAGACAGTAGTTTACTACCTTTGCATAAGTAGCTTTCTCCAGTTTCTTTAATCCTGTTCCATTAATGCCGGCTCTTTTCAGAATTGTATGAATAGCACAGTCACGAACCGGATAAAAATCCTTGTTCACTTTTAATACCAACTGGGTATTCTTTTCTGTATCCTCTACTATTCCTTCCAGTTCTTTTTCACAGGCTTCTTCAATGGTTTCTGCCTCCTTTTCCAATGGAACCAGTTTTAGCATCCTGGTAGGCTTACGAATCCACTTGGACTGCTTTGCCCTCTCAGCCAGAAATTCCAGCATCTCCGTTGTGCTTGCAAATGTAGTGCAAAACTCATCTGCATAAATCTTTGTTTCTTTCATGTGTGTACCACCTTTCTTAAATTTATTTATCCATAAACAGCCAAAGCTGATTGTGGCAATTCTGCCTTTCATTTGGGCATAAAAAAAGAATGAAAAGAGAAGTATTCCTTCGCTATCCATTCTCATATCCCTGATAATATTACCAAAAAAACAAAAGTGCCGCTATTGCCCCATAAGGACAGATAGTGACACTTTATACAATCATAAACAACTTATGCGGAATAAGCAGCCTTACTGCTCTCCTTGAGTCTTCGGATTTATACAAATCCAAAACTCCCCCTATGGGTGCGCATAAAATTAACTATAGCAGTATAGTAGCACATGATATAGTATATGTCAATCTTCATGCACAATATATTGTATGTTCTTAAATACTCTGCTTTGCATATATGACTTCAATTAAAATATTGAAATATCACGTATCCCACCTCTCTTTTTTCAAGTTTATAGAAAATTTTTTAATAAAAAGTACATAATCTGTTCAATCTGAAAAAATCTCAGTTAATTACTTAATGAAATTGTTAAGACAAAACCAAGTCTTACGCTATTGTACCTTGATAATTTTATACCTTATCAGGAAATGTATATAGGTGCTGCAGATAGTGTCGCATAAATGCACGCCTGCAGCTTGATGATTACATAGTAACACCTCATACGTGCATGAAACATGGCATAGGAAACGGTTTCCTGATATGTCTACTCTTTCATTAATCTAATTTATAGAGGTGATTATATTGAGTGAAACAGACAATCTCTTTAAAGCATACTCCGTTCAGGAGATAGCATCCATGCTCGGCATTGGAAAAACAAAAACCAGGGAACTTCTTGACAGTGGAATTCTTCCAGTTACAAAAGTTGGGCGGCAATATTTTACTTCACCAGCTTCTATTCAGGAGTTTCTCAAGAAAAACATAGGAAAGCAAATATTCTTTTAGACCCTTTAGAAAGTTATTGTCAATCAGGCTTGGCTATATTAAAATAGACCTTATACCTGATTTGGCATGAATATCTCATTAAAGAAAGGGAACTATTCATGGCGAGAACAACGAAAGGTACACAACAAAAAAGAAGATCCAAAGGGGATGGATCACTATTTCCAAATAGGAGAGGAGGATGGACTGCCCGATATAGAAAAAAAGGGCTACCGGACAAGGAGTTTAATGCTCCTACCAAAGGAGAGGCGAAAGCATTATTAGATGACTGGAAGATAAAAGTCGCAATACAAGACGCAATTACTTCAAACATCAAAGTACAGGACTATGCGAACAAATACTTATTCCGCAAAAGTCTCATGGTTGAAGCTGGCAAATTCAAACAAACCAGCCTGGATCGATTAGAAAAAACATACGAAAATCATTTAAAAGATACGGATGCTTTTAGCAAAACATTTTCTAATCTGACTGCTGATGATATTACAGCAACGATTAATGCCAAAAAGGAAATCCTGAGTTATTCATCATTAAAGAAAATTTACTTATTTTGGTCTGCAATGATTAAAACAGCAATTTCTCTCGGCGAACTGCCAAAAAACTTTTCTGATATTTTAAATCGGGTGATAATGCCGGAAGAATCCGTTCTTCCTGTAGAAACAAAGGAAATCTCAATCATCCCACCAGAACATGAGCAGATCATAAAAGAAATTGCAATGGAACCCAGTCCAAATAAAAATGAACGCTATTTGTATAGATATGGCCCTGCCATTGTATTCCTTTTAAACACAGGTTTACGTGGTGGTGAATTGCTTGCATTAGGTCAATCTTCTATCGTGCCCTTTTTAGGACGGCGTGGCATTAAAATCACACATACGCTTAGCAGGGTTAAAAACAGAGAGGCCGGCTCAAAAAAACGAACTAAAATGATTTTGACTCCTCCAAAATACCCAAATAGTTTACGGACTATTCCATTAAACAAGGAAGCTGAATTTTCACTATCATGTATGATGGAGCTATACGATAAAAATCGGGTTTTTCCAGATTTGATATTATCTACGCAAAATGGTGTCAGCCCTACAATCCAAAATTTAGCCAATACGCTAAAGAAAATTTGTAAGCGTGCTGAGATTCCAGAATATAATCTTCATGCACTACGGCACACTTTTGCAACAAATCTGATCCGGCAGACTCACAATATGGGAGAAATAAAGGAAGCTGCTGAAATCATTGGCGATAACTATGAGGTGATCATGCGTACTTATGTTCATACAGACAGTGAACGTAAGGTAAGTTTAATTGATGCTATGATTGCATAAATCTTCCGCTTAACAGAGGAAATGGTTGTCTACAGTATGATGGCACAGGCTGTTACAACCAAAATTCTGCCACCTTATCGTCCACCTTACGAAACGATTTTACTTGATTTTATAAGGTTTTTAACGGTTTTTGGCGGACATATCTATAAATATTAAAGCATGAAAACTTGTATTTTAGAATTAATTTTTTAAAAAAGGGAATTGGATTATGGAAAAATGGACTTGTAGAAAAAATTGTGAACTTTTTCTTTCCTATAATTTTGCCACCTTATTTTTTCAGACAGAATTATAGGATTTTGAAAAAAAAAAGCCTCGAAAACCTTGATTTTCTGGGCTTTTTAAGAGGCGCAGACCGGATTTGAACCGGTGAATACTGGTGTTGCAGACCATTGCCTTACCACTTGGCTACTGCGCCATATTTAGTTATTTTGCACAATTATTGGGTTTGTAGCTCCCCCTGTTGGACTCGAACCAACGACACTGCGGTTAACAGCCGCATGCTCTACCGACTGAGCTAAGGAGGAATATTTATCTTATTCGGCTCCCTAGTTTGTGGTGTTGCAGACCATTGCCTTACCGCTTGGCTACTGCGCCATATTTTATTATATGAAAACTCTTGCAAAATATGCAAGATTTTCAAAATGACTCCGACGGGAATCGAACCCGTGTTACCGCCGTGAAAGGGCGATGTCTTAACCGCTTGACCACGGAGCCTCATCTTTTTTAAAAAAGCTCCCCCAGTTGGACTCGAACCAACGACACTGCGGTTAACAGCCGCATGCTCTACCGACTGAGCTATGGAGGAACATTCCTTTTCAAGGTATCTGTTTTTCCATATACCTTCAAAACTGCACATACGTTACATCCTTACTTCTTCCTGCGATGACCACTCGCTTACCTTACCTAAGCACTCAGGTCAAACCCTCGACCTATTAGTAACAGTCAGCTACATACATTACTGTACTTCCACCTCT
>JAXEUM010000119.1:0-2292 GCA_034114925.1 Oliverpabstia sp.
ATAGCTCCCTTTTTTATGCCTAAAAGCAGAAAACGGACTCCGAAGAGTCCGCAATCCATGGTATAATTAAGTATGACCAAATACATAAAATACCATAAAAATTATACCGAATTCGGCGAGCCTTATCAACTGGTTTTGCCATTAAATTTGGAAGGGGTTCAATCTCATTGAATGATTTTCTGGTTGAAAATACCGTGTTCAATAGTCGAATTAACTCGTCTTCATGCTCATACGCATTTTCATTGAGGCAAATCTGCACGATTTCTAATTTATCGTATGCCGAAGGATTTAATTCTATATGACCTAAGATGTCTTCTTTTTGCAAAAAGTATCTGGAAATTGCATTTCCAACTTTCTTTGGCCTGATTGAGGCGGTATCGAAACCAGCGCAGACGAAATTGTTGGCAAATTGCGCGAAAATAATGTCAATGACACTATCATCAAAGAAGTCATTCTCAATCGATTGTACGATGAATTTGAAGATAATGATTTGCTGGAATTATGTCAAAATGTTAAGGTTGTTTTTGATTTCAGCAAAACAGTCAAATCAGGCAATGATTTTGTATTTTATAAAAATACGGAAGAGCTTGGAGCAGATCATGGAGAAAATAGTTGCAGAGAAAGCGATGATACAGATGAGTCGTTCGGATTATTCTTGTTGCAATCATACAAAGACGGGAACAGCAATACTTTGTATTTCGAGTTTTCAGATGGACGGATTCTGGCAGCGGATATGAAGTAACGAGTGAAAAGAGATGCACAAGTTGTGTCTCTTTTTTTCGCGCAAAAAAGCCCCAGTAGTATCTTCTACTAGAGCCCTTCTTGGCAAATACATTACTTATTGATTTTATGCAAAAATCTTCTTGATGTCTCCATTTAGCTGAGGAGTTGACTTGTAATGATTTTTCAACTCTCTGTATCCATCTTTTGTGAATGCGTCAAACAAATCATTAATCATTTCGTTATAAAAATATGAATTTCCCTGGCTGTCAAAACTAATACCAGCCAATCTCTTGATCATCTGTTCATTTGGAGCTACGAACAAGATTTCGCTTTCTTCGTTGAATAAATTTTGATTTTCAAAACATCGGTCAACTAAGTACCAAAAACAAAACAGCGCTCTAAATTCTGCATATGCTTCTCCATATTTCACAATACCATCGTTTCTGTATTGCTCGAAGAATTCATCTTTTAAATCTCGTTCACATTCTACCAATACTTCCCCCTGTGCATTCATTAACTTACAACGATATAATGACGATGCTTCATTTTCGTTTTTTTCGAAAAATCCAATTGCGATGATCGTATTTGAGTTAACTATCGGAGAGTCAAGCAGATCTTTCATGTTTGTAAATTTATTACTTTCAACATAATCACATTTAAAAGGTTCGTCAATAACAACATCTGCTACTCTTTTGTACTCTTGCGGTTTTCCCTGTCCAACAGGAATACAATCCAATCCGGAAATAATTCCTTGCTGAACATTTGATTTCACTGTTTTTCCAAGTGATAGTCTCTCAGAGCGATTCATTGCATTCCATTCATCTTCTATAACATTATCAATTTTGAAAGGAGTATTTAGCGGATACCCTTTTACATTTTTAATGAATGGATCAAATCCTTTTACTTTCTTTGCTTTCAAAATGGCTCTTCTCTTATTATTAATTTTCATTAACAAATCACCTCGTTTTTTTATTTTATGATGTTATTATAACAGATTATATAATTATGTCAATGCAAAATATAATTATTTTTATTCTAAAATAATTATTACTGAATTCTTCGTATATATTACGCACAAAAAAAAGACACCCATACAGGATGTCTCTTCTTTTATGACTCGTTATCTCATCCAAACATCTTGGATTGTGTTTTCTTTATCAATAGAAAAACAAAATTCTGTTGAATTTGCTGTGTCGATAAAGGCAATCATTTGATATCCCACGTTGCTACTTTCCTCCACAATAATGTTCGTCTCGTCATTTTCCTCGAAATCTTCAAATGCGCAGATAACTTTATCTGTATCGAATTTCGCTCCTATGAGTCCTTTTAAATTTTCTAATACCATTTCCTTTGTCATGTTTTTTCCTCCTATAACTGAAAAATATTTACAGTAAGAATATGAATGATGAACTTAATCTTCTTTACAAAAAGGGGCTGTTGCAAAATAGATGAGTAATCATCTATAGAGCAATAGCTCCCTTTTTTATGCCTAAAAGCAGAAAACGGACTCCGAAGAGTCCGCAATCCATGGTATAATTAAGTATGACCAAATACATAAAATACCATAAA
>JAXEUM010000120.1:0-63695 GCA_034114925.1 Oliverpabstia sp.
TGCACTTTATTAAAAAGGATTACATTTTTCAGTTCCGTGGAATTTCCCACTACTGCTCCGTCTCCTACAATGGCATTGCCCCGGATAAATGCACACTGTCGCACCTCGGCATTCTGTCCGATGATACAGGGACCATTGATCGCTGCCGTAGGAGCAATACTGGCAGTTTTTGCTACCCATATATTATCACCGATCTTATCATATTCTTCCGGTGACAGAGTATTTCCCAGTTTTACGATAAACTCTCCGATCAGAGGAAGTACTTCCCAGGGATACGTTTTTCCTGTAAAGATTTCTCTGGCTACTGTTTCCTTTAAGTCATACAACTGTTCAATGGTGATATTTTCCACACTCATGATGTTTTTCCTCCTTTTCTATAGTTACCTGCTACCTCGTCATACCTGGAGCGCAGAGCGTACTGATTATTCATCTGCATCACACCGCTGACCCGTACCCGGATAAAATGCTCCAGTTTATCCATGTATTCTTTTGATGTAATGGAACCTTCTGCCACATAATTTAATCCTTTTTCCCAACTGGCTGTCAATTCCGGGTTCAGCAGAGAACGAATCGAACCGTTTACCACTTCATAAATCATTTCCCCCAACTGGGTGGGAGTGATGATCTGCGTCTTTTTATTCAGCGCTATATACTTGATATTTACCAGTTTTTTCAGTATTTCTGCTCTGGTAGCGCTGGTTCCGATTCCGCTTCCTTTGATTTGCGCCCGAAGTTCCTCATCTTCTATTAGCTGTCCTGCATTCTCCATGGCAAGAATCATCGTTCCCGAATTGTACCGTTTCGGAGGAGAAGTCTCTCCCTCTTTTATTTCATAGCCGCTTACAGGAATTTTGGTTCCTTTTTTCAGTTTTTGAAGATATTCCAGAAAAGAAGCATCACACTGCATATCTTCCGTCTTTTCCTCTTTTCCGGCAGAATTTTCATTTTCTTTTTTATTTCCCACAGTTGCTACTGCCAGATACCCTTCCTCCACCAGTACTTTAAAGCTGGAAAACAATTTTTCCGGTCCCACTGCTGTCACAAGGCTTACTTTCTGATAAACGGCGGGAGGATAAAAAATACTTAAAAATCTTCGGGCGATCACCTGATATACCTTCTGAGAAACGGCAGAAAGTCTTCCCAGATTTCCCAGTCCCTGTCCGGTGGGGATAATAGCATAATGATCGGTGATCTGTTTATCGTTGACATACCGTGTTTTTTCAATTCCCAGGTAGCTTTTCGTTTCCAGAATCTGGTTCGCAAAGGACTGAATCGGCGTATATCGCAAAAGTCCGTTAATATTTCCTGCGATTTCTTTTGCCACGGCTGTAGACAACACCCGAGCGTCTGTTCGGGGATAAGTGACCAGCTTTTTCTCATATAATTCCTGCACTACCCGAAGCGTTTCATCCGGACTGATCTTAAACATACGGGAACAGTCATTTTGAAGTTCTGCCAGATTATACAGAAGGGGTGGATTTTTCTTTTCTTTCTTTTTTTCTATTTTATCCAAAATAGCTTCTATGGATGCTGTTTTTTCTTCCCTTGGTTCTCTGATACTGTCTGTTATCAGTATCTGACGCAATTCTTCTGCTTTTTCTTTTTCTTTAAATCCATTTTCTTTGTACAGGAGGGGAGACTGAAAATATCGGCTTCCTTCCACAGCTCTCCATTCCCCGTCAAATTCTTTCCCTTCCACAGAGAATTTTCCCAACACACGGTAAAAGGGCGTTTTTACAAAATCCCGGATTTCTCTTTCTCTCCGGACAACCATTCCCAGAACGCAGGTCATCACCCTTCCCACCGATATTGCCTGATATTTGCTTCCCAGATAGTTAGAAATACTGTTTCCGTATTTCAAAGTCAGAAGGCGGGAAAAATTAATCCCCATAAGGTAATCTTCCTTTGCCCGCAGATAAGCAGATGCGCTGAGATTATCGTAGGCGCTGAGATCTTTTGCTTCCCGGATGCCACGGATAATTTCCTCTTCTGTCTGGGAATCGATCCATACTCTTTTTTCCTGCTTCCCTTTTACCTGCGCCATCTGAGCTACCAGTCGGTAAATATATTCTCCCTCCCGTCCCGAGTCTGTACACACGTAAATCGTACTCACATCCGGACGGTTCAGAAGACTTTGGACAATCTGAAATTGTTTTTTCACAGAAGGAATCACTTCATACTTAAATTCTCCCGGCAAAAAGGGAAGGGTTTCCAAAGACCAGCGTTTATATTTCATATCGTAAACTTCCGGATAACTCATGGTCACCAGATGGCCCACACACCAGGTTACAATGGTATTTTCTGATTCCAGATACCCGTCTTTTCTCTGTGCCTTCACTTTCAGCGCCTTAGCAAACTCCTGAGCAACGCTGGGTTTTTCCGCTATAAATAATGATTTACTCATGTCTCTTTGTCCTCCAATGCCATCCCGGCTGTTCTTTCTTTGTCCCTGGTGCAAAAGAGGAAAGCGTATCGGCTGCCTGATACCGATACGCTTTCAGACTTCATTATTTTGCCTGAATATATCCTTTTGCTTTCAGGGTTTCTGCACATAAAACTGCACCGCCGGCTGCGCCGCGAACCGTGTTATGAGACAGACCTACAAATTTCCAGTCGTAAATGGAATCCTCACGCAGTCTTCCCACGCTGATTCCCATACCATTTTCATAATTTACATCTTCTTTCACCTGCGGACGATTATCCTCTTCCAGATACTGGATAAACTGCTTGGGTGCGCTGGGAAGTTCTGCTTCCTGTGGGAAACCTTTAAAGTTCACCAGTTTTTCAATCAACTGTTCTTTTGTAGGATTCTTGCGGAATTTTACAAATACCGCTGCTGTATGGCCATTCAATACAGGAACACGGATACACTGACAGGTAATCTTCGGTTCCTCTGCTTTTACGATCACGCCATCTTCAATCTTGCCCCAGATTCTCAATGGCTCCTGCTCGCTTTTTTCTTCTTCTCCGCCAATGTACGGGATGATATTTTCCACCATCTCCGGCCATTCTTTAAAGGTTTTTCCAGCTCCGGATATTGCCTGATATGTGGTGGCAACAACCTCATATGGTTCAAATTCTTTCCATGCAGTCAATACCGGCGCATAGCTTTGGATGGAACAGTTTGGTTTTACTGCTATAAATCCTCTCGTTGTTCCCAGACGTTTTTTCTGGAATTCTATCACATCAAAATGTTCGGGATTGATCTCCGGCACTACCATAGGTACGTCCGGCGTCCAGCGATGAGCGCTATTATTCGAAACTACCGGAGTTTCTGTTTTTGCATACTCTTCTTCGATGGCTTTGATCTCTTCCTTGGACATATCTACAGCAGAGAATACAAAATCTACAGTAGAAGCAACTTTTTCCACTTCGTTTACATTCATGACTACCAGTTTTTTTACTGCTTCAGGCATAGGAGTATCCATTTTCCAACGTCCCCCTACTGCTTCCTCATAAGTCTTTCCTGCACTTCTTGGACTTGCTGCCACTGTCACCACTTCAAACCAGGGATGATTTTCCAAAAGAGAGATAAATCTCTGTCCCACCATTCCCGTTGCTCCTAAAATACCTACTCTCAATTTGCTGTTCATGTCACATTCACTCCTCATTATTGTTTTCTATGTACAGAAATCTTTTCAGGTTTCATCTGTCACCACTGTAAAAGCAGAAACAGTTCCCATTTTTTGTATTTCTGTGACGTACATTTGTATTTACCACGTAATACTATACTACTTTTATCAAAATTGCAACTGTTTTTTTACTTTTCGTCCAGATATTTTTTGTTTTCCTTTACAATCTGCGCCATCATTTCTGAACCCGGCGCTCCCAAAGTCATTCTTTTTTCCACACAGGTACGGATACTGATCGCCTCATAAATATCTTCTTCAAACACAGGACTTATTTTCTTATACTCTTCCAGTGTCATATCATCAAGAGCAATTTTTTTCTCCAGACAGTATAACACAAGCTGTCCCACAATTCCATGTGCGTCCCGGAAAGGTACGCCATGATTTACCAGATAATCTGCCGCATCGGTAGCATTGGTAAATCCATGTTTAGCGCTGTCTTCCATCACATCTTTTCGGAATTTCATAGTGGAAAGCATCCCCTCAAAAAGCGCCAGACATCCCTTCACTGTATCGATAGCATCAAAAGTCAGTTCCTTGTCCTCCTGCATATCCTTATTATATGCCAGAGGAAGTCCTTTCATCGTCGTAAGAAGCGACAGCAAAGCGCCGTATACCCGGCCTGTCTTTCCCCTTACCAGCTCTGCAATATCCGGATTCTTTTTCTGAGGCATAATACTGCTGCCTGTACTGTAACTGTCATCGATTTCCACAAAACCATATTCATTGGAATTCCAGATAATGACTTCTTCTGAGAACCGGGACAGATGCATCATAATGGTAGACAGGGCAGATAAAAGTTCAATCACATAATCTCTGTCTGCCACAGAATCCATACTGTTTAAAGTAGGTCCGTCAAACCCCAGAAGATGGGCGCTGTAATCCCGATCCAGAGGATATGTAGTGCCTGCCAGGGCGCCGCTTCCCAAAGGAGAAAGATTCATGCGGTTTTTAATATCAAAAAGACGGCTTCTGTCTCTTTTAAACATCTCAAAATATGCTCCCATATGATGCGCCAGAGTAATCGGCTGCGCCTTTTGTAAATGAGTAAATCCCGGCATATAGGTATGGAGATTTTCTTCCATGATCCCGTTCAAAGTAGTAAGAAGCTGTTTTACCAGATGATCCAGTTCTTCCACTTCATCTCTCACATACAGTTTCATATCCAGAGCAACCTGGTCATTTCTGCTTCTCCCTGTATGAAGTTTTTTCCCTGTATCACCAATTCTGTCAATCAGGTTTGCTTCCACAAAACTGTGAATATCCTCATACTCGCTGGTAATCTCCAGTCTTCCCTCTTCCACATCTGCTACAATAGAATCTAAACCGTCAATGATTTCATCTCTCTCTGCTTCTGTGAGAATTCCCTGTTTTGCCAGCATGGTCACATGTGCCTTGCTTCCCTTCACATCCTGACGGAAAAACTTCTGGTCAAAACTGATGGATGCATTAAAATTATATACAAGCTGATCGGTTTCTTTCGTGAAACGACCTCCCCATAACTGTGCCATAGTCTACTTCCTCTCTTTTTCATTCTTTTGGCTTTTACATGGTAAAGCACGAATAAATTTTATCACTCCTTGGAAGATTGTGCAAGATGTTCTTTTTTCTCCTGCTCTCTTTCTCTCAGGGAAAATACGCACCCACAGTAATCCTGCCGGTACATCCCATACTCTCTGGACAATTCTGTAGAACGTTTATATCCGTTTTTCTTTTTGAAATCAGAAGGCAGCCAGCATACTCCTTCCTTTTTGCACAGTTCTTCCCCGATTTCATTTAATTTCCCTGCATTTTTCATGGGACTGATGGTCAATGTGGTGGTCACATAATCAAAATTCCCTTCTTTTGCTTTTTTTACCGCTTCTCCCAGACGCAGCCGGAAACAGGCAAAACACCTCTCTCCTCCTTCCGGAATCTGTTCCATTCCTTTCACTGTCTGATAAAAATTTTCTTTATCATAAACTCCTTCCATAAAAGAAATGGGATGCACCGCAGGAAGTCTGCGGATAAATTCTTTTTGTTCCTCTACCCGTTTCCAATATTCCTCTTCCGGATAGATATTGGGATTGTAATAAAATACAGTAATCGAAAAATCCTGAGACAAAGTCTCTAAAACATAACTGCTGCAGGGAGCGCAGCAACTGTGTAAAAGTAAAGCAGGTACGTGTCCGTCCTGCTTTTGTCTGCTGATCACCTGTTCCATTTCTTTTTGATAATTTCTCTGATTCGCCATAACTATTTCTTCTTTCCAATCCTTTCGCCCATTTTTACCACTGTCTCATACCCATCCTTGCTGTTTCTGAGCAAATCCTCATCCACCTGAATTTTACCCGGTTCTGTAAGGAGAATAATGGTGGAACCTCCAAACTCAAAACGACCTTTTTCCTGTCCCCGGCTGATTTTTCCGGCTCCCTGATAATTGTGGATTTTCCCCACCAGCAAAGCGCCCACTTCCATCATCAGCACCGTGCCAAAATTATTTGTACGAAGCAGACAATATTCTCTTGTATTTTCTTTATAAATCGGCTCCAGATCATTAGCAACAGGATTTACCGTATGAAAAATCCCCGGTATTCTGTAATTACTTGATTTTACCCCATCATCCGGATAGGCATACCGGTGATAATCATCCACCGTCAGACGAAATACCCATGCCGTCCCCCCATAATATCTTTCTGCCAGTTTTCTGTTTTTCAACAAAGAAGCTACCGTGTAGGAGGTATGTTTGATGGGAAATCTTCCCTTTTCTGAAATTGGATAGACACTTAGTTTTCCATCACAGGGACTTCCCAAAATCTCCTCTCCGGATGGAAAATTTCTCTGTCCCTTTATAAGCCTTCTGGTGAAAAATTCATTATAGGAACGAAACTCCTGTTTTTCCCAGTCTTTGGGAGAAAGTTTATGTTTCTTCACAAACCCCGGCACAAACCAACCGGAAAATCGAGTATCCAAAAGCACCCCTCCCAGCCGGGAAACTCCCGGACATACCAGAAGTTTTACCAGACAACGTCCAAACATATTTCCATACAGAATTTCCAGAAAATGATCCTGAAAAGAAGTTTCCTCCCATCTTGTTCCATCTCTCAGCGCATATTTCATCCCTTGTCACCTCTTAGAATACATGAAAAATCTTTAACAATGCCAGACACACAATCCCCACAAAGATAGCCAGTGTGATATTTTTCGGCTTTCTCACTTTAAAATTCACTACAAATAATGTTCCCACGATCAGCATGGTACAATGAAGGAGCAGACGGAAATCACAGGGAATCCATGGTTTTGTCACACATACCAGGGGAAGAATAATCGCTATGGAGGTAATGGGAAGTCCGCTGTAATATTTTCTTACCTCGTTCGTCTCTTCCTGTCGTTTTGTTTCCATAACATTAAAGAATCCCAGACGAACCACCCCGTTCATTCCATACCACATCAGAATGAGAATACCCGGAATGCCATTCACACCCATCCGATATGCCAACAATACAGGAAAGGCTCCAAAACAGATCACATCACAAAGAGAATCAATCTGTATACCAAAATTCTTCTCATCTTCTGTCCGGTCTTTCTTCCTTCTTGCAACTTTTCCATCAAACATATCGCACAGACCGGAGAGCGCAAGACAAGCCAGAGCCGTCTTAAAATATCCATTTACGGTAAACATCATCCCCGCCATAGAACTGAATAAACTCATATACGTTAATATTACTGTATAATTATAAAATCCTATCAAAACAATTTCCTCTTTTCTATTGTATTTTCATCTACACTGACTGTTTTCCTCTTCCCAAAGTCAGATGAGCTGTCACTGTCATTACCGCACTGACTAAAAGCTCTGTATAATAACTGAGTCCCCTGCTTAAGATCATTCCTGGTAAAAGAAGTACTGAACCAAATACCGGAGCGAAAATAATAGAGAATAATTTCTCAGAAATTCCCATTCCTCCCGGCAACGGTAACATATCCACTGCTACAGCTATCACTGCCTGCAGCATGATAAGATCATATAAACCATACCGGTCAAGACCAAAGGAACGATATACAAAATATGTAACCATAAAAAGCACAAGCCGTTGAAACAGCGTCAGCAAAAAGACAATTATCATAACACGAATATGATTTTTAAAAAATGACGCTGTCTCGCAGTACAGTTCCATGGAATCATCCAGTTTTTTCATTCTGTCTGGTTTGTTTTTCATCAGATGAAGTTTCACCAGAAAACCATATCCCTTTATCATGATTTTTTTCATCAGTAACGGATGAAAAACCAAAAGAAGTAAAACAGCCACACAGACCACGTTCAGAAAGATACCCAGATAGAATACAGGCATAATGCCGTGTAAGTATTTTTTTACAAATCCATGCTGAAAAATCAAAAGAAATAATCCCACCAACACCAACACCATTTTATAAGTTATCGTTACGATCATCAGCACCAGCGATGAGATAGGCAGCGGAATCTTCTCTTTTTTCATATATACCATCTGCATGGGCTGACCGCCGCTGGCAGATGGAGTAATACAACTGAAGAAAAATCCTACAGATGAGATCAGAAAACATTTCCACCGTTTCATTTTAAACTGAAGGATTCTCATAAGATAATGGATAATCACGGATTCGCCCCAGATAAATACCACCACACAAACTATGGCAGGCAATAAATACCAGATATTGGCTCTCTGAATCGTATCTTTGATCTGGCTCAGATCTTCTCCATGAAAAACTCCGTACATGGTCAAAGCGAATACCAGAATCAGAAAAATACCATTTCCTATGATTTTTTTCTTGTTTTTCATAAATTTTTTTCACTTTCTTCTATATTTTCTCTGCCGAATATCCGACAGGACAAATGTTCCATTTTTCTTTCTATCCAGCCATACCAGTGGATCTTTGCCGAAAAAAACATCAGGACTTCTGCCAGAAAAATCCCTGCTGCCACATCAGCGATCACATGCTGCTTTACTGCCAGAGTGGAAAAACAGATCAGTCCCGCAATCACTCCGGTCACCCACTTATACCACAAAGGAAGCCGCCTAGAAGAACGAACTGCCACAAAACACATCCAACTGGCAAGACAATGAATGGACGGAAACAGATTCACCGGATAATCCATATCGTATAAAAGCCGGAGCATATCTGCACCTAAACCAGTCCCCATTCCCATAGGACGGATATTGGTTGTGGGCAGGACAATAAAAAAGAAGCCGCAGATCAGTCTGGATAGCATATCGGATGCTATAAACTGAAAGGCAAGTTCCTTTCCCTGATGAGCTATGACGATATGACTGACAGTACAAAAAAGGAAGAACAGAAAATAAATTCCTGTAAATTCAGGAATCAGCGGTATCTTCCGATCCAGAAAGGTCTCCATATTCCAGTGATTCCAGTCTCTGGTCAGCCACTGCGTTCCATAATAAACCACCGTATTCAGGCTCACCGAAACAACAAACGGAACAATATAATAAAGAGGCAGCCACGGGTCAACATATCTTTTCAGCCATTTTCTCATACACAAACTCCCTTTTTATAAACTAGTGCTATTATATCCGATATTCTCCCTCGTCACAAGGAACTTCCATAAATATTACTCTTTTGTAAATAATTCTTAAGAATTCTGAGACACTTTCCCTGGTATTGCACCTCCTTCGTCTTTTTTCATATGATAAAGTATGTAACAGTTCAGCCATACAGTGTATGGGAAGCACGCAGTGCAGTTTTACGAATAGCTCGAGCTGAACTGTTACTAAGTATACCTGCTGCAAGGAGGTTATCATGACAGATTTTCTAAAGCTTCAGGACATTGGAATGTCTTACCATACCATGGATGGAGAAATTCCTGCCCTTTCTCATATCAGTTTTTCTCTCAACAAAGGAGAATTTGTTTCTCTTGTGGGACCCAGTGGCTGTGGAAAAAGTACGATCCTGAATCTGATCGCCGGTCTTTTAAAACCGGAAAAGGGAACCATCACCATACAGAACACCCCTTTGGAACAATCCCAGGTCACCATTGGTTATATGCTTCAAAAAGATCATCTTTTCGAATGGCGAACCATTTACGAAAATGTGATCCTGGGCCTAGAAATCCAGAAAAAAATAACAAAAGACCGTTTAAACCGGGTAGAACAACTTTTAACCGATTACGGACTTGCCGCTTTTAAACAGGCACATCCTTCCCAGCTTTCCGGAGGAATGCGCCAGAGAGCTGCCCTAATCCGTACTCTGGCTCTGGAACCTTCTCTTCTTCTTCTGGATGAACCATTTTCTGCTCTGGACTATCAGACCCGGCTCCATGTAAGCGACGATATCGGAAAAATCATAAAAAAAGAAAAACAGACGGCTCTTTTGGTCACCCACGATATCTCCGAAGCAATCAGTATGTCTGATCGTATTATCATTCTTTCGAAATCACCTGCCACAGTCCGGTGTGAAATTCCGGTTATTCTGGATATAAAAGACAAAACACCCATGAACGCCCGGAATGCCCCTGATTTTAAAAATTATTTCAATAAAATATGGAAGGAGCTGAATCCTCATGGCTAAATCTCTGTTACAGGAAAACTACATTCTCCGGGAAAAAAGGAAAAAGCAGTTTATCCATAGTATGCGGATACTGCTTTTTTTTCTTTTCCTGGTACTTTGGGAAGTCAGCGCCCGCCTCCAGTGGATAGATTCCTTTATTTTCAGCAGCCCCTCCCAGATTCTGTTTACCTTCCGGGAGCTTACCTTGCATCACCATCTGTTTTCCCATATAGGAATCACTCTGGCAGAAACACTTATCAGTTTCCTGCTGGTGATTCTTCTCAGCTTACTTTTTTCTGTTTCTTTATGGCTTTTTCCCCGGCTCTCTGCTATTTTGGAACCTTATCTCGTAGTTTTAAACAGCCTTCCAAAATCTGCTCTGGCTCCTCTTCTGATCGTCTGGCTGGGAGCCAATATGCGAACGATTATTGTTGCAGGTATGTCTGTGGCTATCTTCGGTTCCATTATCAGTCTGTATACCGGCTTTCAGGAAATTGATCCCGATGAACTGAAACTGATCAAAACCCTGGGAGGTACACGGAGACATCAGCTTTTTAAAGTGGTTCTCCCTGCCTCCGTCCCCTACCTTTTAAGTACCATGAAAGTGAATATCGGTCTTTGTCTGGTAGGGGTTGTCATAGGAGAATTTATCGGAGCCCGGAAAGGACTGGGATATCTGATCATCTACTCCAGTCAGGTATTCAAGCTGAACTGGATGTTACTGTCTATCATTCTTCTTTGCGTGATAGCCATGGGATTATATACCATTCTCAATCTGCTGGAGAAGCATTGCACAAAGTAACTCTATATAAAGAAACGGGAGATACCACAAACTTGCTGTGTACCTCCCGTTTTTATTTCATCTGATATTTTATTGTAACAGTTCAGCCATACAGTGGGGTTTTACGAGCAGTAACCTGAAATCCTGCCTTTATCAGACTGTTTTCTGCCTGTTTTGCCCTGTGATCTCCCCGGATTTGCAAAAGAACCTTTTTCCTTTCTCCTGATGTACCCTGGGCGTTGAGCCACTGGTTCATCTGCTCTGTTTCCATGTAGAAACCATTTTCCTTTACCAGACCAAGAATCTCTCCCGAAGTTTCCCCCTTTTGAGAAAATCCTTCCTCCTCTTCTTCCGAGGAAATCTGTAATTTTATCTCCAGTGTTTCCAGATTTTTCCGCAAAATTTCTCTTTGTCGTTTGCTTACCGGTTTCTCTCTGTCATCTTTCAGTTCAGAAAAAACTCCCTCCCCCACCGCCAGCAGAGGCATTGTTCCCTGATTTTTCTTTCCCGCAGATTCCACCACGGTCAGAGGAAATGTCTCGAAATCTACGCCCTGTATCGTAGTGTCCAGATAGTAATCTTCCACCTGTACTCTTACTTCTTTTTCCAATACCATCCAGGCTTTTTCCAATCCCTGGATTTTTTCCATATCCGCAAGCGCCGTTTCCGGAATATCTCCCTGGGGAGATTCTGCTTCTACCACCCAGAGATTTTCTGCTTTTTTCCCTTCTTTTATCATTCCTCCCAGCAGCCACAGCAACCATACGATTGCCAGAAACACCGGCAGAAGTAAGATCCCGAACCTCTTTTTATCCTTCACGTTGGTTCTCCTTTATCTGCAAATCCGCCAACATCTCTTTTTGCTTTTTTAATTTCTGTCCCATCACCGCCATACTTGCCAGAAACAGAAGCACCAGAGATACAAGAGATACCGCCCACCACTGATTTGTCTCTTTTTTTTCTTTCTCTACCTTCAATTCTGTAATCTGGGGTTTTTGTATCACAGTAGTGATGTCCTGTTCCTGGGTATACGTTTCTCCAAAAGCATCTTCATAGGTAAGCCGGATACTTCCCGTAACCGAGCCGTATTTTTCTTTTTCTTCCCCCTCTGCTTCTTCTCCGGCAGTCTTCATCTTTTTATTTCCCACATAGATTTTCATGTTTCCCTCCGAAGAAGCGCCCGGTTCCATATTTCCTGCAAATACGCCGGTGGTTGGAAATAAGCCTGGTACAGATATTTCCACTCTCACATTGTACACGGGAGCTTTTCCCACATTTTGTAACTGTACTGTGGCAGGAACGGTTTCCAGAGAATATACCTTCTCCGGAAAATTTACTCCTCCGAAAACCACCTGTACCGACTGGGTCACAGATGCATACACCACTTCCGTATTGGTATATGCCGTTCCCTTGTCATTTTCATAGTCGAAAGAAAATTCTATAGGGATACTTTTTTGTTCTGCCGTAGGGGAGGCTTCCAATACGCCGGCAAGTTCTATGGTTTCCTGCGGTTTTATTTTTTCAAAGTAAAAAGAGCTGTTTTCCATGGTAATCGTATCCTCCCCCGTTTTACCGGTGATTTTCAGATTGCAAATGGTTTCCTTTTTACTGCTGTTTTTAAAGGTCAATGCAAATTTTTGTTTTTCTCCCGCCGGAACCTTTTTCTTTCCCAATGTATTTTTGGTGAGGATCAGTTTCGGCTGGTGGACTACCTCTTCTGATGGCTCTGCCTGGGAAATTCCTCCCTCCAAACTGCCGAAACTCTCCGTAAAATTTTCCTGTGTTTCTTCCTGCAAATGATCTGCTTCTCCCGAAGGCGTTTCCTGCCCATCTTCTTCCTTCTCTTCCGGGTTTTCTTTTCCGTCTGTCACGGTAACAAAAATCCGATATTCCAGTTTTACCTCTTCTCCCTTCTCATCGTATCCGACAGCTTTCACCATCACCGGATATCTCCCGTTCTTTCGGTCTTCTTCCAGTTGGATATCACATTGATACAAATAGGTGTCTACCGTTTTTTCATCAAAAGTATAGCTTGCCATTGGCACCGTTTTTCTGTAACTGGCATATACGAAGGGTGCTTCCTCTCCCAGTTCCAGATCTACCGTTATCTGATTCTCTTTTAAGTTTCCGCTGGCAATAAATGGCACAGTAAGATGCACCACATTTCCTTCCGTCACAGGAATATACCCCTGCGAAAAAGAATTTGCCATATGGTCATATTTATGCATGGTATCCAACCCAAGATACACCCGGGTATTCTCTTCTGTGTCCGGTTTTTCCGGCTCCTTTGTTGGCTCCGGAGTATCGATTGCTTCCGGAATAGTCTCCGGCGAAGGGGTCTGTTGCTGTTGGTTCTCTGCTGCTACAGCCTCCTTTGCCCATACGTCAAGCATTTCTTTTTCTGCGGATATTCCACTCAGACAGACTGTCAAAATCACTGCCAACCATTTTCTTTTTCTCATAATATCTTCTGCACCTCTCTCATCACTCCCCCATCCATTTCAAACACCCGATCACATAAGATCCTGATATCTTCCTGATTATGGCTGGCAAGAAGAATGGTTTTTCCCTGTTTTTTTTGTTCCAGTAATATTTTTCTGATTTCCTCCACGCCGTGGCGATCTAACCCGTTAAAAGGTTCATCCAGAATCAGCAGTTCGGGATCTTCCATAATCGCCTGAGCAATTCCCAATCGCTGGCGCATCCCCAAAGAATATTTGCTCACCGGTTTTTTCAGCTCCGGATCCAGTCCCACCTGCCTGAGTACCCGGGTAATATCACTTCCTGTTATTTTTCCCCGAAGCTGCGCCAGAATTTCCAGATTCTTCCTGCCGCTGAAATTTGTAAGAAATCCCGGCGTCTCTATGATAACTCCCAGACTTTCCGGAAAATCCACTTCTGTTCCCACATATTTTCCTCTCACCTGTACCGTTCCCCCGCTGACCGGAAGAAATCCGCAGATACACTTCATAAAAACTGTTTTACCGGAACCGTTATTTCCCACGATTCCGTATACTTTTCCCCGTTCCATTTCCCAGCTTAATTCCCGGAGTACCTCTTCTTCTCCGAAGGATTTTCTCACTTTACAAAGCCGGATATAATACTGATCTGTCATATTTCCTCCAGTCTGCTTTCCAGAATTTTTTCATAAATCACAGTCAAACCGATCCACAAAAGAAGAAGAAATATCCATAATCCTCTCCCCTGCTCTCCCCAGTATTCTTCTTTCAAAACCCACTCTCTGGGATCCATACAGTAAAGCCGGTTCAGATATCTCTCCCTTATCATCACCAGAGAAAAATACAGTACAAAGGGAATGCCCATAGACAGATATACCGATCTGCTCACAGCTCCCACGATTCCTCCCAGACAGGCAAGGCAGGAGGCGGTAAGACAAATTCTCCCCAAAACCTGAAAATATTCCAGAAAATCCTCCCAGGAAAAGACAAAAATCTCTTCTTTCCAGAAAAAAAGCAAAAAAAAGAAAAGGAACTGGGTAAAAGACGCTATCAGCCACACCATCCCTCCTGCTATTGCCGTCGTCACTGCCCGATCCAGACAATATAATTTTTTTCCTTTTCTGATGATAAGGAATCTGAGAAAATTCCACTGTCGTTCTCTGATATATTCTTCTCCCCAGGGAATCACCGCTATAACAGGAATGCAAAATATAACAATCCTTGACTGCAAACTTCCTTTTGTCAATTCCAGAAACATCCCGGAGGGAAATACGGTATGCTTTTCCCATTGCGGCCAGACAGTTCCCAACAGTAATCCCGCCAGAGCCGCCAGAACTGCCAGCCAGAATTGCCGGGTTCTGATCATCCTCCCAAAATCCATTTCAACCGTTCCCTCCCAGAAATGTAAAATTATATTTTCTCAACGCTTGATACGTTCCTAACCAGATGATCCCGAGAAGGATGCCAAAAAGCAACAGGGACTGCCCCACCGAAGGAAGATTATCATATCCAAAGTCGTGAAGTCCATAAACTGCCTGATTCAGTGGGCTGATCCATCCCACAATGCTTCTCACCTGATACATTTCATATTTTTCCAGTCCCAGAATTTTTCCCAGTACATTGGGATCCAGCAAAAATCCGTAAAAGCTGTAACCTATCCCCAGAAACATTCCCCATTTTTTCCCTAAAACCACATTTCCCAGTAAAATCAGAAAACCCAACGTAAGAGAATATCCCAACATCAACACCATTACCTGCCCCATACATCCGTAAGGACTGATACTTTCCATCACCTTTACCGTAGAAGGCACCTGCATGTTTTCTCCCATCTTAGAATATCCCAGCATGGCTGCCGTTTCACTCCAGAGATTTCCGGGAAAACTGTATTTCATACATAAAAGGATGGTGACTGTCAGGATAAATCCCACATAAAGAGCAGTAACCAGCAAAATATAGAGCATCTGTCCTGCCAGCCATTTTTTCTTATCCATCCGTAAAAGATAAAAGGGGGTAAAAGCAGTAAGTTTCGGCAGATCTGAAAAAAGGAAAATCAATAACAAAGATACCAGCAGTATGGATGTAGAATCCCCAAAGGTCCAGATAAAGGGTTCTGCCGCCTGCATCGTGCTGTGAAAATATTCGGCAACTCCGATCACTTTTTCACTGAGAAAAAAACAGAGAATCACACTGAGCAAAAACGTGATCGCCGTTCTGGAATTTCTGAAAAATCCAAGAAAATTAAATTTCACCACCATCCCGATCTGCTTCATATCAATATCCCAGACTTCTGTCTATGACAGTACCATCTGCTCCATTAATGGTGAGAAAGCTCCGTTCTTCATCGTTCTGGGAAAATGGTGTGGTCTCCCCCTCTATGGTATATTGTCCCTCTTCCTGTCCAAAGAAATCCCACACCGGTACCAAAAGACCTGTGGAAGCATCCGCGCCGGGATCATATACCCGCATATATCCCAAAGTTACCCTGTCAATGGTCAGTTTACTGGTCTGGTCGTATTCCATATCTGCATTTTTTATCAGAATCATCTGCCGGAATATTTCACTGATTTCCGAAAATGGTTTTAATTCCACATTCTCCACCTGTTTTTCTCCGATCTGATACAGATTCAAAATCTCTGCGTGGCAAAGTCCTCCCTGATCCACCCCGATCTCTACTCTCTCGTATGCCCAGGGTTCTATAGTGCTTTCCATAGATTCCAGACCTCCCCCGTAATTTCCTTCCCAGGTGATGGGAAAGCCTTCCAGTTGTCTGGTAAAAGAAATCATATAACAGGCAGACGCTTCTTTATAAGATACTTTATTTTCCCCATATTCCGGTACCTCTGTCGTAAGGGCAAGTCGTGTCCTTTGTGGCACAAAATCTGTAAGTCCCATTTTTTCCAGATAGGAGGCAGCTTTGGTAATTGCTTCTTCTTCCGTAATACCCACCTGTTTTTCTACCTCTTCCCCGGAAGGAAGTTCGACTGCAGGATCAGACTCTTTCCTTTCAGCAACAGAATCCATATCTATCCACATTCCATTCGCATCTCTTTGTTCTATCTGAATGTTCATATGGTCTCCCGCACCTGTTTTTAACTTATAATTATACATTTCCCCATTCATCTCCACAACTCCCTGAAAATACCCTTCCTGCAGGGCAGGAGTCACTGGAACTTTGGTCACTTCCTCCGGCGCATCCTGATATTCTGCCTCCCAACCGTCGATTTCCCTCTGCAAACTATACACCTCTTCCGGATCAAATTCTTCTCTGGCTTCTTTTCTTTGGGCGATCAAACCGTAAGGATCTTCATTTCCCTCTGCCTGATATTTTTTTAATTCTTCCAGCTTTTCCAGTATCTCTCCTTTCGTCATCTTTCCATACTCTGTACCGTCATATACAGGAAAATCCCCAAAAAAAGCGTCAGTCACTTTATCAATAAATGGCTGGTCAAAGGGCAACTGACTTACTTTATATACGCCGATTTTCTCCACATCCGGCACCTCAACTTTCGCTTCACAAACCAACTGGAATCTCCCGTCTTCTGACTGACCGGAATCCTCATACGTCTGGGGAACCGACAGACGACTGGCAAGTTTATTTTCCTGTGCTGTCTCTTCCTGATTTTCTGTTTCTTTCTCTTTTTCTTCCGGCTGCTGCACTTCCTTATACTGTTCCATATTCTGCCCTGTTTTCTTCTTCACAATAGGGTTTTCCGGTGTATCGGCACAACCGGATAAAAGAGACAGACAGAGAGCCGCTGCCACAATGCTTCTTTTTTTCATTCTGATATCCTCCTTTGCGATAAGATCATACTAACTCTCTCTCTGTTTCCAAGTCCTCGCCTTCCTGTAAACAAACGGTAAATAATCCTGCCCGGAATCCTTTGGGGGACAGATTCTCCATCACCAGCTCTCCCTTGTGAATACGGGCAATCTCATCACACAGAGCCAGTCCCAATCCTGCTCCTCCTTCTTTTCTGGCCCGGGATTTATCTACCATATAAAAAGGTTCTGTAATTTTAGATAATTCCTCCGGAGGAATTCCTCTCCCCTCATCAACTACCCATAATCCTTCTTGGTTTCCTTCCAGCTTTATCTTTCCTCCGGGATTGCTTGCTTTGCAACCATTGTCCAACAGATTGATCAAAAGACTGATCAAAAGGTCTTCATCTCCCCATATCCACAGATTTTCTGACACCTTTTTTTCCAGATGCAGATGTTTCTCCTGTATACGGCACTCTACGGTTTTTTCCACTTCCTCAAATAACACTGCCACCGATATTTTTTTTCTTTCGATTTCTTCTCCTTCCCACAAGCGGGTAAGTTCCAGCATTTTACCGGATAACCGGGATAATCGCTTACATTCTTTTTCGATATAAGCCAGGGATTTCTCCTGTTTTTCCGGCGGCAAAACCAGATGGCGCAGCGTATGCGCATACCCCTGAATTGCCGTCATAGGCGTTTTCAATTCATGGGCCAGACTTCCCATCAGCCGTCTTTGTTTTTCATTTTCCTCCCCCAGCTCTTCCATATGCGCTTCCACCTGATCTGCCATATGATTAAACGCCTGAGAAATTTCTCCTATTTCATCCTTTTTTATTACCGGAAGACGTTCTTTGTAATTTCCCTGTACAAATTCATCCGATACCTTTTTCAACTGATACAGTGGCTGCAAAATTTTCCGGATCACCAGGGGAAATACCAGATTCAGACAAATACAAAGCGCCATTGCTCCTGCCAACCCTTTTACAAAAAGTATTTCCATCTGTCGGTAAACATCCGTAATATCCCGATAATGAATAATCTGATACTGTTTCCTGCAGACAGAAAAAATCAATAATTGGCGGTCATCCAAAGATGCCCTAAGATAGTCTCCCTCCTGCATTTCTTTCTTTATCCTGGTCGGTTCAAATTCATAGGGGGTACTGTTGAAAACTTCTTTCTCTTTATAAAACAGCACAGAATTCTCAGAATACATTTTTATAAAATGCTCTCTTCCCATATAGATTGCTTCCGCATCGTTCCCATAAACTTGTTCACTTATCAAACTGTCAAATTCTTCGGTTTCTTCATGCAGTTTTTCCCATTCCTGTCGGACAATATCTGCCACCATACTTTTTCCCATCCCATCCATCAGCCACAGGGAAAATACCTGAGAAAATAACAGCAAAAAACCTACCGCTGCCAGAGATATTTTTCTGGAAAGCTTCATTTTTCTATCCCTCCAGTCTGTATCCGATTCGAGGTACTGTTTTTATTACATCCTGAAAATCCAGCTTTTTGCGGATTCTTCCCACATGAACGTCTATGGTTCTCGTTTCCCCTTCAAAATCCACTCCCCACAGAGTATTCAGCATTTCTTCTCTGGAAAGGGCGATATTCTTGTACTTTGCCAAAAGCAACAGACAGTCAAATTCCATAGGTTTAAAAGGAATCTCCTGTCCTCTTCTTTTTACAATTCGCTGTTGAGGGAAAATCTCCACATCTCGGATACGGATGTAATCTTCCAGACCTTTTTTTCGAAGAAGCACTTTTTCAATCCGTACAAGAAGTTCCAACATTTCAAAAGGCTTCACCAGATAATCTTCTGCTCCTGCCTTCAACCCTTTAATCTTACTTCCCAGATCACCTTTCGCCGTAAGATAAATCACCGGAATCTTTGCTTCCTTCAATTCCGGCAGCAGTTCAAACCCATCCTTCCCCGGAAGCATCACATCCAACAAAGCCAGATCATAAGAAGCATTCTTCCTGAGATGTTCACTCACTGCATTACCATCAAAAAAAGGGGTGGTATGATATCCCACCGCTTCCAGATTCATACATATCAAATCATTAATCGATTCTTCATCTTCAATCACTAAAATCTCCGCCTGCATCTAAAAAAATCTCTCCTATTCATCAATCTATGGTACATTGGATCGCACTACGTGTAATCAATATTATTATACCATACCATCCCGCAACATTCTGTAACCATATTGTAAACTGTACTATATATGATGCCAGGGGCAAAAGGTCATAAACCACGTTGTGCTTGCACATAAGTGGTTTTATGCCTTTATGCCCCGCCCCAATATGAGGATAAAAGTGGGGCAGATGCCCCACGATATCCGAATTTGGGGCAGAATTGTGGGAGTGCGCAGCACGAAACAATTCGTCAGGTATCTTTTGACTCCAACATCTTATATATGGTATAATTACAAGAAAAAAACTACTGCAACAGCAATCCTGTTTACAGTAGTTTCCATTTGTTACTGTTCACTCCGTTCACAGTAACACACACTATATTTCTGGAGGTGTATCCATGTTTCATATATCAAATTTCACTGAAAATGATGACGTTCGTATTATAAAATCTTTAGGTCCTTTTACTGCCATCGAATATACCAGAGATTTGTCTGTATCTCCCCAGGATGCGCAGAAGGCTTATTTTTGTAATGCCATGAATATTCGAAAACGTCAGGTCATCTGTGATCTTTCCAAAGCAAACGTAACCATCCAACAAGGCGCCATGCAGTGGATGGCAGGAAAAGTCAATGCCACCACCGGATTAAAAGGAGTGGGTGATTTGCTTGGTAAGGCAGTACGGGGAAAGATGACTGGCGAATCTGTTATAAAACCGGAATATACCGGTGACGGTATCCTCGTTCTGGAACCAACCTACAAACATCTTCTCCTTCTGGATCTGGATGACTGGAATGGCTCCATTGTACTGGATGACGGTCTGTTTCTTGCCTGTGACGCCACAATCAAACACAAAGCTGTCATGCGTTCCAATCTTTCCTCTGCGGTTGCCGGAAATGAAGGTCTGTTCAATCTCGGTCTGAAAGGAAGCGGCGCTGTCTGTCTGGAATCTCCCTGCCCTCAGGATGAGTTGGTTGAAATCACCTTAAGAGACGATGCTCTGAAAATTGACGGCAATATGGCTATTGCCTGGAGTGGCAGTCTTGATTTTACTGTGGAGCGTTCCGGCAAATCCCTGATCGGCTCTGCCGCCTCAAAAGAAGGACTGGTCAACGTTTATCGGGGTACGGGAAAAGTATTGATCACTCCCGTCGTATAACTATGACCGAATAAATCTGATATTTTTTTATCTCCAATCAAATACAATTCATGCAATGCCCGGGTGATGGCCACATATAAAAGTTTTGCTTCCCGGGCATTGTTTCCGTAATGCTCTTCATCCGGTTTCCACAAAATTACCACATCAAATTCCAGACCTTTTGTCAAAGTTACAGGCAGCACCATAACACCATTATGAAACTCGGAATCATCCTCTTCTATTTTGAGAATTTTTCTCACTTTATCCGCATCTTCTTCATTTCTGCATACTACAGCCACTGTTTCAAATCCTTTGTGCAAAACCTGCTCCACGGTATCTCGCAAAACAAATTCCAGATTTTCTCTTGTTTCCTGTTTCACCGTCACCTCTTGCCCGTGGCGGATCACCGGCTGTATTTTATAACTTCCCTGAGAAGCTTTCTCCAGAACTTTTCCTGCACATTCCGATATCTCAATCGTATTCCGATAACTCTTTGCCAGAAGATAAAAACTGTCATTCTCTTTCTCAAACATAACTTCTTTCAAGCCATCCCAGTCATTCATACCTGTCTCATACCGGATATTCTGAGAAACATCTCCCATGATAGTAAAGTAACATCCTGGAAGAAGCTGTTTCATCACATAATATACCATCTCGCCAAAATCCTGTGCTTCATCGATTATAATCTGACTGAATTCATCTACATCTTTTTTCTTTAAAATCCGTTTCCATATCAATCCCAGCGCAGCCACATCATAAAGATCCATTTTTCCCTTTTCGATATGCTCCCGGGTTGTTTTCCACAGACTGTTTTCATCCTGTTTTTCCATCCAACATAAAAATTTCTGATAAATTTCAGCTTCCGTCCATTTGTGTACAGAAGAATCAAAATACTTCTTATATTCCTGAAGTTTTCTCTTTTTAAAATTCTCTTCTCTCTCCGTACATAAAAAGCGAATTCGGGATGCAATTCTCTGGTTTAATAATTTTTCGATCTGCAACAAAGACATTTGAGAATTTCTCTCAAAAGTCTCTTCCATATCTGCCTGAGATAAAATACACCCTAACTGTCTGTCCTGAATACTCTCCAGATTCAGATATTTTTTGATCCAACGGGACAAATATCCCTCCAACTGTTTCACAAATTTCAGCTTACTTTTTATCGGAGCCATCTCATCATCCGGAATCACACTGTATTTTTTCTTCCAGGATTTTCCCATAAGGTAGGGAAGAAAAATGTCCATACGCATCTGTCGGACATGGTTGACTTCCAGTTCAGGCAATCCGCTGCTGATATAATTTAACAGCATATCACTGCTTCCCACAATACAAAACTCGGAAGGTTTATACCGTTCTTCATAGTTATATAACACATAAGAAATTCTGTGAAGAGCCACTGTGGTCTTCCCGCTTCCCGCCACTCCCTGAACAATAATGTTTTTAAACGGCGTATCACGGATAATTTCATTTTGTTCCTTTTGAATCGTGGCAATAATATCTCCCAATACCGCTTCTTTATTCTGGGAAAGATATTTTACAAGTAATTCATCATTTGCCGCCACATCATCATCATAGTATCCCAGAAGCTGATCTTTTTGAATATCATACGTTCTCTTTTTTTCCAGTAAAATTTCTACCGGCTCACTTCCGGGAACATCATAATGTCCCTCTCCCAGTTCATTTTCATAGTACACACTGGATACCGGAGCCCGCCAGTCTACGATCACCACATCATCGGAATTACGAGTCACTCCGTGTTTTCCGATATATCTGCTTTCTTTTCCTCCAAACGTCCGATCCTGGTAATCCACCCTTCCAAAATATGCCTTTTCCAATGCAGCGCGATTTTTTCTCAGCGCATTTTCCACGTGTTCCAACAGGTTTTGTCCTGCGGTCAACTGACCATAGGAATCACCTTCTCCTTTTTTAACAGCCTGAAATAACTCCGTGACTTCTTTTCGATACGTTTTCTCTTTTTCTTCATACATGTGGATGTTTTCACGGATAATATCCAGACATGATCGAAGATGCTGTTCTTCCAGCAATTGCTCTTTGTCTTTTTCCATGTTTTTCTGTTCCTCACTATTCTCAAATTTTATTCCAAAATCTGAAACGGGCATTTCCATCCATCCCATGGAAACACCCTCCAGTTTAAGGCGAATTATTATCTTATCAAACCAAACAGGAAAAATCAAGAACATTTTGTGCTGAATACTCACCAGAGTTCTTCTTCCTCTGCTCCCCTGTCTTCCATCCCTTCTTCCTCTTCTTCCGGTCTCCATGCCTGACCAAAATTAACATCCTTAAACAAGGCCGCCAGACCGGTAATCTGCTTCAGGCGAAGCACTTCATCCTTGTCCATACCCAGATGTTTACAAATCCACGCATCCGATCTTCCCAACTCCTGTAATTCTTTTACAATATTGCTCATAAGGTTGACGTCATGGGTACCACGGGCTCTATTGTGCCGGATTGTACTGGCCATTCTCTGATCCAGCGGTTTGTCGATCACCGATACCGGCATCATACCATGCTCCCTTTCATAAATATCCTGATGCTCCAGCATTACCCGATACCGATGGAAACCATCTACAATAATATAAATATCTTTTTCTTTGCTGTAATAACATACTATCGGCATCGTATATCCGTCCGCTTTAATACTCTCATACAATAATTTCATCTCCGGCGGCGCAACAGCATTGGGATTATATGTATTTGCCACAATTTTTTCCACCGGAACGGCAATTACATGATATACCGGACTTACATAACTCATATTTCCAAATCCTCCACACTTTTATATTTATTTCTGATGATATCCACCCGCTTTTGTTGCTGTCTGGTTAATCCAAATCCCATAAATCGACAGTTATGATCATTTTTCAAAATACAGTAGCACATCCTTTTCCAACTGGGAATATCTTTTGTGGATTTGATATCATCTGTATTGTCTGGAATTTTTTCCGTAAATATAATTCTCGACTTCTTTTTTAAGGTATAATTTGATATGCCGTTTCTCTGAATCTTATATCCGTGATCCAGCAGCTCCTGAATGGCTTCTTCATCCAGACCACCGCCGGTATTATGCCAAAAATGAATGGATGTATTAAATTTTTTGATATAATTATTCCTTATCCGCGCCGGAAGCGTATCCAGCAAAAAAACCGTATAGGATTTCCAGGTATGTCCTTCCGGCAAAGTAACATTTCGATATCCCATTGCCTTCGTCCGTCCATAAATGCTGGCAAAATTTGCTCCCTTTACCCGGCCCACCAGCTTCACCCAAACCTGAGGATCAATCACCCGGTACAGATTCAGTGAATCTTTGGAATAATCATTAAACGGAGAAGCCACCCTCATCTGAGAAACCTTTAATCCCGCCTTATAATACAGATCGTACAGTTGATTATAATCATAATCAAACAAATAATTGGCGTGCCACACATCCTGATGCGTCCAATCATATAAGGGAGATGCACCCCAGACATCTTTAAACAGAGGACTGATCCAGCATTCTCCCTTATATCCGCTTTTCAGATTTAAAAATCCGCTATATCTTTGCATGGATTCTTCTGCACGCATCCCCAACAGACACACTGTTTTCCCTTCTCCGTGAGACATACGATACCATCTTCCAAATTGCTTTGCCAGATCCTCCTGATGCATCCGATAACGATACGTGGTAATAGGATTATTTTCCAGATTGATCACATATTCTTTATCCGGCATAGGCCGTACCCAGCTCTCTTTTTTCTTATCGTCCCAGGGATACCAAAACATCTCATAACTGCTTACTGCCGTTCTTGTAGCCATGGGGAGACAAACCCAATACGGTTCCACCTGGTCTTTGATCCGTTCAAAAGTCCTTTCAATATACTCTGTTGTCACCGTATACTGCGCTTCAAAATCCTGATGAAAAACTCCCAGCTTTTTCTCCGGATAGTATTTATTTCGGTAATCCAACACCAGATTCAATAACAAGCCACTGTCTTTTCCTCCGGAAAAGGAAATAAAAATATTATCGAATTCCTCAAAAATAAGCTTCATGCGATTTAAAAATGCGTCATACACATTCTCCTCCAAATATTCCCTTTTCAAAAAATCGCCTCCTGAAATTACCATTTTTTTCCAATTTTATGCTTATCAATGTAGCATATTTTTCTACAATTTTCAACAAAATGAGACAAAAAAGAAGCTCTCCTACCGAAAGCTTCTTTTTAATAATGCTTATTTTTGAGAAATTATCTCACCAAATCTCTCACTAAAATTCATTTTTACCGTGATATTATCTGTGTCTTTCATCCGATTGCAGAGTTTGTCAAATGGAAACAGACACATTTCATCCGGAAGGAGAATTCCTTCATTGGGAATTTCTCCCTGAAGTATTTTTCTTTTCTTTTCCACCCACGGAGAATAACAATGGAATAAAATCTCATTCCTTTTTTCATCAAATTCCATGGTACTCAGCCATCCATTTCCTCCGTAAAGATCAAACTGATAATTTGTTACCACATCAATCACCGGATGACCGTAATCATTTTCAAAAGTTTGTACCCAGCGGTCTTCAATGTGTCCCCGCACTGTCATAAATACCTGGTCAAATGGCTTTACATAAATCTCCATCTCTTCATTGAAATGTGAAAAGATAATCGTTGGATAAGTCTTATGCGTTTTTAATACCTCTAATACCCATTCCTTATCTACATCCAAATCTGCCGGATCCCAGGGCAGAGACAGGAAAAGATATTCATAAGAACCTGCCGGAAGAATAGAATAACTGGAGATTCCGGAAGGACCTGTTCCCTGATATCCTTTCATGTTCCGGTAACGGCTTCCTCCAAAATATTTTTTGTATAAGGAATTATCATGATTGCCATCCGTTACCAAATACGGAAGCTGCGCCTGATCTAAAATAGCAAACGCCTGATCTGCTCTCTCGTATTCTCTTTGTGTTCCATCCTGGCTCAGATCGCCTACACACATGGTCATAATAATATGATAATTTTCTCTGTTTTCCCGAATCCACTCCATCTGTGCATCCACAATCTCCGGTTTATACTGTGTCTGATACTGAGGATCCGGTATATTTACGAAAGTATAGTTTTCTTTATTTACCAGCTCGGGATAGGGAAGATTATCTCCGGGAACATCATATCTTTCATCTACCACACATTTCTGCAATAAATACTCAGAGGGAGAAATTACTCCCCGGGATATACGAATTTCCTGAATATATCCTCTGAAAATGGCATCTCCGCACTCGGTTTCTGAAAACTCTTTCGCTTCACTCCAGTAGGCAGTTCCTACTACCCATCCCTTTTGTTCTCCGGTATTTAATGTCTTGATTCCCACCTGTGGCTGAAAAGTATTACACCTCTGTACCTGAATGCCATCCACACTCATTATCGTACTGTTTCCGTCATTTTTTATTACCACATAGTGCCATTTTTTCGGCTGAAGTCCTCCTGCATCTGACCAGGTGGTGGGGTTATCCAAAATATCTCTATTATTCGTTGTCCAGGGATTCCACTGCATTTCCCAGGATTCTGAGATATTGAGTCCGCCGTTCGCTTCCGGCTCTCCCCCTTCCATTCCCGCCAGTTTTCCCGTACCCTTCTGTCCTAAAACAGAAGACCATTCACAGATTTCTTCCGGCAATTTCAGTATCACCTCGATGGTATAGCCTTCTCGAAACTCTTCTCCATTGATAGGAGCTTCTTTTACTGTCTCAAAAAATGCGCCTGTTTTTTTACCCTCTTCTATATTCAGGGGAGTGATCCAGAGACATTCCGCCTCTGGCTCCTCCTGAATATTATCTTTTGGAAAACTCATATAGAATGAGGCGTTCTCATCTTTTCGAATTCGATCCGTGTTTACTCTGAGATGATTTCCATTTTCGGAAATATCTTTCACGATCAGATTATTTTCTTCCAGACTTCCTGACTGGAAATATCTGGAGTCAAATCTCCAGTGAGCTGCTGTTCCTGTTGCACTTAAAATTTTTTCTGTCATTGATTATTCCCCATTCTACACTTCTTTTTATCTTTTCTGATTTGTTAAGCGTCTTTTTTTCATATAGATACCAACCAGAGTACCTGCTGAAAGAATAAGTGCTACAAGCACAATCGCAAAACTATTTCCATTCTGGTCTCCTGTTGCCGGAGTATTTCCATTGGAAACTGGTGGTTTGGGTGACGGTGTAGGCGTATTGGTCGGTTTCACTACTGTACCAGGATTTTTTCCATCTGCTTCCGGCGTCGGTGTTGGTGTTGGTTTCTCTTCTTTTTTGACAACTGTACAATTTACAGATGTCTTTATATCGCTTCCATCCGTTGCTGTCGCTGTAATCACAACAGTTCCTTCTTTTAATGCAGTAACTTTTCCTTGCTCGTCCACAATCGCAATATCAGTATTAGAAGAACTCCATGTAACCGCTTTTGTCACTGCATCTTTCGGTTCCACCACCACGTTGAGCTGTTTACTTCCATACTTCTCTACTTTAAAATCTCCTCCTGAAATAGTTAATTTTATTACCGGTTTTGCACTGGTTTTAAATGTTTCCACCGCTTTGTCTAATTCCTGAAGAAGAATATTCATTTTATCATTCACTGCATTCACTGTTTCTACCGGTGTAACAGAAGTTATTTTTTTATATTCTTCATACAACGCTTTTGCTGATTCTATTTTTTCCTGTAATGCTTTTTTATCTGCATCCGTATATTGAAGAACATTACAAGTATTTAATAATTCTTCTGCTTCACTGATTTCTCCTGACAGATTTTCAGCATTTTCTTCCAATTTATCTGTGGATACTGTCGCCTTCGGAAAACGTTCCTGAAAATTTAACTCTACTGTTGTATTATCTGTAGCTTTAACAGTGTTATTAAGTTTATCAAACGGGAAAAGATGCATCTCATCAGCAAGAAGAATGCCATTATTTTCCATTTCTCCATTCAGAATCTTCATTTTTTTCTCAACCCATGGAGAATAACTCCGGAACTTGATCAGGTTAGCGCTTTCGTCAAACTCCATAGTATTTAACCATCCGTTTCCTCCATACAGATCGAACTGGAAGTTTGTTACCACATCAATTACTTTATGTCCAAAATTATTTTCAAAACTTCTTACCCAACGGTCTTCAATATGACCTCTCACTGTCATAAATACCTGATCAAAAGGTTTTACAAAAGTTTCTGTATCTGTATTGTAATGAGAAAATACAATAGTAGGATATTCTTTATGGGTATTCAAAACATTTAAAATCCAATCTCTATCCGCTGCTAAATCTGCAGAATTCCATGGAAGAGAAAGGAATAAATATTCATAAGATCCTGCCCGGATAATGGAATAACTGGAAATTTGAGAAGGTCCTGTGCCTTGATATCCCAAATCTCCCTCATAACGAGAACCTCCAAAATATTGTTTAAACATTTCCCCATCGTGGTTTCCATCTGTTACAAGGTAAGGCATATTTGCTTCATCCAAAATTGAGAAAGACTGATCTGCATGCTTATATTCTCTCTCTGTATCATCTTGTGTCAGATCCCCCACACAAATTGCCATAGCGGTATGTAATCTCTCTCTGTTATCACGAATCCACTCCATCTGTGCATCAATGATTTCTGGTTTGTACTGCGTCTGATACTGTGGATCCGGAATATTTACAAATGTATAATTATTTTTCCCTGCCAAATTTTCGTAAGGCGCATTGTTTCCGGAAATATTATAGCGATCATCTACAACGTGTTCTTTTACCAAATATTCTGACGGGTCAATGATACCTCGTGACATACGAATTTCCTGAATGGAACCTTTAAAAATAGCATCCCCACAGGCTTCTTCAGAAAAAGTATCTGCTTCACTCCAATAAGCAGTTCCTACTACCCATCCTTTTTGACCGCCCACATTCAATGATTTTATACCAACCTGTTCTTGGAATGTATTACATCTTTGCACCTGAATACCGTCTACGATCATGACTGTACTATGTCCGTCATTTTTAATTACCACATGATGCCACTTTTCCGGCTGAAGTCCGCCGGCATCCGACCAGGTAGTTGGATTATCTTTAATCTCCGCATTATTCGTTGTCCAGGGATTCCACTGCAATTCCCTAGACCCTGAAATATTCAATCCTCCATTTGCTTCCGGTTCTCCCCCTTGCATACCAGCAAGTTTTCCCGTTCCTTTTTGCCCAAAAACTGATGACCAGGCATTCACATATGTAGGAAGCTTGATAATTGCTTCAATCGTATATCCTTCTTTAAATTCTTCTTCATTCATGGGAGCGCCTGCTACAGTCTCAAAAAAAGCACCTGTTTTTTTGGCAGACGGTACCAACTGAACACTCTCTGTTTCGCCATTTCCCCCAATACTGTCTGCATTAAATTTAATATAAGAATCCGCATTATATCCCGGTGAAACTCTTTCTGTATTCAGTTGCAGATCATTTCCATTTCCGGATGCATCCCAAATCACCAGGTCATTTGTCTCCAAACTTCCGGATTTCACATAATCTGTATCGAATTTCCAATCCACAACTGTATTCGGTGATACAGAATCCGGTATAAAATTATTCGTTTCAGCTAACAATCCCTCGATTTCATCCGGATTCTCTTTCAAAGTTTCTGGTTCCTGCATTTCTTCCGAAATTACTTCTTCAGAATTTTCCTCTGGAACAGTTTCCTGAATGTTTTCCGAATTCTCATCCTGTATTTCTCCTGAAATATGTTCCTGATTTTCTTCTGGTATCTCTTCTGGCACTACGTCAGGAGCTTCATCTGGCGTTGCCTCCGGTTTCTCTTCCTCCGTCACATTCGGACTGGTTTCTGGCAAACTTTCATTTTCTTCTCCTGTTACATTCCCTGGGATTTCATCTACTCCTTCCCCCGATTGCTCTGATTCCGGCTGTACACCTTCTGGCAAAACTGCTCCCATCGCTGTCTGTGTCAAAAGACTGGCAGTCACCAAAGTACTAAAAAACGCTTTCAATACTCGATGTTTCATTTTGCTCCTCCTTATTTGATTTCCATTTTTCGGTACGATAAAAATATCTAGTTGTTTAGTACCCTCACAACTATAATTTAGTTTCATAATAACAAGGACAATATATTGAAACAATGGACGAAACTCTCAAAAAAAGTGGACTTTTCCATCATCCCAACAGTTTCTCTGCCATCTCTTCTGTCACCACAACCTGCGTAAGATGATCCACCTCAATCTGGTACAACGCATTGGCAGCAATATGCTCTGCCGCCTGCTCCAGATCACGAATTCCACTGGTATTTTTATATAACTCCATGACCTTATCAAGCGCTTCTTCCGTCATAGAAAATTCTTCTTCCCGAAGGCTCATTCTCTTCAATACTTTTGGCAGGGCATAGCGGGAAAAAATAACTTTCTTTTCCTCTATGGTATAATCAGGAATATCAATCACTGCAAAACGGGACATCAGCGGCGCGCTGATCTGGGATTTATCATTTGCTGTGGCAATGGGATAAACTCCGCCTGTGGGAATCATACATTCCATATAATTATCTGTAAATCCAAGATTATCCAGCAACGTCAGCAACACATCTGCCGGATTGCCGTTTCCTTTTCCAGAGGCTGCCTTATCCAATTCGTTGATGATAAATACCAGATTGGATTCTCCTGCCATAGAAAATGCCTCCATAATAATTCCCGGCTTGGCATTTGCATAAATTCGTGAGCTTCCGGTAAGCTGTTCCGGATCATTGATGGAACTCATATCCAGGGTAGTCCAGGGCAATTTCAGAATTCTGGCTACTGCATAAGCAATCTGAGACTTTCCTGTTCCCGCAGGTCCACACAATAATAGACCATATGCCGGCAGCGTATGGGTACGATTGATCTGAATTATCGTTTCCATGATACGCTGTTTTACCTTTTCCATTCCATACAATTCTTCATCCAGAATTTTTCTCGCTGCCACCGGATCAATGGATTCGAAATAATGATTCTTCCATTGAATATTCATCATAATCGACAATGCCCGCTGCGCATGGCGTTTTTCTTCCGGCGAAACTTCATGAGATCGGGCTACCGCCAGATTTCTTCTTGCCCACAGACGAATATTATCCGGTATCGTCTTTCCGGCACAATTCATAAAATCGGTTATACTCTGAAGACTGGTTAGCTTCATACTGTCTCCATCTTCCGCGCTGTCTTCATCCATCTCTTCACTCTCGCCCGGCTCAGGAACGCTGCTGGAAAGCAATCGTTCAATCATAAACTGTAAAAATCCGTCTTTGGCAGAAAGTTTTGTTCCTGCCCTTCCAGCCAGTTCCCGAATCTTATAGACGGCATACCCCTCTTCTCGATTTTCTCCTGATAATCGGACATTAATATGATTTTCTCCCAGCCATCGGATCAAACTGATAAAGCGGGCGTCTATTTTCAGAATATCTTCCACAAACGTTCCCTCTTCTTCTTTAAACTCAAAAGAAGTCTGCTGCGATTGATTGGTAAAAAAACCATTGGCATGATGGCTTCTCTTTCGAGTACGACTGCTTAAAAGTAACAGGGGTTTCTCTGCAGACGGTATGCTTTCATCCGAATAAAAAATCTGATAAGTACATTCTCCCTTTTTTTCTATTTCCTTTTTATCATTACTAAAATCAAATACTGGCATATAAATTTTGTCTCCTTATTTCAAATCCATCAAACGATAGGGTTCTATGGTAAAATCTCCCTGCTGATCTATCGTAATCAATGTTGCGCCTCTTTGCTCCACATCTTCTTCTATCCCCGGCATGGCAAGATAATCGATGCTATATCCATAGGTAAGTCGGATTCCCTGATATTCTACCGACAGATTATTGTAGTGATCGTGTCCACAAAACATTGCTTTCGTACTGCCCAACTCTACTGCCTTATCAAACAAGGTACTGGGATACTGAGAACAACAAACTTTATCGATCATGGTTTCCCCATTTTCCCCGTAAAAATACTTCACCCGGGGATCACCCTTCATATAAAGCTGGTAAGCTTCCTTATATTCCTGAAGGGGAATATGGAAAAACACCATAGAGGGAATCGTATAACCCTCTTTTTTTGAAAGACGTTTCACCTGCTTTTCGTACCACTCCACCTGATCTTCATGGATATAGTCGTATTCATTCAGCTTGCCTTCCGGTATATAATCATTGGAATCCAGCAAAAATAATGCCTGCATCAATTCGCCATTTTGACGGCGTATCTCAATCAGTTGGTTGCTTCTCCCATAAATATCCGGCTGAATGTAAGGATACAGAAGATTTTTTGAACTGCGATACGACAATGCCTTCATCAGATCATCAAATTGTTCATCGGTAATCACCGACATAGCTTCCGTATCATGATTTCCATAGGTAAATGCCCATGGAATTCCTATATTTCTCATAAAGGAAGCGAATTGCATAACAGGAGCTTTATTATTTAAAGAAAAGGACATCACGCCCATAGGAAATACCAGGTCTCCGGTAACTACCACGAAATCAGGTTCAGAAGCTTTAATCAGTTTTTTCACTGCTTCCAGAGCTTTATAATCTTTTACGATGGATACAGCGCTTCCTCCCAGATGGATATCTGTAAGCTGAAGAATTTTAAATTCTGATTTTTCTGTAGTTATGGTGTAAACTCCGTTTTCTTCATTATAAGAAATCTCGTCCGCTTCCTTTTGTACATTGGAAACAGAACTGATATACGGCTGCAAAAGCCAGATATCCATAGACATCAATTCATACATCGCCAGAAAAATCACTGCCAAACTTACTGCTGTACAACGTTTTATATTCACCCGGATATTTCGGAATACGAACTGACTTCTCATGGTCAGATTGTGCAGAATCAGTAAAACCACATTTCCCAGTACACAAAGTAAAAACACACGAAACACCGAATGGATTCTGTTTCTGAACAACAGCAGGAACAAAATTACTACCGTCCAGTATATTCCTCCAAAAACCAGCACCCGTTTTCTCTGTTCTCTCAAATCTGCCCGTCTTTGTGGGGAATAATAAGAGGACAAAAACATTCTCATACGGATATTTTTTGCCACACAGAATAAAAAAACAGAAAGTATCACACTCAAATAGGATATCTGATTAAAAATATCACGCAACGTATAGGCAAAAGACAAATACGAAAAACAATTGGCAAAAATAATATAAGCCGTCAGCGCCATACACAGGAAAATCATATTGATTTCCCGCTTCACATATCTGTCATACAACAACTGAAGATACGCTTCTCCCTCCTTGTCACACCGGAGATCAAATATGTGACTTTGCTGTGCATATTTTTTTCTTCTTTTTTCAATCCCCAAAATCACACCGGCAAAAACAGTTCCCCACAAAACATTTACCAGAAGGATAGAAACACTGAAATTACAGACACAGACGATCCCCAGCAGGATAATCCCCACTGCCAGAACTGTTTCACTGAGAATATATCGTTTATATTCCCGAATTACCTTTCTAAGTTTTTTCTGATTTTTCAAATTATCTTTTCTCTGCAAATCCGTCAGATCTTCTTTGGTATACCCTGCCAAAATCCCTGCCTTTTCCAGAGTATCTGCCTTTTTCATCAGATTTTCCAAAGATGTAAGGGGGTTTTTCCCTTCGGTATCCTCTTTTTCATACATCTGAAATAAAGAATCACTGATTTTCTGTTTTGCTTCCTCTGCCCGTCTGGAAAATGGGATTTTCTGAAACAGGATTTCTACCATCGTTTTTAGAAATTTTTTCACATGGGATTCTTCCGAATACCATTCCTTCATACCTTCACCTTCTTTCCCTTCTGTTCCTGTTCATTTTACCACGATTGTCCGATTACTTCAAAGTAATTATTCAGTTGCAGTAATTTCAAGAAAGTGGTATAGTGAGTACGGTTCACAGGATAGTTTGTATCTATGATTGAAAATATAAAGGAGATTTTATCCATGAAAACATCGGATTTTCATTATGATCTTCCTCAGGAACTGATTGCCCAGGATCCTCTGGAGGATCGTTCTTCTTCCCGGCTGTTGCACCTGAACAAATGTACCGGAGAATTGGAACATACTGACTTTAAACATATTGTCCGCTATTTAAAACCGGGAGACTGTCTGGTTATCAATGACACGAAAGTTATTCCTGCCAGACTGTACGGTCACAAAAAAGACACCGGCGCCATCATTGAAATTCTTCTCCTGAAGCGTAGGGAAAATGATATCTGGGAGTGCCTGGTAAAACCCGGAAAAAAAGCACGCCCCGGCGCAGTAATTTCTTTTGGAGATGGAATCCTCACTGGTGAAATTCTGGATGTGGTGGAAGAAGGAAACCGCCTGATCCAGTTCCACTATGAGGGGATTTTTGAAGAAATTTTAGATCAACTGGGGGAAATGCCTCTTCCGCCTTACATCACCCACAAATTGGAAGACAAAAACCGATATCAGACAGTGTATGCAAAAAATGAAGGTTCCGCTGCTGCTCCCACCGCCGGACTTCATTTTACCAACGAACTGTTGGAGGAAGTGCAGGCTCTGGGCGTAAATATTGCTCATGTCACTCTCCATGTAGGACTTGGCACTTTCCGCCCGGTAAAAGTAGATGATGTGGAAAGCCACCATATGCATTCCGAATTCTATGTCGTGGAAGAAGATCAGGCAGAACTCATCAATACTACAAAGAAAAATGGCGGGCGAGTAATCTCTGTGGGAACTACCAGCTGCCGTACTCTGGAATCCGCTTCTTCTGAAGACGGAACACTTCATGCCGGAAGCGGTTGGACAGAAATCTTCATTTATCCGGGATATCGTTTCAAAATGATTGACGGACTGATCACCAACTTCCACTTGCCGGAATCCACATTGCTGATGTTGGTGTCTGCGCTGGCAGGAAAAGAAAAAATCATGCACGCCTATGAAGAAGCTGTCAAAGAACGGTATCGGTTCTTCAGCTTTGGGGACGCCATGTTTATTGAATAATCAAGATTATTCAGCTAAAGACTCCATAAAAACAGAGCTGCTTTCAAAGTTACACAGTAATGTTTCTTTGAAAACAGCTCTGTTTTATTCATGCAAAGCTAAATCTAATATCCTAACAATGGCAGCACTTTCTTCGGTTGTTCGATAATAGCTAAATCTGCTTTGTGATCCTCATAATGTTTTCTCTGATGAATGATCACCAGCTTTCTGCCGTTAAAATACCGGATATACTGACCAAATACCTCTGAGTTTATCGCAGTTCCCAAAAGTATCAAGGTATCTGCTTTTTCAATTTCATCCGTCACCCGAGTAATCAATCTACTGTCCACCATCTCACCAAACAGAGTGATCTGCGGACGAATCATACCTTTACACGACTCACATACAGGAATCCCTTTCGAATCTCTTACAAATTCCATGGAATAAGGTCTTCCGCAACGGGAGCATTTATTATTGTACACACTTCCATGAAGTTCTATAAAATTCTGCAGGTTCACTTTCTTTCCCATAGAAAAAATATTTGCTGTGATCACGCACTGTAATTTTCCTGCATTCTGCATGGCAGCCAGAGCATCCCAGGATTCTGTTTTCTCAGGCATATGATGAAGCATTTCATTTTTATAGAAACGGAAGAATTGTTCTGGTCTGGTGCTGAAATAACTGCCGGTAAATAATTCTTCTGGTGAAACACCATATTTTTCTTCAATATCATAAGCTCTTTCCTGAAACTTTACTCCGATATAACCGCCCTCTTCCATCATACCGGAACCACATACCGCAACTGTGTAACTGCTCTCCTCAAGAATCCTTTTTAAACTCTCGATCTTTTTTTCCATCATATGCTTCCCCTCCTTCTTTAAATTTGCCGCACTCTGCTAAATAGTTAAAATTATTATAACATTTTTCCCAAATAATTTCCACTCTTATCCTTTGATTTTCAGCATTTCTTCCAACTCGTTTCGACTGCATTCGTTTTTTCCATAGCGGGCTTTTTCATATAACATATGAAATTTTTCTCTCTCTTCCCCTTCTATAGACAGTTCCTCTTCCAATTGACTGGGGGTATACCAGAAAGGGATTTCTCTTCCCCATGCCTGTTTCACTCTTTTTTTATAATGTTTCCGTATCCGTGCAGCAGGCGACGTATCCCAAAACAAATGCTCTCTGTCCTCCCGGGAAAGTTTTTTCTTTTTTTCTGAAAAGAAGGGTGCGATCAGCCGTTCCACCTTGTCGCCATTTTCTTCTGTCTTCACGTTAAAATTATGATATAAAAAACAGAGACGTTTTACAATGAGCCAAAGCAACAGCACAATCACTCCGATACTCAAAATCCATCCCAACACATTTAAGATATGATAAATAATCTCTATCAGAACAGAGGGAGTTTCTTGCTGTACCGGAGGTAACATTGTTCCTGCGGCCTGTTTTGTAATCTCTGCTTCTTCCTGTCTGCCGCCACCTCCAAAAAGGAACTGAAGAATCCATAAAAGAAACTGTTTCAAACCGGAAACTGTTTTTCTGAGCATTCCATCGATTCCCAAAAAAGGCGCTGCCGCCATAGCCGCTGCTATGGTTCCGTTAAATATCCACATCGTTCCCTGATTGATTCTTTCCAACCGCTTTACCGGAAGACGTTCCAAATTCTTATGTGCGTTTACAAATTGATTCATTTCCACCAGATTCGTATGGAAATTGTAAATCAGGAAATATAATGCCGCTTTTACAGAAAGGTATATTCTCATATAATCATTTTGCAGATATTCCCCTTCCATATATAAAACCAGATATCCCAGCAACCAGGGATAAGCAGGCGTCTCAAGCCAGCATTTTTCTTTCCTGGCTCTTGCCCGAAAAAAAGAAATCGCCGCAAATGTCCCACAAAGAGACAGACAGATTTCCCGTCCTCCTCCATAATATACCCCCAGAACAGTGAGAAATGAAACAAACAGAAATTGCCAGAAATTTTTCACCCGCTTACAGGCAACCGATAACACTGCCACCACGGGAAGCAACCAAATATTTTTATAAATAATCTGAGGATTTCCCGGTTTTGCCACCTGTATGATCGCATCATACAACATACTCAGCAACAAAAAACCGTGGATGATTTCCAAAATCCTCGCTCTTTTTTTCATTTTCTCACCTCCCATCGGATAATCGGACAACAAGAAGTCTGCGTAAGATGCAGGTCCATTTCCTTATAAAGAGTAGAAATCCAGATTCCTCCTGCCCCCTGATCAAGCAATTTTAAAAAGCTCTCATAACAATCTTTTTTCTGATTTTTAGAAATCATCACATACGTCCGGGAAGAAACCTCCATTTTTTCTCTTTCCCGATCCAGAAGAAATTCCATAGGATCTGCCTGCTGCAAAAGATCCAGTCGTGCCAGACCTTCATTGATATATCGAATCTGTTGTTTTCCGGCGCCCGGTTCTCTTGAAAACAATTCTTTTGTTTTCAGATCATGACCATTGGTACGAATTCCCACAAAAATACCCTTTTGTATGCACAAAAATGCAAGAGAAGCAGCCAGACGAATCCCCTCTTCATGAATTTCATCGTATTTCCAGATTGTTTCATCATCCACATCCAGAAAAATCAGAACCTCCTGCGCTGCTGTGGAATCAAACAGATTTACCATCCACTGATCTGTACGGGCAGAAGCCTTCCAATTGATACGGCTCATGGGATCTGTAGGAAGATATTCCCGGATTCCCCGAAACTCAAACGGATCTTCATACAGGTTTTTTTGAGCAAGCACCAGTCCCATAATCTTCTGAAAAGGGATTTCCAACTCTTTCTCACCGATTCCGGAAGGATATACATAAAAAGAACTGTGTTGTTTCAATGTACCATAATATTTTTTCGTCATCAGGGGACTTCGGGTGACCAGTTCCACACTTTCCACTTCATAATATCCCCGCCTGGTACAGCGAAAGGGGATTTTCCTGGTGATTTTCTGATAACTTCCCACCGAAAATATATCTCTTTTATAACACTGATCGGATACACTGGTATTTTCTCCGTCACCAAACCAAAGGTTTTTATGAATCTGAAAACCCACTTGCAAAATTGGTAAAAACAGCCACTTCTGATTGGTAATCGTCTCTGTCAGAAATGCTTCCTGCCCTTCTGTTACAGGCTCTTTCTGAAATTCCACCTTCGCATTCAACAAGCGATTCCAAAATTTCCCATATGCAAGATTTAAAACGTAATCAATAAAAAACGCTCCGATCAAAATCACCACTACGATCATTTATCTTCTCTCCCATTCTTCCGTGGGTACTTTGACCTGTTCCAAGATTCCTTTCATCTGTTCTTCCCCGGAAACAGTACTTCCATATCCCCGGGACAGAACCAGACGGTGCGCCATCACAGGTACTGCCACCGTCTGAATATCTTCCGGAACCACATAAGTTCTTCCCTGGATCCATGCATACGCCTGGCAGCCGTGAAGCATCGCCAGAGTTCCTCTGGGACTTACTCCGGAAAGAATTTCTCTGCTCTCTCTTGTCGCCTGAACCAAAGCAGTTATATATTCCAGAAGTTGTGGATGTACATATACTGTTTTAATCTCCTCCCGGGTTCTGCACACATCTTCTTCCGTACAGACCGTTTTCAGTTCTTCATAAGGCTGACCATTTAAAAACCGATTCAAAATTCCCAGCTCTTCCTTTTGCGTAGGAAGTCCCATGGATAATTTCATGAAAAAACGGTCTAACTGTGCTTCAGGAAGTGGAAATGTTCCTGTGGTTTCCAACGGATTTTGTGTAGCAATAACAAAAAATGGTTCCGAAAGTTTTCTTGTCACTCCATCCACGGTCACCTGTCGTTCTTCCATACATTCCAGCAAACTGGCCTGAGTCCTTGGCGTTGCCCGGTTAATCTCATCCGCCAGAATAATATTTGCAAAAATCGGTCCCTGACGAAATACAAACTCTCCCTGTTTCTGGTTAAAATAATTCAAACCAGTCACATCGGAGGGAAGAAGATCCGGTGTAAACTGAATTCTTCCGAAAGACGTATCCAAAGATCTGGCAAGGGATTTTGCCAACATGGTTTTTCCCGTTCCCGGCACATCCTCTAACAGCACATGACCTCCTGCTGCCAGCGCTGTAAGCACCAGATCAATCACCTTCTCTTTACCTACCAACACTTTTCCAATATTTTCTCTCACTGCCCCAATCCAGTCTCTCGTATTTCCCATACGCTTCCCCTCCCTGTCTATATTTCATTCCATCTTTTGCCCCCAACATCATGTCTACTGTCTTACCGTTTGGTACTCCACTGAGAACAATCCCACACACTGGTTGCAATATCTTCATAAAAATCCGGTTCATGACAAACCATCAAAATACTTCCTTTATATGCCTTCAATGCTCTCTTCAGCTCATCTTTCGCATCCACATCCAGGTGATTGGTAGGCTCATCCAGCACCAGAAGATTCGTTTCCCGATTGATCAGTTTACACAAGCGAACTTTTGCCTGCTCGCCACCACTTAACACCCTAACCTGACTCTCAATATGTTTTGTGGTAAGTCCACATTTTGCCAGGGCAGAACGCACCTCATACTGGGTATAGGAAGGAAACTCCTCCCAGATTTCTTCGATACATGTTTTTGTATTATCATAAGAAGATTCCTGCTCAAAATAACCGATGTAGAGATAATCTCCCAATTGTGCAAACCCTTCCAACGGTTTGATCAATCCTAAAACACTCTTCAACAACGTTGTTTTTCCTATTCCATTGGCTCCGGTAAGCACCACTTTCTCCCCTCTCTCCATTTCCAGATTCAACGGTACGGACAAAGGTTCTTCATATCCAATCACCAGATCTTTGGTACAAAACAGTTGTTTTCCCGCTGTCCTCGCCTCCCGGAATAAAAACTGAGGTTTCGGTCTTTCCTGCATCAATTCTATTTTTTCCATCTTATCCAGTTTTTTCTGTCGGGACATAGCCATATTTCTGGTAGATACCCTGGCTTTGTTTCTTGCCACAAAATCTTTCAGTTCACTGATTTCCTGTTGCTGCCGCTTGTAAGCCGCCTCCAACTGTGCTTTTTTCACCTCATATACCTGCTGGAAATGTTCATAATCTCCCACATAGCGATCCAATTTCTGATTTTCCATATGATAGATAAGATTCACCACACTATTTAAAAAAGGAATATCATGAGAAATCAAAACAAAAGCATTTTCATATTCCTGCAGGTATCTTTTCAACCATAAGATATGTTGTTCATCCAGATAGTTCGTAGGCTCGTCCAAAAGAAGAATATCCGGTTTTTCCAAAAGCAACTTGCCCAGCAAAATCTTGGTTCTCTGACCTCCTGATAATTCTGTCACATCGCTATCCAGACCTAATTCTAACAATCCCAAAGCTCTCGCCACTTCTTCTACTTTCGAATCTATAATGTAAAAATCATGCATGGTCAGAAGATCCTGAATCGTTCCCAGTTCTTCCATCATCACTTCCATTTCTTCCGGGGAAGCCTCTCCCATGCTGTCACAAATCTGATTCATCTTCTCTTCCATTTCAAAAAGCCAGGAAAATGCAGAAGATAACACATCTCGAATGGTCATACCTTTTTCCAACACGGCGTGCTGATCCAAATATCCTACCCGGACATTTTTTGCCCATTCTACCTTTCCTTCATCCGGCATCATCTGGTCTGTAACAATCTTAAAAAACGTGGATTTTCCTTCTCCATTTGCTCCTACAAGACCAATATGTTCTCCCTTTAAAAGCCGAAAAGACACATCCTGAAAAATAGCTCTGTCTCCAAATCCGTGGGAAAGATGTTCTACGTTTAAAATACTCATAATTCTTCTCCTTTATCTTCTATATCTTTATCCATTTTACATGAGTAAAACAGGACTTGCAAGAGACAACACTTAAAAACAGGATACTTCAAAAGGAAATATCATCATATTTTCCCATTGAGTATCCCGCTTCTTTCTTTATATCTTCTTAGATCCAGAACATAATTTTATAGTTTGTATTTTCAAAATTCTATATCTGTATGATTCCTCAATAAGAATCATTATGCAGCAATTCGTGTGTTTTGCCCTTCAAAAATCCCTCATACAACGATTGTACCATAGGATTTTCATCTGGTTTTTTGATGATAGACATATTATCTGCACTGTAGATACCCCTGGTTCTTGCTGCCTTCGTCCGGTCTCCTGCTCTCGGCGGTTGTCCTCCACCCATGATGCATCCCCGGCGGCAGGCCATAACTTCAATCAGGTGGTAGTTGGCTTCTCCGTTTTTCACCCATTCCATCACTGTCCTGGCATTGGCCAGTCCACTGACTACGCACACGTTCAGATTCTGTCCTTCATAGTGTATGGTGAATTCTTTGATGGCTTCTTCTCCCCGGACGCCACATTCTGCAATAGCTTCCAGCGCTGCTTTATCGTGTTCCGGGATCAGTCGGCGAAGCACCGCCTCCGTCACACCGCCGGTCACGCCAAAAAGCACGCCGCCGCCAGAACCGAATCCAAAGGGAACGTCACTGGCTTCCGGTTCCAGAGCTGCGAAATCAATACCGGAGTTGTTGATCATCCGGATCAGTTCTGTGGTTGTGATCACATAATCCGTATCCTGTTCTCCCTTTGTAAAGCTGTTGGGACGTTTAATTTCCATTTTCTTTGCTGTACAGGGCATGAAGGATACCATAACCGTCCGTTTCCCTTCCGCGTGTTTCGGATCCCGATACCATTCTTTTGTTACCGCTGACATCATTCCCTGAGGCGAACGACAGGTGGAAAGATTTTCTTTATATTCCGGATACTGGTCTGTGATGAATTTTACCCAGGCAGGGCAACAGGAAGTCATCAGCGGAAGTTTTCTTCCTGTCTGCAGACGATTTAAAAATTCTGCTGATTCTTCCATTACGGTAAGGTCTGCGCTGAAGGTGGTATCATATACTTCATCAAATCCCATCCGATGGAGTACGTTTACTATTTTTCCCATAACGCTGCGGCCTTTGGTAAGTCCATAGGAGTCTCCCACTGCCACCCGGACTGCTGGCGCCACCTGAGCCACTACCCGTACCTCCGGATCTGCCAGAGCATCCCACACTTCATCCATGTTGGTATGGATACTGATGGCTCCTGTGGGGCAAAATACACGACACTGTCCGCAGCCCACGCAATTTGTCTCTGCAATTTTCTTATTAAACGCAGGCATAACCATGGCGTCCGTTCCCCGAAAAGCAAAACCCAATGCGCCGATTCCCTGCAATTCCTCACAGGCACGAACACAGTCGCCACAAAGGATGCATTTGTTGGGATCCCGGATAATTGCCGGTGAACTATCATCGATTTCCTGAGGTTCTCTCGTATTTTCAAAACGTACGTTCATAACTCCCAGCCGGTGTGCCAGAAGCTGCAAGTTACACTCACCGCTTTTTACGCAGGTAGTACAATCTCTGCAATGCGCCGCCAAAAGCAGCTCTACGATCAGTTTTCTGTATTTTTTCACTTTACCGGAATTGGTATAAATCACCATCCCGTCTCTTGGCTCCTCGGAGCAGGATGCAAAAGTTCTTCCTCTGTCATCCTCCACGGTACAAAGGCGACAGGCGCCAAAGGTAGATACTTCTGAGTGATAACAAAGCGTGGGGATATTGATTCCCGCTTTCCGGATCACGGATAATACATTTTTTTCATCGGTAAATTCTACTTTTCTACCGTCTATTGTCATTATACCCATAGCGTCGCCTCCTAGTATTCCACGTAAATCGCATTGAATGCACAGTTGTCTTTACAAGCGCCACAGTGAATGCAGACAGCCGGATCAATGTGATAACATTCTTTAATTTTTCCGGTAATCGCTCCCACCGGACAGTTTTTGGCACATTTGGAACATCCTTTACAAAATTCCGGATTAATCACATACCGCTTCATAGCTTCGCATACTTTTGCCCGACACTTATGTTCCACAATGTGTTCTTCATATTCCTCCCGGAACAGTTTTAAGGTACTGAGTACGGGAAGGGGCGCACTTTTGCCCAGTCCACACAGAGCCATACTTTTTACCATTTCTGCCAGTTCCTGTAGTTGTTCCAGATCTTCCGGTTCCCCTTTACCTGCCACGATTTTTTCCAGGATTTCCAGCATACGCTTGGTACCTTCTCGACAGGGAACACATTTTCCACAAGATTCTCTCTGGGTAAAGCTCATAAAGAAACGGGCAACCTCCACCATACAGGTGTGTTCATCCATAACTACCAGTCCGCCGGAACCTACGATAGCGCCGTATTTTTTCACGGAATCAAAATCCAGAGGTACATCCAGGTGTTCTTCCGTCAGACATCCGCCGGAAGGACCGCCAATCTGAACTGCCTTGAACTTGCCTCCGCCTTTGAGTCCGCCGCCGATATCAAAAATAATTTCCCGCAAAGTAGTTCCCATGGGAACTTCAATCAATCCTGTATTTTCAATGGCTCCTGTCAGAGAAAACGTTTTCGTTCCCGGACTTCCCACTGTTCCAATTCCGCGATACCATTCAGCGCCTTTCAGGATAATGCCGGGGACATTGGCAAAAGTTTCCACATTATTCAGCACCGTCGGCTTTTCCCACAATCCTTTTTCTACAGTACGGGGCGGTTTTACTCTGGGCATCCCCCTGTTTCCTTCGATGGATGCGGTAAGAGCCGAACCTTCGCCACAGACAAATGCTCCTGCGCCTCTGTTAATATGGAGATGGAAGGTAAAATTCGTTCCCATAATATGTTCTCCCAACAGTCCCCGTTTTTCCAGCTCCGCTATGGCGCCCCGCAGCCGTTTTACAGACATGGGATATTCTGCACGTACATAGATATAGCCGTCTTCCGCCTTTACTGCATAAGCTGCGATCATCATACCCTCAATCAGCCGATAAGGATCTCCTTCCATAACCGAACCATCCATAAATGCTCCCGGATCTCCCTCATCACCGTTACAAACCACATAGCGAACCTTTTCCTTCTGCCGAGCCACCTGTTTCCATTTCTTTCCCGCCGGAAAACCGCCGCCGCCCCTTCCCCGAAGGCCGGACTGATCCACTTCTTCTATGATTTCATCTTCACTCATCTCAAAAAGCGCTTTTTCCAATGCCTGGAAACCACCGCTGGCTATGTATTCATCCAGAGATTCCGCATCGAACTTTCCGCAGTTTTCCAGAACCAACCGAGTCTGCTTGGCAATAAAGGGGATTTCTTCCGGATTCTGGTAAGGAACACCTTTTTGTTTATACAGTAGCCGTTCCACCACATCATCCTCCAGAACGCTTCTCTGGAAGATTTCTTCACAGTCATCTAACCCTACTTTTGTATACTGTATTACTTTCTCCCCTTTCTGAATACGCACCAGAGGTCCAAGTTCACAGATTCCCTGACACCCTGTCTTTTTTACTCCCATATGTTCTCTCTGCTCATGGGGAGCAAATTCCAGTGTCACACCGGGAGCGTCTTTGCAAATTTCCAGAAACTTATCATATATTTTTTCGGAACCTGTGGCGATACATCCGGTTCCCGAACAGACAAGAATACGGCAATCATACAACGCTAACTGTTTTTTTGCCTCTTCTCTCGTCTGCTTCAATATTTCTCTATTTGAAATCATGCACCGGCACCTCCTCTCAGAGTATCAATCAATTCTTCTGCTTTTTCAGGAGTCATCCGCGGATGTACTTCATCATTTACCATCATGGTAGGTGCCAGACCACAGGCGCCCAGACAGGATACTGTCTCCACTGTAAATAACATATCATCCGTAGTATGTTTCTTTTTGCTCAATCCCAGCTTCTTGTACAAAGCTTCCAGAACGGGCGTTGATTTTCGCACATGGCAGGCGGTTCCGTCACAAACTTTAATCACGTATTTTCCTTTTGCTTCAAAGGAAAAGTTCTCATAAAATGTAGCCACACTGTAGGCTTTTGCCTCTGTCACTCCGATCTCTTTTGCCACGTAAGTCAGAAGTTCTCCCGGCAGATAACGGTATGCTTCCTGAATATCCTGCATAATAGGAATCAGTGAACTGGACTTACGTCCGTGACATGCTATGATCTCATCGACTTTTTGATAATATGACTGATCTAACATAAACGAACCTCCTCTAAGTCGTTATAGATAAGCATATTATACATGAATCAAAAGAATAATACAAACTTTTTCGTCAATATGTAAAAAACTGTTGCTCCATGATTTTCATCACAAAGCAACAGTCTCTGTTTTCTTTATAATACCTTCGACAGGAATTCTTTCAGTCTTTCGTTTTTCGGATTCTGGAAGAATTCTTCCGGTGTGTTTTCTTCCTGGATTTTTCCCTGGTCGATAAATACCACACGGGTAGCCACTTCTCGGGCAAATCCCATTTCATGAGTTACCACCACCATCGTCATACCGGTTTTCGCCAGTTCTTTCATGATTTCCAGAACTTCTCCTACCATTTCCGGATCCAACGCTGATGTAGGCTCATCAAAAAGCATCACATCCGGATTCATAGCCATGGCACGGGCAATGGCGATTCGCTGTTTTTGTCCTCCGGAAAGGCTTCCCGGATATGCGTCTGCCTTGTCAGGAAGTCCCACTCTCGCCAGCAGTTCTTCTGCTGTTTTTGACGCCTCTTCCTGGGTCATCAGCTTCAGAGTTACCGGTGCCAGCATAATGTTTTCCTTCACTGTCTTGTGGGGAAACAGGTTAAACTGCTGAAATACCATTCCGATTTTCTGGCGGTGACGGTTAATGTCTACCTTCGGATCTGTAATATCATTTCCCTCAAAAAGAATCTGTCCTTCTGTTGGGATTTCCAAAAGATTCAGGGAACGGAGAAATGTGGATTTTCCTGAACCGGATGGTCCAATGACTGCCACCACCTCTCCCTGATGGATTTCTGTGGAAATTCCATCAAGTACCTGAACATCATCAAATTTCTTTTTTAGATTTTTTACTTCAATCAATACTTTTCCTTTATCGCTCACTCTTTCTCAACCTCCTTTCCAGTTTTCCTGTAAAGTAGGTAAGGATCGTAACCAGTACCCAGTAAAATACTGCCGCTGATAATAATGGTACATAAGCGCTGTAGGTACGACTCTGTACCAGTGTTGCCGCCTTTGTAATATCTGTAGTACCGATATATCCGATAATGGCTGTCTCTTTTAAAAGCACGATCATCTCATTGATCAGAGCAGGAAGTACATTTTTAAACGCCTGAGGCATAATGATCAGTTTCATGGTCTGACCTGCGCTTAATCCCAGACTTCTTCCCGCTTCCGTCTGTCCTTTATCGATGGACATGATACCAGAACGAACGATTTCTGCCACATAAGCTCCTGAGTTGATTCCAAAGGCGATTCCACCTACCACGATTTCATTCAATGCTACCGAAGCAAATATAATAAAGTTAAAGATCAAAAGCTGCACCATACTGGGAGTTCCCCGGATCACACTCAGATATACCCGGCAAATACCATTTAATATTTTTAATTTTCCTGTCTGTTCATGCTGTGAACGGATAATTGCCACCGTAAATCCCAGTACCACACCTATCAAAAGAGCGATCACTGTGATACAGAGAGTGGATTTCAGACCATTCAGCCACCACTCGGCTGCTCCGTTTTCCACAAAATATCTTTGAAATTGATGCTGAAGATATTCCATTTTCCACATCCTCTCTTATTTTCTTACGATTACAACCTGAGAAGCATTTGCATATGTATCTGTAAAATCTACGCTTTCCAGACGTTCTTCATTTACAGTCATACCTGCTGCGCCAAAATCTGCTTTTCCGCTGTCTACTGCTGCAAGAATTGCTTCAAAAGCCATGTCTTTGATTTCCAGTTCATATCCCAGTTTATCACAGATTGCTTTTGCAATATCTGCGTCAATACCTACCACATCGGAACCTTCCTTATATTCCCACGGCTCAAACTCTGCGTTGGTAGCCATGATCAGTTTCCCGTTAGTATATTCTGTTCCTTCCGGAGTTTCATACTGATAGCTTCCTTTGTTGTCGCCGATGTAGTTTGCCATGATCTTATCAAAAGTACCTTCGTCCTTCAATTCTGCCATGGCAGTATTCATTTTCTCTGTCAGTTCTGTATTGCCTTTTTTCAGACAGATGGCATATTCTTCTGCATCCCAGATATTTTCCACAATTTTCAGGTCATCGTTTGCTTCCACAAACTTCTCAGCCGGCAGAGAGTCAATGATCACACAGTCAATCTTTCCTGTCTTCAATGCCTGAATCGCATCTGCTCCCTTATTATACCGTTTCATCTGAGAATCTTCATTTACCGCATCTGTTCCGTAATCGTCTCCTGTGGTTCCTGTCTGTACACCGATGGTAAGTTCTGCCAGATCAGCTACAGAAGCTACTTCTACTTTCTTTTTCTCTCCGCATCCAAACATGGATACTGCCATAACACCCATTAAAGTCATTGCCATAAGTTTTTTCATATTATCGTCCTCCGCTTTATTCACTATTCTTGTATATTTATTCATCTTTTGATTATTATAACAGATTTTTTCATAAAATCAATACCTAAAATAAATAAAATACATCACAAGTGCATATTTGGTGTTTTTTATGCATAAATTCCTTATACTACACGAATAATTGTGGAGACTTCTTTTACGGCAGACATTCCCCTTAATACAGCCAATGCATCTTTAAAGTTTTTCTCTTTTACAGAATCTGTGATCACTACCAGCTCTGCCAGAATTCCTCTTTTTTTCCTCTGGATCACCTGAGCCAGACTTACACAGTTGTTTCCAAATACGCTGGCAATGTTGGCCAGTACTCCATATCGATCTTCCACCTGCATACGGATAAAGTATTTGCTGCGGATATCTTCTATTTTCTTTACCGGAATTTCTTTGTAGCAGGTACATCCGATCTTGCCGCAGCAATTATGGAGAATATTTCTCACCACATCAAATACATCTCCCACTACAGCGCTGGCTGTGGGAAGTTCTCCTGCTCCTCTTCCATAAAACATAGCATCCTGCACCGCATCTCCCTGAACAAAAACTGCATTATAGGAGTCATTCACCGCTGCAAGAGGATGGCTGCTGTCAATCAGCATAGGATGTACTCTTGCTTCGATTCCTTCCGGTGTATTTCTGGCAACGCCCAAAAGTTTGATCGTCCAACCCATTTCCTTTGCATACTGAATATCTGTGGATGTGATTTCTGCAATTCCTTCTGTATATACATCATCGAAAGTCACCCGAGAATTAAACGCTACACTGGCAAGAATCGCCACTTTCCGTCCTGCATCCAATCCTTCCACATCTGCGGTGGGATCGCTTTCCGCATATCCCAGCTCCTGTGCCAACTGTAACGCATCTGAAAATTCCATTCCCTCCTGAGACATCTTGGTGAGAATAAAATTGGTAGTGCCGTTTACAATTCCCATCACTTCAGAAATATGATTTCCAGCCAGACACTGTTTCAGAGGACGAATGATAGGAATTCCCCCTGCAACCGCTGCTTCATGGAAGAAATCTCGACCATATTCTCCGGCAGTATCCATTAAAATCTTACCTTCTGCCGCAATCAGATCTTTATTGGCTGTTACCACATGTTTTCCTGCTCGGAAAGCTTCCAAAATATATGTCTTTGCCGGCTCGATTCCTCCAATCAATTCTATGACGATCTGAATCTCCGGATCATCGATAATATCTTTCCAGGAAGTAGTTAAAATCGATGGATCATCGACTTTGCCTGCCGCTTTTTCCAGATTTCTTACAAGAATTTTCTTAATCTCTACTTTTGCTCCTAATTTGGCTTCCATCTCCGCTTCCTGATTTTTCAGAACCTTATATACGCCGCCGCCTACTGTTCCAAAGCCGAGAAGAGCTGCTTTGATACATTTCTCACTCATATAGATTACCTCCTGTTTTCATTGTATAATAAAAAAATCAAAATTTAAATATAATACCCACAATTGCCGAAAATGCGATAAAATAAATGGGATGTAATTTTTTTACTTTCGGTACCCAATTTGTAAAGACCAAAATGATCGCGGCCAATATCAACTGTTTCCAGTTGAGTGTAAACTGTCTGGCAATAGAATATATCGTATCCACACCAAAGAAACTGATCAACACAATCGTAACACCTGCCGCTGCGATCAATCCTACAGAAGCCGCCCGAAGACCATAAAACGCTGCATCCACATATTTACTTTTTCGAAATTTATCCAAAAAATATGCAATCACTGTGATCACAACGATAGCCGGAGCGATCAGTCCCAACGTTGCGATAATTCCTCCCAAAATTCCTCCCGGTACGCCAAAATGCTGTAATCCTACCGTATATCCCACATAAGTAGCCGTATTAACTCCCAAAGGTCCCGGAGTACTTTCCGCTATTGCAATCATATTTGTTAAATCGCCAGAAGTAAACCATCCTGTTTTCGCAGATATATTCTGCAAGAATGGAATGGTTGCCATTCCACCGCCCACACTGAACAGACCGGTTTTAAAAAACTCCCAAAAAAGCTGAAGATAAATCATTTTTTACGCACCCCCATTATGGTAAGAATCACTCCTGCCGCACCTGCAAGCAATACATAAAGAACAGGTGAGATACTGAAAAATACGGAACCTATAAAGACTGCCGCAAATATCAGAAAAGAAGGAATATCAATGATCGCTGATTTCCAAAGTTTTACCACAGCATTCAGAATAAAAATGCAGACACAGGCACGAATTCCTGCAAATGCATTCTGTACCCAAAGGATATCCATAAAATTGCTGATCACTGCAGCAATTATGGTGATGATGAGCAAAGAAGGAAATACCACTCCTAAAGTAGCTAGGATTCCTCCTAAAATTCCTTTTCTCTTTTTTCCCACAAATGTAGCCACATTGACAGCGATAATCCCCGGCGTACACTGACCAATGGCAAAATAATCCATAATTTCTTCATCACTTACCCATTTTTTATCTTCTACAACTTCCCTCTGTAAAATAGGAAGCATGGCATATCCGCCGCCAAATGTAGTCACTCCAATTTTGGCAAATGTTAAAAATAGTTCCAGATAATCTTTCATTTTTCTTCGTGTCTCCTCCTTCTAACTCAAGTCCCCTCCGCAGGTGGTGGCGCTTGTTCCTGAGGGGCGGGTGAATCCTGTGGTTGTGTCGCCGGATCCTGTGGCGGTGTTGCAGGATCTTGCGGCGGTGTCGCCGGATCCTGTGGTTGTGTCGCAGGATCTTGCGGCGCTCCCGCTGGCGGTGTCTGAGGAACCGGTGTTGGAATTGGTGTTGGTGTAGTCTTCGGTCTATATCTGCTGGAACATACCTTCTCTTCCGAAATTAATGCTCCGGAAGCATCATAAACATTCCGATACGTATCTACACTCATATCTCCTGTTGCTTTTGTAGTTACTTTTGTGGTGGTGTCCGTTTCATTGGCACCCAAAATCTCCACGTATATTTTTCCCCCATTGTAACTGGCAGCAATCTTTATCGGATATTTTCTGTTATTTTTAAACTTCAGATCCGGTCCTCCCCAGGATACTGTAGCATCCAGTCCCATAGGCATATAAGATACGGTCATGGAGTGGTTCCGTCTTTGTACAATCTCAAGATTTGTTTCCAATACTGCTGCAAATAATGTGGAAGACACCTGACAGATACCGCCGCCCACTTCCTGAACCACGCTCCCGTCTGCATATGCTCCCGCTTCTTTATATCCTTTTTCCTTTGTCCTTTTTCCCAGAGTATCGTTATAAGAAAAGGTTTCCCCCGGAAGCAGCACTTTATTATGAATCGCCTTTACCGCCAGAGAAATATTACTCCGCCGGTTAGAAGTTCCTCCGCCGTTGGTGGAATAATTACCAATGGCTGTCGTAAACAGATTCGCTTCCATATCCTCTGTGGAAATCTCCGGTTTTGTGACAATCAACTCAATAACCGCATCTGCTCCTTCTGCTGTCTGGTTATATATTTCCACGGCCCGTTCTATATCCATAGAAATACCTTCCTGAGAAGGAATCACTTCTTCCGTTTCTTTGTTAAATCCGGCATCTGCAACCTCTCTTTGAATTTCTCCGGCAATATCCTGTATAACCAGATCTCCATAGGCATGTTCTGTATACGGACAGTCAATCACCGTATCAAAATCTTTCTTTTCCAATGCCTGCAGGATACTTTCTTTTAACTTCTCCACATCCGCACTTTTCCCTGTTTTACCTTTGTGTATCACTAAAGTATGTTCCTGCATCTCATAACTGGATTCTTTCGTACTGTTATACCCTAAAATACCGCTGCTTTCAATCAGTCCATCCAATAATTCCGGGGCAACTACCGTCGGTTCTACAGTGATTTCTTTTTGCATCTGCTGTCCAAGTTCTTTTCTTACCCAGTCAACCCCTCTGGTAAGCCAGTGTCCGTGTCCCAATTCATATGCTTTTTCTATCTCTTCTTCCGGATGAATTCCTAACATGGAAAAAACAGGAATAGAATATTCCTGTCCATCCAATTTGATATGTAAGGCGGTATCCTGATAAGTCTGTGTAAACTTCTCCTGTACTGCTTCCTCTGCTTCTTTTGTGGTAAGATCTGTGATCACAACTCCGTTGACTGCGGTATTTTCCCAAATCACCTGATCTTCTCCGATCACTTTGCAGGAACCCACATATGCGGCGCCCAAAACCACCACTGTTGCAGAAGCTCCCACCAACTTCATCCACAAATTATTATTCTTTTTGATTTTCTTATTACTCTTTTTCTTTTGTTTCGAATTTTTTCTCTGCTGTTTCATTTGCACCTCTTTGCAAGTAAATATTTTTACTCTGGCATCATAACATTAATTCACAAATTTCACAACACCAAAATGCAATTCCTTCTTTTCTCCCACTACCTAGTATAACGAATACTAGTCAATCGGTGAAATCTCTGTAGGAACATCCTGAGAACATTCCTGACCATCATAGCAGGCATAACAGCCGTTTCCTTTTTTCTTTGCCTGAAAAAGAGCCATATCTGCACCCTGATATAACTTCTGATAATCTCTTCCTACTGTTTCTGTTTTAGCAATCCCCATACTGACAGATAACCGAAATCCTTCGTATTCGCCAGTCAGTGATGTAAATATCCGTTGAATCACTTCATCCCATTTTCCATCATCACGGAGAAATACTAAAAACTCATCGCCTCCCACACGAGCTGCCAGATCATCCTCCCGTATATTCGCTAACAGACAATCTGCCAAATATTTTAAAATCCTGTCTCCAAACAAATATCCCCGTTCTCTGTTTGCCATTTTAAAGGAATCCATATCCATAATCACCATTACATAATCATTTTCCGGATATTCTGTCAGAGTGTGGATAATTTTCTTTTTCAAATAAACCGTATCAGGCAAGTTGGTCAGAAAATCCATGGAAGCCTCTTTTTTCAATCTGTGTAATTCCTGTTCTTTTTCCCGTATGTCCACAATTTTCCCAATGGCTCCGTTATATTTTTTCTCTTCTCCCTGTGTCCATAGCGTTCTGCATATGAGCCTGTTCCATCTCCATATCCCGTCAATTCGAAGTTTTACCTCATATTCCACTACAGGACACTCTGGTGTGGCACTACGAAGCTCCTGATTCAGTTTTTCCAGTTCCTCTCTGCTGATCACAGAATGTAACTCTGTATTTTTTTCCGGCTCCATAAGCAGCCGGGAAATTCCCAATTTTTTCGCTCCCCAGTCCGACAAAGTAATCATAGAAGGGGCTACCGTATACTCAAACTGGATTTCTGATTCCATAGAAGTAAAAAACTGGAATTTCGTTCTTTCCTCTTCCAACATATTTAATGTTCTATTGGAAGCTGCAATTTCTTTTTGCGTGAGCAACTGCTCTACGATATTATTTATCTCCTTTTCACTGACCCGTCCCAAAGAATTGATAGTAAGTTCTTCTTCTATATGCCCTGCAATATCACTTAAACATTCCAGTAACAAAGGATTAAATACCCCACATTCTCCATTCAATATCATATGCAGCGCTTTTTCATGAGAATAAGCTTTTTTATAAACACGTTCGCTGATCAATGCGTCATAAGCATCTGCAATGGATACCACCTGAGCAGATATGGGAATTTCTTCCCCTTTCAATCCATCGGGATATCCTTTCCCATCATATCGTTCATGATGCCAGCGGCAAATCTCGTAAGCAACTTTCACCAATGGTTCATTTTTATGTAAGGGCAAATCCGCTAACATCTGGGCGCCCATCATAGAATGTGTCTTCATAACGGTAAATTCCTCTTTTGTCAGAGGCCCCTGCTTGTTAAGAATACTCTCCGAAACAGATATTTTTCCAATATCATGAAAAGCTGCAGCCTTACTGATCATGGATATTTTTGCCGAATCCAAAGAATAGGCATCTGTTTTCTCTCTCAGCCTCTTTAACAACATCTCTGTCATCGTCCCAATATGCAGCACATGCAATCCACTCTCACCGTTACGAAATTCTACAATATGGCTCAATATAGATACCATCAGTGTGTTACTTTTTTCACTTTCATACATCTGATCGGCAACCATAGAAACCAGTTGCTTTTGTTTGGAATATAACATAATCGTATTGATTACCCGGCGACAGACAATCATCTCATCAAAGGGACGGCTGATATAATCAGCGGCTCCCAACTCATATGCTCTGTCCACAACAGAATGAGAATTCTCTGCTGAAATCACGATAACGGGGATTTCTTCAATCCAATGGTAGCGATTCATCATAGCCAGCACTTCAAATCCGTCCATTTCGGGCATAACAATATCGAGAAGCATCAGAGAAATATCTGTCCCATACCGATGCAGCGCTTCAATAGCAGAAATCCCATTATCCGCTTCCAATATCTCATATTTTTCCCCCAACATATCTGCCAAGATTTCCCGGTTAAACTTTGAATCATCCACAATCAATATCTTATTGATTTTCTTTTTATTATACATATTTTCTTTTACACCCTCTCAGAAAAATACATTCAACAAATCACTATAAAAAGAGTGTAACATAAATAATCCCCCTTGTATATAAAAAACAGGTTATTTCCCTGGATTCGGAAACAACCTGTTTTCTCTCTATTCTATAATCTGAATACCGACGCCAATCAGATTTTTACCCAGGTGAACCGCCAGGGCACATCCCAACTGTGTGGTCATCATAGGGACGTCCTCCCCCAGTTCTTCCCGAAGCTCTTTTTGCAGCGTATCCACCATCTCTTCACATCCTCCGCTGACAAAATACAGCCGAAAATTTTTATGTTCTCCCACATGCTCCAAAATATGCTCTTTTAATCGATTCAGCCGTTTTCTTTTTCCTCTCACCTTTTCCACTGGGGAAATCACTCCGTTTTCATCAAAAGATAAAATAGGCATAATATTTAAAAGATTCCCCGCCAGGGCTGCCGCTTTTCCGATTCTTCCATTTTTCTGCAAAAACTCCAGGGTATCAATACCAAAGAATGGAAATGTATTCTTTTTTAATATTTCCACCCGTTGAGGGATCTCCTCCCACACCAGCTTTCCATCTTCCACTTCGTCCATAATTTCAATCAGCAAAGCTCCCTCTGCCAGACTTGCCATACCGGAATCAACCACCATACACTCCAGTTGTTGACACTCTTCGCACAAAAGACGACACAGATTCCATGTTCCGGAAATCGCAGAAGACATGGTAAAAATCACCGCTTTTTTATATCCTTTACTCAGCACATCTTTCAATACCTGCTCCACCATTTCCCCTGTGGGAAGGGATGTGGAAGGAAGTTCTCCCGCACTTTGTCTCTCATAAATTGTCTCCGCTGTGATATCTACCCCATCCTGATATTCTTTTCCCTGACAGGATACGATCACCGGCAACGTAAATACATTTTCTCTTTCTGTGACTTCTTTTGGCAAGTCTGCACAGGAATCTGCTATAAATGCTATTTTTTCACTCATTTTCTTTATCCTCCATGTATTTATCAACAGGTAATTGTACAGTAACTGCACAACCTCCGTAATCTCTGTTTTCCACTTCTATTTTTCCCTGATTCAGATCCAGAATTCTTTTCACCAGCGCAAGTCCCAGACCATTTCCCTCTGATTTATGGGAACCATCCGCCTGATAAAACTTATCAAACATCCTTTTTTTTACTTCTTCTCCAATCCCCGGCCCCTCGTCTGCAATCTGAAACAAAACCTGGCGGTCTTTCTTGTGAAGCCGTATTTCCACAACCCCATTCTTGGGACTGAATTTAATCCCATTGTCCAAAAGATTGAGCCAGATATGCATCAGTAACCCTTCATTTCCGATATAAGAAATATTTTCCATATCCACCCGGAATTCTATCTCTTTTTCTGTCCATTTACTTTCTAAAGAAAGAATGGCCTGACGAATCTGTTCATCCAGACGATACGTCTCCTTTTTCATGGGAATTGTCTGATTTTCCAGCCTGGATAAAAGCAAAATATTTCCCACCAGTTCAGAAAGTCTCTGTGTATTAAATAATATTTTCCCCACACATTCTTCCTGTTCCCGGGAAAGTTCCTCTCCCTGCAGCAAGGTGGTATAGCCTTCTATGGCATTGATGGGCGTTTTAAATTCATGGGATACATTGGAAACAAAATCTGTCTGCAAAAGTTCCGTTGCCCGCAATTCTCTGGTCATAATATTAAAGCTTTTATAGGATTCCCTCACTTCCCGTATCCGGCTGGAGGTTTCTATCTGCTGAGTAAAATCTCCCTGAGACACCTTCGCCATCGCTCTGTTTAGCACAGTGATAGGTTCCAGAATCTTTCCGTTGAAAAAAGCAGTAATCGTTCCGGAAATCAATGTATTAAAAATCAACAGCCACCCTATGGCAGGAATACTTTTGGGCAAATCAAAGAAATAATTTAAAACCGCAAACAGCAATGCAGACAGTAACAGAGAGATTATCAGTACCGTCCAGATTACCATAGTCAGATAAGATCCTATTTTCAGTCTTTTTTCTTCTTTCTTCCTCATTTCTTCACCACCTTATACCCAATTCCCCGCATGGTGACGATCTCCATATCCTTGTTTCCTTTCAATCGCTCACGTAGTCTTCCAATATGGACTTCCACCGTATGCGGATCTGCCTCTGTATCATATCCCCAGACGTCATCCATAATCTGCTGTTTTGTGTAGGTTCTTCCCGGGGAAGCTGCCAGTTTATAGAGAAGCTGAAATTCTTTTTTCGGCAATATCTGAATCTCATCTCCGGTTTTTATAGTAACCGCATCATAATCCAGTTGTGTATCTCCAATCGTTATTTTATGTTCATTCATAATCTGGGCGCGGCGAAGCAATGCGCCTACCCGCAATACCATTTCATTCACATTGACAGGCTTTACCATATAATCATCACTGCCGGACACAAAACCCTGACGCATATCATCAAAATTACTTCTTGCTGTAATCATTAAAACCGGCGTCTGTATTCCTGCCTGGCGAAGCTGAGATACCAGTTGATACCCATCCATTACCGGCATCATAATATCTGTAATAATCAGATCGATATATTCTTTTTCCACCAGTTCCAGCGCCTCTTTTCCATCCGACGCACACAATACCTGATAGCCCTGCTTTTCCAGCACCTTTTGAAAAAGATGGCATAATTCATTATCATCCTCTGCAATCAATATCTTAAACATACTCTTCCTCCTCTCCCTCTTATTATATAATTTTTTTATACCTTTTTCGATCTGGTTTTTAAGAATATCAGCCTTTTCTCAACTCTACCTCAACAAATCATCATCCCTCTTGAAAAATCGGACAGTAAAGAGTAAAGTAGAATCAACAATCCTATCGGATTTATTCTTGCATTTGGGAGGCACTTATGACTACTAGAAATGATCCAAAAAAATTACAAATCCTGTTTACTCACGATATACATTCTCATCTTGATCCGGACAAATCGGAACGGAAGGGAAATTTTATAAAAACAGGCGGTTTTGCAAAATTAAAGACCATGGTGGAGCAAAAACGGAAGACAGATTTTCCCTCTATTCTCCTTGACGGAGGAGATTTTGCCATGGGAACGTTATACCAGACCATATACGAGACAGAAGCTCCGGAACTTGTTCTTATGGGACAGATGGGGTATGATGCTGTCACATTGGGAAATCACGAATTTGATTATCGAAGCGAAGGAGTTTCCCATATGCTTCTTTCTGCCGTTCACCAGAAAGAACAAAATTCCGTTCAAAAACTTCCCTCTCTCGTCCTTTCCAATATTGATTGGGAAAAAAATACCACGACAGAAAACCGGAAGTTAAAACAAGCACTGGATACTTATGGAAGCAGTTCTTATACAATTTTGGAAAAAGAAGGAATCCGTATAGGTATTTTCGGTGTCTTAGGAAAAGACGCCGATGCTTTTGCCCCGGAAAGCGGTCTGATCTTTGAAAATATTGTTGAAGCTTCCCGAAAAATGATAAAAATATTACAAAAAGAGCAGGTAGATATGATCGTCTGTCTTTCTCACAGCGGTACCTGTGAAAAAGAAAGTAAATCAGAAGATGAAATTCTGGCAAAAGCTGTTCCTGAAATCGATGTGATTGTCAGCGGTCACAGCCATACGATTTTAAATAAAGCCATTTCCTATGGAGATACTTTTATTGTCTCTGCCGGATCTTACTGTGAACTTTTGGGAGAATTGGAACTGAGCCAGAACGAAAATGGCAGATGGACTCTGGATTCTTATCATCTGCATCCCCTTGATGAAACAGTAGAAGAAAACTGTGAGATAAAAGAAAAGCTAAAAGAATATAAGCGAAAAGTAGATCAAATTTATCTTTCTCGCTTTGGCTGTAATTTTGATGAAATTGTCGCTCATAATAGTGTAGATTTTACCCCCATCAATGATTTTGCAAAGAAACTGGAAGAAGACACTCTGGGAAGCCTTATCGCTGATTCTTATATATATGCGGTACAAAAAGCGGAGGGAGATTCCTATGAAAAAGTAGATGTAACGGTATTACCTGCCGGTTCCATCCGTTCTACATTTCAAAAAGGACCTGTCACCGTATCCGACGTATTTAATGTAAGCTCTCTTGGTATCGGTCCGGATCGAATCCCCGGATATCCTCTGGTTGGAGTATATCTGACAGGCAAAGAACTGAAAACGATTGCAGAAATCGACGTTTCCATTTCCTCTTTGATGCCAACTGCCCAGTTATATGCCAGCGGTCTGCAATGGACCTTTAATCCCCATCGTCTGCTGCTCAATCGGGTAACTCATGTAACACTGTCATCCCATGTGCCTGACACTTCTCAGTATCAGGAAGAAGAAATCAAAGATGACAAATTATACCGGGTTGTCTCCGGTCTTTACTCTGCCCAAATGCTCAGTACGGTAAAAACCACCTCGAAAGGGATTCTGGAAATCACCCCAAAGGATAAACAGGGACGAAAAGTGGAAAATTTTGAAGATTATATCATCTATAATCCCAACGGCACAGAAGTAAAAGAATGGTTCGCTCTGGCATCGTATCTGAAATCATTTTCTGCATCTGAGGGAAAAATAGCAGAAATTCCTTCTTATTACAAGAACCCTGAGGGACGAAAGGAAAAAAATGACAGCCGTAACCCCATTGAAATTTTCAAACATCCGAATAAAGTCGCCTGTGCCGTCTATGGAATATGCACAGGAACTTTTGTGGCGGTAGTCGGATTCATCCGATGGGTATGGAAAAGGTGGAAGCGATAACTTCCACCTTACCTATAAAAATTGATATCATTTCCTATTCCGGCCAGATAAAATTACAATTCCCGGCTTCTAATCCGTCAATCAATATATTTTGTCCTGTACAGAACCGATTCTGCACCGCCATAAAATAAATCCACTGAGAAGTTTCCTCCACGGACATCCACCGTTTTAATGGAGTAAGCTCCATAATCTGATTCCACAACTTCTCGTCCTCCATAACCGGTTTGTTCAATTCCGTCATAACACCCCCAAAATCAAGGCTGTTACAGGTCGCTCCATAAGGGGCAATCCTCATAGCTACATTTTTCGTATAAGCAAGTACTCCTCCCTTGCTGGCTGCGTATTCCGGAAATTCTGAACCGGTATGACCACTGGCAGACCCTATCATGATAATGGATTGAATCTCCGGATGAATCCCATACTGTTCTGTAATGGAAATTGTACCTTTCAAATTCACATCAATATCATCATCCTCCTGCACCCCTGCATTATTTACAAGAATATGAATGGGAGGAAGCGCCGGATACTTTTCTTTTTCCCTGATGTCCAATTGATAGTGAATATAATTTTCTTCCTGTATCGCTGATTCCTTCCTGTCAAATCCATAAACCTGATGACCCTTTTGCAAGAAAAACTGTGCTGCTGCTTTCCCGATTCCTGAACTTGTTCCTGTAATCAAAACATTCATTTTTCTGTCTCCATTTCTTTCAGATTTTCATTTATTTCCTTTACGATTTCAACAACTGTAATATATCCACTATTTTTTACATCAAAGGTGCAAACAAAAAGAATATACTTTCCATAAATTTCTCTTTTTTTCCACGTTTCTGAAACTCTTCCCAGGTGTAAGGCGTTGTGTTGGTGATATCCTTATCGTAAATCTGATTATATCTTTCCACTAACTGATTTTCATAAAATACGCCACATACCTCATCATCCACCATCAAACTGCGCATATCCATATTCACAGATCCCACGCAGCATAATTCATCATCTATAATCATGGTCTTTGCATGGATATATCCATGGTATTTATACACTTTTGTTCCATACTCCAAAAGCTGACCGCTGTAATAGTTTGTCACCGGCTCCAGGAAAAAACTGGCTTTAATTCCGGGAATCATCAATTCTATCTCTACTCCGGAAGCTGCCGCTGCCTTCAGAGCATCCAGTATGGATGCGTCCGGAATGAAGTAAGGGGATTGAATGCGAATTCTCTTTTTAGCGCTTCGAATCATACTCAGATAACACATCTTCACCGCTTCTTTATTTGTATCCACCCCACCCACAATAAACTGACATAAATCTGAAGTCATTTCATACTGTTCCGGTTTCAATTTACTGAGATAAGAAATGGTATCCTGCCAGGCACTTCTTTTGATAGAACACAGCCAATCTTTCAGAAAGTATGTATTCAGCACAGAAGCGCTTGCTCCTTCCAGACGAATCTGGGTATCTCTCCATGGATTTTTCTTTTTATCCATGTTGGCATACTGCTTTCCGATATTCATGCCCCCGATATACGCCACTTTCTGATCTATGGTCACGATCTTTCTATGGCTTCGATAGTGCGTAAAATACGGTTTCACCCGCACCACCTTTCCTCCTGCATCCACCAAAGGCTGAAACATCTTTTTCGGTGTGGAAAGATTTGCGATAAAATCACACATCACCCATACTGTTACTCCTTCTTTTGCTTTTTGTGTGAGAAGTTCCACCAGTTTCTCTCCTACCATATCATGATGTATCGTATAAAATTCTATGAATATACACGTTTTGGCATTGGAAATATCCTGAAACAGATGCGTGTAATGCTCCTTCCCATTCGTATAAAAATCAGCTTTCTGATATGAAGTTAATTCACTGGCATTGTACACTGCATTAAATCTGACCACCTGTCTGTCCTCTTCCGACAACTGTGCTTTATCCATAGCTACTGCTGAAAGCAATTCCACATCATAAGGTTGTGCCTTTAACTTTTTATTTCGAATCCAGGCAGTAAGTTTGATTGCCACTGTACTTCCAAAAATCAAATACAAAATTGTTCCGACATAGGGAAGGCAAATCATAATAATCACCCACAAAAGCGCTTCTGTGGGACGTTTCCTCTCCACAAAAATTACCATGAGAATCATGGAAATATAAATTATAAACAAAATTAAATGCAGCATCTTCTGTACTCCTTTTTTATCTTTTCAGTATCTGACAAATATTGCATCCGCCTGTACCCATTGTAACACAATTTCTCCTGAAATAATACAAAAAATGCCGCCAAACACATTTCCCTATTGTGTCTGGCGGCATTCTATTTGTTTATCTCAAATAAAAGCCAACTCTTATTTGTAGTTTACGATCTGTCCGAATTCTTCTTTCAGAGAAGCTCCGCCTACCAGACCGCCATCGATATCTGCCTGTGCAAACAGATCTGCTGCTGTCTTAGCATTTACGGATCCACCATACTGAATACGGATTGCTGCTGCTGTAGCATCATCATAGATTTCAGCAATGCATTCACGGATCTTTCCACATACTTCCTGAGCCTGCTCAGTTGTAGCTGTTTTTCCTGTTCCGATAGCCCAGATTGGCTCGTAAGCGATCACTGCTTCTTTTGCCTGATCTGCTGTCAGTCCCTGGAATCCGATCTTAACCTGCTGACGGATGAAATCCATGGTTACGCCCTGCTCTCTCTGTTCCAGAGATTCGCCGCAGCACATGATAGGTGTCAGACCATGTTCAAATGCTTTGTGCATTTTTTTATTGATGTCTGCGTCTGTTTCTCCAAAGTATCCTCTTCTTTCAGAATGTCCCAGGATAACATATTTAACGCCTGCATCTACCAGCATATTAGGAGCGATTTCGCCTGTATATGCACCTTTTTCTTCAAAGTACATATTCTCAGCTCCAACCTGAATGTTAGATCCTTTTGCAGCTTCTACTACAGGAACAATATCGATAGCCGGTACACAGAATACTACGTCAACTTCTTCATTTGCTACCAGCGGTTTCAGAGTTTCTACCAGTTTTACTGCTTCGCTGGGAGTCATGTTCATCTTCCAGTTACCAGCAATAATTTTTTTTCTTGCCATGATTCGAAGAACCTTCTTTCTTTGTATTTTGTTTTCTCGTTTTCACTAAGTTGCTTTCGACCTATTTGTCGTTAGCTGCTGCTACTCCTGGCAGTTCTTTTCCTTCCAGGAATTCCAAAGAAGCGCCGCCGCCTGTGGAAATATGAGTCATTTTGTCTCCATATCCCAGAATATTAACTGCCGCTGCAGAATCTCCACCACCAATAATAGTAGTAGCATCTGTATCAGCCAGTGCTTTTGCAACTGCTTCTGTACCGTGAGCAAAGTTTGGCATTTCGAAGCATCCCATCGGTCCGTTCCATACAACAGTCTTAGCATCTTTTACAGCGTCACAGAATAATTTTTCAGTTTCAGGTCCGATATCCATACCTTCCCATCCATCCGGAATTTCACCACGTTTTACAACCTGGATGTTACAATCGTTGGAGAAATCATCACCAATACGATTGTCAACTGGCAGAAGAAGTTTTACACCTTTTTCTTCTGCTTTTTTCATCATATCGAGTGCATACTGCAGATAATCATCTTCGCACAGAGATGTACCAATTTTACCACCCATAGCTTTGGAGAATGTATAAGACATTCCGCCACCGATAATCAGAGTATCTACTTTGTCCAGAAGGTTATTGATTACAGAAATCTTGCTGGAAACTTTTGCGCCGCCCAGAATAGCTACAAACGGTCTCTCTGGATTATTAACGGCGTTGCCCAGGAAATCAATTTCCTTCTGCATCAGGTATCCAACCACTGCTGTATCTACAAACTGAGTTACACCCACGTTAGAGCAATGTGCTCTGTGAGCTGTACCAAATGCATCATTTACAAATACATCACAAAGGGAAGCCAGTTCTTTAGAAAATGCTTCTCCGTTCTTTGTTTCTTCTACACGATAACGAGTATTTTCCAGAAGGATTACTTCTCCATCCTGCATAGCTTCTACTGCAGCTTTTGCGTTTGATCCCACTACTTCCGGATCAGCAGCAAATTTAACTTCCTGTCCCAGAAGTTCAGACAGACGTACAGCAACCGGTGCAAGAGACAGTTCTGGTTTTGGCTCTCCCTTCGGTTTTCCCAGATGAGAACAAAGGATAACTTTTCCTCCGTCAGCGATCAGTTTTTTAATTGTCGGCAGAGCTGCTACCAGACGGTTTTCATCAGTAATTTTTCCTTCTTGCAGAGGAACGTTAAAATCACAGCGAACCAGTACTTTTTTTCCTTTTACGTTGATATCATCAACAGATTTTTTGTTGAGCATGGGATGATGCCTCCTTTTACATTATATTTTCGCAACAACTTTATTTATATAGGCACGCCCATACATTCGTTGCTTGCGTAAAAAAGGGTCCGGTCCAAACAGACCGGACCCTTGATGAGCCTATGATTCAGAACTGAAATTATTTGTTTAACAGTGTTCCGAAGTGTTTGATTGTTCTTACCATCTGGCTTGTGTAAGAATTCTCGTTGTCATACCATGATACAACCTGAACCTGAGTTGTTCCGTTGTCCAGTGGCAGAACCATTGTCTGAGTAGCATCAAACAGAGAACCAAATCTCATACCAACGATATCGCTGGATACGATTTCGTCTTCGTTGTATCCGAAGGACTCGTTAGAAGCTGCTTTCATAGCTGCGTTGATCTGTTCTACAGTAACGTTTCCTTCTACTACTGCTGTCAGGATAGTTGTAGATCCTGTAGGTGTAGGAATACGCTGAGCAGCGCCGATCAGTTTGCCGTTCAGTTCAGGAATAACCAGACCGATAGCTTTTGCAGCACCTGTGCTGTTAGGAACGATATTAACTGCTGCTGCACGAGATCTTCTCAGATCGCCTTTTCTCTGAGGTCCGTCCAGAGTCATCTGATCACCTGTGTATGCATGGATTGTACACATGATACCAGTTTTGATAGCTGCCAGATCGTTCAGAGCTTTAGCCATAGGAGCCAGACAGTTTGTTGTACAAGAAGCAGCGGAGATGATGTGATCATCTGCTGTCAGAGTTTCATGGTTTACATTGTAAACGATAGTTTTCAGATCGTTTCCAGCCGGTGCAGAAATGATAACGTGTTTAGCGCCTGCATCGATATGAGCCTGAGCTTTGTCTTTGGATGTATAGAATCCTGTACACTCCAGAACTACGTCAACACCGATTTCTCCCCATGGAAGTTCTGCTGCGTTTGCTTTTGCATAAATTTTAATTTCTTTTCCGTCAACAGTGATAGAATCTTCACCAGCTGTTACTGTATCAGCCAGAGCATATCTTCCCTGTGTAGAATCGTATTTCAGTAAGTGAGCCAACATCTTTGGAGAGGTCAGGTCGTTGATAGCTACGATTTCAAATCCTTCTGCTCCGAACATCTGTCTGAATGCCAGACGTCCAATACGTCCAAAACCATTAATTGCTACTTTTACTGCCATGATTTTCATTCCTCCTAAAAGTAAATAGAATTTGTGAGTTTCTTAGATGATTGTTAAAGAAACATCAACCTATTAGGTATTTTACCTAATTTGTCCG
>JAXEUM010000121.1:0-9453 GCA_034114925.1 Oliverpabstia sp.
TAAAGATATCAGGGCGAAGATTCAGTTGGCAGAACAAGAGAAAGACAGCTTTGGAGAGGCAGAAGAATCTTATGAAAACTGGATAGAGAAATTTATCAAGTATGGAACATTATCCGAAGTGACAAGAGAAATTGTGACAGAGTTGATAGAAAAGATTGTTGTGAATGGAGATAAGAGCATTGACATCGTATTTAAGTATCAGTCACCTTATTCTAAAGAGAAAAATGCAGTGTAAAGACTGCAAATTTTTTTACAATAACTTTCCCCTAGTTATAATGAACACACACCGGCACAAGTTTGTTGGAGCGATTTATTGCGGATATTGCAAACTTGTGGAAGAGCGTGATCTGTATCGGTATGGGAAATGAAGGTGCAAGTGCGGGGCATACTGCAGGAATCCTTAAAGAGAATACGGAAGAGCGGATTCCGCTTGCGGTACAGATGAAGGAGACGGCAATCAATGTGCAGATTTGGAAAAGTTACCATGACATTGTTGATATCTCTCTGATTTCTCCGGCAGGTGTGCAGATCGGACCGATACCAGAGGTAATCGGTACACAACGTTTTGTGGTCGGAGATACAGAAATTCTGCTGTATTATGGAGAGCCAAGTCCGTTTCATGTCTCACAGGAGATTTTTATCGAGTTTCTTCCAAAAGATTCGTATATTACGCCGGGCATATGGCAGTTTGTTCTGACTCCAAGAAAAATTGTGACAGGGGAATATGACTTATGGCTTCCGAGTGAGAATGTCTTGAACAGGGGAACTGCATTCCGTTACCCGACCGAGAGGGGGACATTGACGATTCCGTCGACTTCACAGAGAGTGATCAGTGTAGGAGCATACGATTCATTGACGTTTGCCTATGCAGATTTTTCGGGAAGGGGAGGACTTGAAGGAGAAAGTAAACCGGATCTTGTGGCGCCAGGAGTAGATATTACAGCGCCGACACCGTCCGGAATTTATCAGACATTCACCGGAACATCGTTTGCTACACCATTTGTTTCAGGAGCGGCGGCACTTATGATGGAGTGGGGAATCGTGAGGGGGAATGATCCATATTTATATGGAGAAAAAGTAAAGGCTTATCTCAGGAGAGGCGCAAGACCATTGCCAGGATTTACAGAATATCCAAATCCGCAGGTGGGATATGGGGCATTGTGTCTGAGAGATAGTTTGCCAGAGTAAAAAGCAAATATACAAATATTGTAGCTATAAGAAAAGTATGTTACAATATATACACAATGTGTAAATATTAAAAGGGAGAGAATATGGAAATAAAAGATAAAGTAAAAGAATTACGGGAAAGTACGGGAATGAATAGAAAAGAATTTTGCGAGTATTTTGGTATTCCTTATAGAACTGTGACAGAATGGGAAAGAGGAACAAGAAAAATGCCAGATTATGTTTTCAGACTGTTAGCTTACAGGATAAAAATGGGTAATTTTGCAGACAATGGAAAGGCAGAAGAGAATGAAGAATAAAATAATTGAAGTACAAAATATATCCGTTTCGATTTTAAAAGAAGAGCTGGATGATTATATTTGCATTACAGATATTGCGAAAGCAAAATCAGGAGAATTGCGTAGTGCAGATGTTATTAAAAACTGGTTGCGAAATAGAAATACGTTAGAATTTTTAGGAACGTAGGAATTAATTTATAACCCTGATTTTAAAGTGGTCGAATTCGACCACTTTAAATCCGAAGCAGGTTTGCATACCTTTGTATTAAGTACCGCAGAGTGGATTAATAAAACAAACGCTATAGGATTATATGTAAAGCGTGGAAAATATGGCAGTACATATGCTCATAAAGATATTGCTTTTGAATTTGCATCTGCAATTAGTCCAGTATTTAAATTATATCTTATAAAGGAATTCCAACGCTTGAAGGAAGAAGAAAATAAATCAAGACAGATAGAATGGAATGCGAAACGTTTCCTTAGTAAAAATAATTATCTGATTCAGACAGATGCAGTAAAGAATTATTTGCTTCCGAAAATGAATTACAGGAAAAATCTGCAATGGCTGACATATGCAGAAGAGGCGGATATATTAAATGTAGCATTGTTTGGATTTACGGCAAAAGCATGGCGGGAAGCAAATCCAGAATTAGCAAAAAAGAATAATGTCAGAGATTTTGCAACAATTAATGAACTAACTGTGCTTTCTAATTTGGAATCTCATAATGCACAGATGATTAAAGAAGGAAAAGGGAAAGAAGAAAGATTTAAAAGCTTACAGGAAATTGCAGAATATCAATTGAATGTTTTGAATACAGCAGAACAGATAAAAAGGATAGAAATTTGTAGCAATGACTTGACAGCCTCGGGGGCGCTGTGTGTGGAGGAGAGCTTGCGGGAATAGAATGTAATAAAAATAGTGAAATTTTGTGTTGTTGGAAGAAAGACAAGGAGCCGTCACAGCTATGGTCGAATCCATTTTTTTATTCACCATACATGAGACGGCTCCCTGCTTGTTTCAAAATAATATTTTCTTGCATTTCAATCCACAGTCAAAAGACTGAACAGAACTTTTATATTTTAATAAAAAAAATGATATATGTCAAATTACTTCCTATAATTTTACTTGCAATTATAAGGAATATATTTGAAGGTGAAATTGTATTCGCAAGAAAATAATATATATTGACGACGAAAGCAAAGCATGCTATATTAGCAGTAAAGGATGTGAGAGTCATGAATATATTTACAGCACATAAACGAGAAGTGAATGGAAGAGTAGAGATACAGACTGTGTTTGAGCACAGCAGGGGAACAGCAGATTTAGGAGAAAGGTATGCCGAAAAAATAGATACTCCGGTTATTGCAAGGATGCAGGGAATGATCCATGATGCGGGGAAGCTATGCAGAGATTTTAATGATTATATTCTGGAGAAAAACAATTTTACACGAGGAATGATAGATCACTGTTACGCTGGAGCAAGGTATTTGATGGAGCTTGCGAAAAAGACCGGGGACCCAAGGATGGTAGAAGTGGCCAGATATATTTCACATACGGTTATTTCACATCATGGATTACATGACTGGATTGATAAAGATGGAAATGACTATTTTCGAGAGAGGATTTCAAAGGATGAACGGTATGAAGAAATACGGAGTAATTTGATTGAAATGTTGTCAGAACAAGAATGGTTAAATCTGCTTTATGCCGTGAAAGAAGAGTATATGGTGATTAGGGGAAAAGTTGCTCAAATAGGGAAAGACACAACTACATTCGCATTTTACATGGGACAGTTTGAACGGCTGATGCAGTCGGTGCTTGTGGATGCAGACCGGACAAATACTGCTGATTTTCAGGAAGGAAAAGGAACAGAGGCTGTGTTTGAGGAGAACATCTGGGAGGTGCTTAGCGAGAAAGTGGAAGAGAAATGCGGGGAGTTTCGTGAGCGAAAGGATCCGCTTTCAAAATTGCGGTGTGATATTTCAGAACGTTGCAAATGCTATGCAGAACGGGAAACAGAGATTTGCAGGATGATCGTTCCAACTGGAGGTGGAAAGACGATATCCGCTTTGCGTTTTGCGATTCATTACTGCAAGAAGCATGGGAAAGAAAGGATATTTTATATAGCACCTTTCCGGACAATTTTGGAGCAGAACTGTGAAGAATGGAAGAGAATTGTTGGAGAAGAGTATGTGTTGGAGCATCACTCTGATATGATTGCATCGTTTAAAACAGAGGAGGAAATGGCAGAGTATGAACTGAGAGCAGATAAATGGGATATGCCGATAATAGCAACTACACTGGTTCAATTTATGAATACATTTTTCTCGGATCGAATGGATTCGGTGCGGAGAATGCACCGGTTATGCAATTCAGTAATTATTATTGATGAAGTGCAGTCGATACCAGCAGAATGTGTGTGTTTGTTTAATATGGGAGTGAATTTTATATCAACAATCGGGAAGTCAGCTGTTGTATTGTGTTCTGCAACACAGCCTGATTTAGAGAAAGTAAAGTATCCACTACGGATCACAGATAGTAAGGAATACAGCATGACAGGCGATTATTCAGGTGATTTTCAGGCACTTAAGAGAAACGAAATTATATCTGCATTGCGAAAATTTGGCTACACATATGTAGAAGCAGCAAGATTTTGTATGGAAAAATACCGTACAGAAGGAACGGTGTTGTTTGTGGTGAATACGAGAGCAGCAGCTCTTCAAGTTTATCAGGAACTCTGTAAGCAAAAGGATTCTGAGATGATCCTTGTACATCTTAGCGCGGATATGTGTCCGGAACATAGGAGAAGTTTGATAAAGGATTTGAAGGAAAAACTGAAAAAAGACAAGGTTATTTGTGTAACTACACAGCTGATAGAGGCGGGAATTGATATATCATTCCGCTGTGTGATACGTTCACTTGCAGGTATGGATAATGTGGTGCAGGCAGCAGGCCGCTGCAATAGAGAAGGAAAAGATGGTGAATGTTGCCCGGTTTATCTTTTAAATGTATGTGAAGAGGAGATTTACGCGCTTAAATCGATAAAGACAGCGCAGGATGTATCACGACAGATAATTGAGAGTAAGGCTTATGAGGATCTGGCATCGGTGGAGGCAATGCAGCTATATTTTCAAAAATATTATAAGGAGTGTAAAGAAAATCTGATGTACAATGTGGAAGATGCAGGGATGGAAACAGATCTGGTGAATTTACTGTCGATGAATGCGTATAGAAATTGTGGGAAGAAGAGTTATCGGGTACAGGCATTTAAGACAGCGGGAGAACTGTTTAAGATGATAGATGTACCGACAACTTCTGTAATAGTACCTTATAATGAAGAAGCGAAAGAGTTGATGGTACAGCTAAGAACAGAAACAAGTAATTCTGAGATTGCTAAAATTTTAAGACAGGCACAGAAATATACAGTTGGTCTTTCTGAGAAAACGAAAAGGATACTGGAGAAAGAAAAAGCATTGGAACTGCTACAATGTGGAGTTTGGCTGCTTGAGGAGGGTTATTATGATCAGAATGTGGGGGTAACGTTGAAACGGGGTACATGGATTTACTGATCTTTAAAAAGAACGAAGAAAGGAAGAGGCAGATATGAACAGAGAACTTTACGGGAACAGAGTTGAATTTCAGGTATATGGAGAGTACGCACTGTTTTCGGATATATTGACACGGCCAGGTGGGGAAAAGATGTCCTATCCGATTCCGACATACGAAGCTTTAAAAGGAATTTTAAGCAGTGTTTTCTGGAAACCGACGATAGAATGGAGAATCGACAGTGTCCGTGTTGTGAATAAAATTCAAACAGTGCGCAAAGGGATGCGGCCAATTAAATACGGAGGTGGAAATGAACTTGCTTATTACACTTATTTAAGTGATGTTTGCTATCAGGTCAAAGCGCATTTTGAGTGGAATATGAATCGTCCGGAGTTAAAACAGGATAGGAATGCAAAAAAGTATTTGAGCATTGCGCAGCGTATGATCGAACGAGGAGGAAGAAGAGATATCTTTCTTGGGACGAGAGAGTGTCAGGGCTATGTAGAACCGTGTCGTTTTGGGGAAGGAAAAGGTTATTATGATGAGAGTGGGGCAATTTCCTATGGTATTATGTACCACGGAATTACATATGCAGATGAGGCAAAACTTTCAGAGGACAAAGGGAAAATGACAGTGAGATTGTGGAATCCGGTTATGGAAGATGGAGTGATTCAATTTATCAGTCCGGAAGAATGTGTAATGAAACGGCATATAAAAGAGATGCCAATAAAAATTTTTGGTAGTGAAAAGAACTTTAGTGGGATTAGAGAGTTTAGGAAGGAGGAGAAAATTGAGCTGGCCGAATGAGTTGTATCAAGTGTACGAAAATAATTGGGGAAAAGATGATGAAAAGGTATTGCTGCTTCCTATTTATCATTCTACAGTGAATGCGCAAGTCGAGGTAACCTTGTCGGAAGATGGGGAATTTTATTCGGCAGTTCCTGTTATGGATAAAAAGGATTCTGTTACAGTAATCCCGGTAACAGAAGATTCTGGAGCGCGCAGTTCGGGAATTACACCGCATCCATTTGCAGACAAGCTGATATATATTGCCGGAGATTATAAGGAATTTGTATCTGGAAAACATACAGAAAATGAGAAATATTATCAGGCGTATCTGGACCAGTTGAGAAAATGGAATGATTCACAAAACAGTCATCCGGCAGTCAGGGCGGTATACATATATTTGTGTAAGAGGAGACTGATGCATGATCTGATCGGAGGGAGATGCCTGAAGATTGATGAAAAAACAGGAAAACTGAGTCAGAACAATAAAATTCTCGGTATCAGTCAGGAAGAAGTTTTTGTAAGATTTCGTGTAAATTATAAAGATGTGCTTGGGAGAGAAAGTAGGACATGGAAGGATTTTTCTCTTTATGAAAGTTTTATTTTGTATCAGTCGGAAAATCAGGACAGACTTCAGCTTTGTTATGCAACGGGAAAGAATACTTCATGCACGTATAAACATCCTTCCAAAATACGAAATGCAGGGGATAAGGCAAAGTTGATTTCTTCAAATGACGAAAGGGGATTTTCTTATCGTGGAAGATTCGATTCAAAAGAACAGGCATTATCTGTAGGGTATGAGTTTTCGCAGAAAATGCATAATGCGCTCAAGTGGCTGATTGAAAAACAGGGAATTGCGATCGGGTCGATGATAGTTTTAACCTGGGCAAGTAATATGCAGACATTGCCGGATATTATCGGAAATCCGGAAGATGATCTGGAAGATGAATGGGACATGCTGGAGGAGAACGAGTCCGATGATATAAAATCCACACTGGTATCAGATACCATGCCTCTTTATAGGGAACGTTTGAGAAAGGCTGTCTGGGGAGCAAAAAAGCAGAACGAAATCAAAAGTCAGATAGATCATAGAGAAAAGGCAATGATTATGGTGTTGGATGCGGCGACAACAGGAAGAGTATCTATCGGAATGTATGAGGAATTAGGAATTTCTGAATTTTATCAGAATGTAGAACGCTGGCATTTTGAGACGGCATGGAATTGTTTTTCAGGGAAAGCAAGGAAAAATGAGATTCGGTCCTTTTCGCTTTATGAAATAGCTGATTATGCATATGGAACAGAGCAGGGAGATTTTATAAAATGTAAGCCGGAAGTGCGGAACCAGGCGATCTTGAAGTTGATTCCGTGTGTGATAACTGGAAGAAGGATTCCAAAAGAGATTGTAAGAAATTTGTTTCATAAAGCTTGTAAACCAACTGTATACCAGAATTGTTATAATTGGCGGAAAGTGTTGGAAGCAGCGTGTGGAATGATACGAAAGCTGATGATTGAAGAGAAAAAAGCCAGAGGAGAAAAGGAGGAATATGAAATGGCATTAGATTATGAATGTGCAGATCGCGATTATCTGTATGGCCGGTTGCTTGCGGTGGCGGAAATAGCAGAACGAGTTACATATAAAAAAGAAGAGGCAAGGACAACAAATGCGAGCCGTTATTTTGAAGCATTTTCAAACAGACCATATCAGATATGGGGGATTATTTATAAACGTCTGATTCCATATTTAAATGGAATGCCATATACACAGAAACAGTATTATGAAAATTTGATCAGTGAAATAGAAAATCAGTTTACGATAGCTGATTTTGAAAATAATTCAAAGTTAAAACCATTGTTTCTGTTGGGATATCATTGTCAACTGAAAAATATGTCATCAAAAAAGAGTGTATCATAGGAGGAAAAATAATGAGTAGTTTGTCTAATAAAATTGATTTTGCGTTACTTGTAACTGTGACGAATGCAAATCCTAACGGGGATCCGCTGAATGGGAATCGGCCAAGAGATAATTATGATGGATATGGAGAGATATCTGATGTTTGTATTAAGAGAAAACTTAGGAACAGACTGCAGGATATGGGAGAAAAAATTTTTGTACAGTCAGATGATCGGTGTGATGACAACTGTGATAGTCTGAAAAGTCGTGCAGATAGTTGTGGAATGCTAAAAAAGATCGCTTCCGGTAAAAAAACAAATCGTGATGAATATGCAAAAGCGGCATGTGCAGAGTGGATTGATGTGAGAAGTTTCGGGCAGGTATTTGCGTTTAAAGGAGATACAGTATCAGTAGGTGTGCGTGGCCCGGTTTCCATCCATCAGGCGGTGAGTCTGTCACCTGTTGACATTGTCAGCATGCAGATTACTAAGAGTGTAAATAGTGAGAGCAAAGAAGGGAAAAGTTCTGACACAATGGGAATGAAACACCGTATTGAATTTGCTTTGTATGAAATAAAAGGAAGCATTAATTGCCAGCTGGCTGAGAAGACGGGATTTTCAGATGAAGATGCAGAAAAAATAAAGCATGCATTGTGTACACTCTTTGAAAATGACAGTTCTTCTGCAAGACCAGAAGGAAGTATGGAGGTCTGCAGATTATATTGGTGGAGACATAATTGCAAAACTCCAAGTGTATCGACGGCAAAAGTACACCGCTCTTTGAAAATATCAGAAAAAAATCTGGGGGAGAAACCACGGAGTTTTGATGACTATTTGATTACGGTAGAGGAACTCCCAGGTGGTGTTGTGCCTGAAATTATTGACTTAATGTAAGAATTGAAATGTTTGCCAGAGTTCATAAAGGAAAGCAGATAGATGCTGTACTTGGGTATTTTGAAGGTGCGAATAAGAAGCAGACAAGAAAATGCAGAGGGATTCGCACTGGAAAAAATACCAGTAATTGTTTTTAAAGAGAGTGGATCTGATATTTTGATAAGAAAAAATGGGAAAGTAGATAAAAATTAACAAGAAAGCGGGAATATTATTGTATATTTTTGCTGTCGTACCCTTCGTGGGTACGTGGATTGAAATATTGCTTACACTGGTTTCCATTTCCACAAGCGCGCGTCGTACCCTTCGTGGGTACGTGGATTGAAATTGAAACAGACTTGCTAATGTTGGATAATTCGCCGTCGTACCCTTCGTGGGTACGTGGATTGAAATTCTTGCGGTCATTTTCATTTACACCGTATTTCTCGTCGTACCCTTCGTGGGTACGTGGATTGAAATAACTGCTGATTAAGCTTATCAATCTCGCCCTGCATGTCGTACCCTTCGTGGGTACGTGGATTGAAATCGCCCTTTTCCGATCTCCCTCTGTTGAAGATTGTGTCGTACCCTTCGTGGGTACGTGGATTGAAATATCCATGTGAGAGCGGATGGATTCCAGAACATCCGTCGTACCCTTCGTGGGTACGTGGATTGAAATCGGGCTGGCATTAACCACCTAATCTGCCTTGGAAGTCGTACCCTTCGTGGGTACGTGGATTGAAATAAACATAATCTCCTCCTAAAGTAACGCCTGCACCTGTCGTACCCTTCGTGGGTACGTGGATTGAAATATCGTCATCCTCTTTATTGATTTTAATGTGCGCAGGTCGTACCCTTCGTGGGTACGTGGATTGAAATTGTACCTGGATACAATCT
>JAXEUM010000122.1:0-53991 GCA_034114925.1 Oliverpabstia sp.
TCTGGATGAAAATGCCAGGGAGCAGGCAATCCGCATTTTACAGGGACTTGCAGGCGGAAACAGGATGGTGGGAATTATCTCCCATGTGACAGAATTGAAGGAGCAAATAGAAAGAAAACTGACGGTTATCAAAGACAAAAAGGGAAGCCGTGTACAGTGGAAGTAAATGGAGGTGTTTTTTTGGAACTGAGTAAAGATAATATGAAAAAAATCATGCTGTTGATTGTATTTACCGTTTTGATTCTGGTAGGTGTGACCAATGTGAATAAGGTATGGGGTGTGATAAAGGTTTTGTTAAATATCATATTCCCCTTTATTTTGGGTGGAGCTATAGCTTTTATCATCAATATGCCCATGCGATGTATTGAAAAAAATATTTTTAAAAGAGGTTCGGAAAAGTATCAGAATGCAGTGAAAAAGATAGCAAGACCGATCAGTCTTGTATTATCTTTGGTGCTGATTCTGGCAGTGGTCGGGTTAGTGTTTTTTGTAGTAGTTCCTCAGTTGGGAGATACCGTTATCCGTCTGAGCAATGATATCCGACAGTTCTGGCCACAGGTACAGGAATGGGCGATCCGATTGTTTGAGGACAATCCGGATGTGGTGGACTGGATCAACAGTATTGAGATTAATTGGGATAAGATCGTACAGGGTGGAATCGAATTTTTAAAAACAGGCGCAGGAACTATTTTGGGTTCTACTTACAGTGTGGCGAAAACGATTGTCAGTGCGGCGACAAATTTTGTGATTGCTTTTGTATTTGCAGTGTACATTGTTTTACAGAAAGAGAAACTCAGCGTACAGGTTTCCAAAATCATGTATGCGTTTCTTCCTGAGAAAGTGGTGGAGAAGATTCAGGCGGTATGTCTGCTGACACACAAAACATTTTCCAATTTCCTGACAGGACAGTGTCTGGAAGCGGTAATTCTGGGAAGTATGTTCTTTGTGGTGATGGTAGTATTCAGTTTTCCTTATCCTCTGTTGGTGGGAGTTTTGATTGCATTTACAGCGCTGATTCCCATCTTTGGAGCATTTATCGGTTGTTTCGTGGGAACTTTCCTGATCCTGATGGAAAATCCTATGCAGGCCATTGCTTTCGTTGCGATCTTTCTGATTCTTCAGCAGATAGAGGGAAATCTGATTTATCCTCATGTGGTGGGAAGTTCCGTGGGACTGCCATCTATCTGGGTACTGGTGGCAGTTACGCTGGGCGCCAGTGTGATGGGAATTGTGGGAATGTTAGTGTTCATCCCCTTGCTTTCCGTGATCTACACCCTTTTCCGGGGGTATGTCTATAAAAGGCTGAAAAGCCGAAAATTACTTGCAAAAGCAGAAAGGAGTCATAATTCATGAAAAATTATGCAGAAACAGAATTAAAAGATATGGAAGTCCTGGCAGGTAAATACCGGGAATTCCTTGATCTGGGTAAAACAGAGAGAGAATGCGCTCGCAATATTGTAAAAATTGCAGAAGAAAATGGATATCGTGATCTGGAGGAGATTCTGGAAAAAGGAGAAACTCTGAAAGCGGGAGATAAGGTTTATGCGGTAAATATGGAAAAAGCTGTTTTGATGATGGAGATCGGAACAGATGATCTGGAAAAAGGAATGCTTCTTGTAGGTTCCCATATTGATTCTCCCAGACTGGATCTGAAACAGAATCCTCTGTATGAAAATACAGGGATGGCATACCTGGATACTCATTACTACGGTGGAATTAAAAAATATCAGTGGGTAGCGTCTCCTATGGCTATTCATGGAACTGTTGTTAAGAAGGATGGAACGATTCTGAATATTGCTATCGGAGAAAAACCGGAGGAGCCGGTGGTAGGTATTACCGATCTTTTGGTACATCTTTCAGCAAAACAGATGGAGAAAAGCGCCAGCCTTGTAATTGAAGGAGAGGCTTTGGACGTTCTGGTAGGTACTCGTCCATTAGAAGGAGAAGAAAAAGAAAATCAGGTAAAGAATTATATTCTGAAGATTTTAAAAGAGCAGTATCAGATTGAGGAAGAAGATTTTGTATCTGCGGAACTGGAAGTAGTTCCGGCAGGAAAAGCAAGAGATTTCGGTCTGGATTCCAGTATGATCATGGCTTACGGGCAGGATGACAGAATCTGTGCATTCTGTTCTTTGATGGCGTTGCTTCATAGCAAAAAGACAGCGAAAACAAAGGTATGTCTGTTTGTAGATAAGGAAGAAATTGGAAGTGTGGGAGCAACAGGAATGCAGTCACGTTTTCTGGAGAATACTGTAGCAGAAGTGTTGAATTGTCTGGGACAGTACAGCGAGCTGAAACTGCGCAGAGCATTGAAAAATTCCAGTATGCTGTCTGCTGACGTAAATGCAGGTTTTGATCCTCTGTATGCAGAAGCTTTTGAGAAAAATAATTCCGCTTATGTGGGAAAAGGCGCAGTAATCAGCAAATACACAGGTTCTCGTGGAAAAGGCGGTTCCAATGATGCAAACGCAGAATATCTGGGCAAATTAAGACAGGCATTTGATGCAGGAGAAGTACAGTACCAGACAGCAGAACTTGGTAAAATTGATGTGGGCGGCGGCGGAACAATCGCTTATATTACAGCCGCTTATGGAATGGATGTGGTAGATCTGGGTGTGCCGATCCTGAATATGCACGCTCCTTATGAAATCAGCTCAAAAGCTGACGTTTATGAAACAAGCAAATGTTATAAAGCATTTTATGAAATGTAGAAGGATGAATATATGACAAATCAGAGGGATTATCTTGACTTTATATTGGAAAAACTAAAAGAACGAATCCAGAAGATCAATCAAAGTCTGGCTCAGGGTGATAAAGAGATTGAAGGGATGCATGAATATTACTGGGAAAATTATACGGAGATGGACCAGTATGGGTATGAAAATTTTGATAACCAACAGGCTCTTTTGAACCAGATCAATATGAATCAACAGCAATTGAAATTGAAACAGCGATTCAGAAGGATGATGGATTCTCCTTATTTTGGAAGAGTGGATTTTCAATATGAAGGAGAAGATGAGCCGGAGATTTTTTATATTGGAATCGGTAATTTTGCAGAAGATGCAGGTAAGACACCTTTGATTTATGATTGGAGAGCCCCGGTAAGCGGGCTCTTCTATGATTTTGACAAGGGGGAGGCTTCTTACCAGGCTCCCGGAGGTCTGATGGAGGGAGAAATCACCTCCAAATGGCAGTATAAGATTCGAAGAGGCAAAATGATTTATGGATTTGAAAGTGATATGAAAATCGATGATGACATTTTACAGGCAGAACTGGGAGCAAACGGAGACGTTCAATTGAAGAATATCATCCGTACTATCCAGAAAGAGCAAAATGCCATTATCCGGAATACAAAAGACCGGATTCTTGTGATTCAGGGAGTGGCGGGAAGCGGAAAGACTTCTGTGGCGTTACACCGGATTGCCTATCCTTTATATCATGACAGAAAGAATCTGAAATCTTCCAATATTTTGATCTTGTCTCCCAACGGTGTGTTTTCTGATTATATTTCTCATATTTTACCGGAACTGGGAGAAGAAAATATACAGGAAATGAGTTTCGATCTTTTTGCTTATCAGGAGCTTCGGGGAGTGGCATATGACTGTGAAGATAAGTATCATATGATTGAACAGGCCATGAGAGATCCTGAAGTGGGGAAACGATGTGCCGAAAAGCAATCAGGAGAATTTTTAGATCAGATGGAAGAATATCTGCTTTTTCTGGAAGATGAATTGATGAATTTTACCAGTGTGGAGTACCGAAATTATCGAATACCATCTTCAAGGATCATAGAGCTGTTTTATGACAAATTTCTTGATGTTCCCCTCCTTTCCCGAATGAAAGCGGTGATGGAGTATCTACTGGATGAATATGAAACTTTGATGGGACGGGAATTACCGGAGGAGGAACGGCTGATTTTTCAGGAAAAATTCGATAAAATGTATGAATCGGGAGATTTATATGGCATTTACAACAGATTTCTGGAATATGCAGGATATGCTTCTTTGCCGGAAGTTTCCTGGGAAAAGAGGCTGATTCCCTATGAAGATGTTTATCCGATGCTTTATATGAAGTATAAGCTGTATAAACCGGAGAACAGAAGAAATATAAAACATCTGGTTATTGATGAGATGCAGGATTATTCCCGGATGCAATATTTGATTCTTTCAAAATTATTTCCCTGTAAGATGACGATTCTGGGAGATAAGGCACAGACCATGGATGAAAAGATTCAGGATGTGACCAGATTTTTGCCTAAGATTCTGGGAAAAAATATCCGAGTCATTGAAATGAATAAAAGTTATCGGAATACAGTGGAAATTGCTCAATATGCAGGAAAACTTGCAGGTATGACAGATATGGAGCTTTTTGAACGTCATGGAAAACCGGTGGTGGAAAAACAGTTGGCTGGTGTTACGCAGGTAGGGGAAGAAATGAAAAAGAATCTTCGCCTGGGAGAAGAGGAATATGAGACAGCGGCGCTTCTTACCATGACGGAGGAAGATGCAAAGAATATCTATGAAGCGCTGAAAGAGGAATGGGATGACAAGATACCTCTTTCTTACGTGGACAGAGACAGCAGCAGTTTCCAAAAAGGACTGACAGTGACCACTTTTTATCTGGCAAAAGGTTTGGAATTTGATCAGGTTTTCACCGTTTATCCTTCTGGGGAAAGCGGAATGCTCACGCAGGCAAAATATATTTGCGCTACACGGGCGCTTCATGAATTGTATATGTATGAAATGTGACTGTGAAGGTACTGAACAGTTGCTATGGAATATAAAAGGCTGATGAGAAATTCTCTTCTCATCAGCCCAATTCTGCTTTCCTGTGCAGCCTTTTATGCATCAGCGGAAATCAAAAATCCTTTTTCTTCCAGTTCTTTTTCAATCAAATCGAGAGTTGTCTCTGAATCTGCGGCTATGGTATGGTAATGATAGCCGGAGGTCACATCTTTCAGAGGGGAAGATTTTCCACTTTTGATCGTTTCCACAAATTTTTCCACATCTCGCCGGGAAGTGATATGAAGACTGGCTTTTAACGTACCGTACACTTTGTGATGAACAAATACATCTTCCACAGTACCGCCGCAGTCTACAATCGTATTCAGCTCATCGGCAATCTCTTCGTTGGAATGAAATACTTTAATAATGCGGTTGATTTTAAGGGGAGTATGGAGAAGATACCCCCGGTTTGTAGATATAATATCGCATCCCTCGGCTCGGATCAGAGCCATATCCTGTACGATCACCTGGCGGCTGACAGAAAAGTGATCCGCCAGTGCCGTACCGGAAAGGGGAGTTTGGCTGGAAGAAAGCAGGTGAAGAATTTCCTGCCGTCTTTCATTTCCCTTCATGATTCATCCGGCTCCTTTCTCAGACAGCGTGAAGATTTTTCAGAGAAATGTCCATAATAGGAGCAGAATGAGTCAGGGCGCCACTGGAAATATAGTCTACGCCGATATCCAGAAGTCGTTCTACATTTTCCCGGGTTACATTTCCGGAACATTCTGTTTCTGCTCTGCCGTCGATGATGGCAATGGCTTCTTTCATCATTTCCGGAGTCATATTATCCAGCATGATAATATCTGCTCCGGCTTCCACTGCCTCTTTTACCATATCAAGATTTTCCACTTCGATTTCAATTTTCCGAACGAAAGGAGCATACTCTTTTGCCATCTGGATTGCTTTTGTCACGCTTCCTGCGGCGCCGATGTGGTTGTCTTTCAGAAGAATACCATCGGACAGATTGTAACGGTGATTGTACCCACCTCCGACTTTTACGGCATATTTTTCAAAAATACGCATATTGGGAGTAGTTTTTCTTGTGTCCAGAAGTTTTGTTTTGCTTCCTTTTAATAATTTGGCGATGGAATGGGTGTAGGTGGCGATTCCACTCATTCTCTGGAGGTAGTTTAATGCCACTCGTTCTCCGGAAAGAAGAGCCCGGATATCACCTTTTACCAGAGCCATAAGCTGTCCGGAGGTTACGAAATCTCCATCTTTGCAGAAAAATTCCACTTCCACCGTATCATCCAATAACTGGAATACTCTTTCAAAAATCTGCAGTCCGGCAATGATACCGTCCTGTTTGCAGATCAGTTGTACTTCTCCTGCCATAGCTTCACGCATTACAGAGTTTGTGGTAATATCTTCGCTGGTGATATCTTCGGAAAGCGCCTGCAGCAGCAGGTGGTCAACGTTTAATGTCATGGTAATCTGATTATTCATGGTCTTTTCTTATCCTTTCTATTTCACTGAGAATCATTTTTTTGTTTTCTTCCTGTAACTGTTTTTCGTTTTCATATAAAGAACAATCAATGGAAATTGTTTTTGGTTCTACAGGATATTTTAATTCATGTTCCATCATATGTAAAGCAGCTCGTTTGGCAAAAACGAGACTTTCCAGAAGGGAGTTGCTGGCAAGACGGTTGGCGCCGTGAACGCCGTTGCAACTGGTTTCACCTGCTGCATAGAGCCGGTTCATGGAAGTCCTGGAATAACGGTCAACCTTAATGCCACCCATAAAATAATGTTGAGCAGGTACAATGGGAATAGTTTCTTTTGTGGGATCATAGCCTTCTTCCAGGCAGTGCTGATAAATATGAGGAAAATGTTCTCGTATGGTTTCTTCTCCGATGGGACGCATATCCAGCATGACATAATCGGTTTGATCTTTTTCCATTTGTTTAAAAATTTCTTTTGTAAGAAGATCTCTGGGAAGAAGTTCATTGGTGAAACGTTCTCCTGCTTTATTATACAGATAAGCGCCTTCCCCGCGAACAGATTCGGATATAAGGAACTGCCGCCCCGGTTTTACGGAATAAAAGGTGGTGGGGTGAATCTGAATATAATCCGGGTGAAGAAGTTCTACCTGGTGTTTTAAACATACTGCCAGACCATCGCCGGTAAGATGGGGGAAATTGGTAGAGTGGTCATAAAGACCGCCGATTCCTCCGCAGGCGAGAAGGGTACAGGAAGCCTGAATGGGGAAAATATGATTTTTTTGATCTTTTGCCACAATTCCCTCACATTCATTGTTTTCCACCAGAAGATCTTCCATAGAAGTATATTCCAACAGGGTAATATTTTCCCGTTCCCGTACCCGGGCAAGAAGTTTACTGGTGATTTCCTCACCGGTAATATCTTCATGGTAGAGAATACGGTTGGTGCTGTGAGCGCCCTCTTTGGTGTAACATAATTTTCCGTCTTTTTTTGTGAAATCAACCCCGTAATTTATTAAATCACGAATCACATCTCTGGAAGAGCGAATCATAATATCTACGGATTCCCGGTTGTTTTCATAATGACCGGCTTTCATGGTATCTTCAAAAAAGGAAGAATAATCTTCGTCATTTTTCAGAACGCAGATGCCTCCCTGAGCCAGAAAAGAATCACTGCTTTCGGCATCTGATTTTGTAATCATAAGAATCTGCCGGTCTTTCGGCAGGTTCAGTGCGGCGTAGAGTCCGGCTACTCCGCACCCTACAATAAGAATATCAGTTTTCATTGGTTTTACCTTCTTTATTATTTTGCAAGTTCCAGCATCCGACGCAAAGGTGAGAGGGATGCAGTCTGGAGGGGTTCGCTGACAGTTACCTGATTTTTTTCATATTTCAGCGCATCCCGCACTTTTTCAAGAGTGACCAGTTTCATGCCGGGACAGGAGAAATTTTCCTGTACCATATAAAAATGTTTATCCGGATTCTTTTGCCGGAGTTCATAAAGAACACCGTCTTCTGTACAGACGATGAAGGAATCAGAGGCGCTTTCTGTGGCATATTGGATGATACCGGAGGTGCTTCCAATATAATCTGCCAATTCCAGAACTGCCGGTATGCATTCCGGGTGAACCAGCACTTTGGCTTCCGGATGTTGAGATTTTGCTCTTTCCAGAGCTTCCTTTGTCAGTTGTGCATGAATGGGACAGCGTCCGTCATTAAAAATAAAGGTCTTTTCAGGAACCTGAGATGCCACATACTGTCCTAAATTCTCATCAGGAATAAAGTAGATATATTGATTGGGAAGCGCTTTTACAATTTTTAATGCATTGGCAGAAGTAACGCACACATCGGAATGTTGTTTTAGTTCAGCAGTAGAATTAATGTAACAGACAACTGCCAGATCGGGATATTGCTGTCTCATAGCCTGAATACGTTCCACATCGGCCATATGAGCCATGGGGCAATCGGACAAAGCGTCAGGGAGCAGAACTTTTTTTTCGGGATTCAGGATCTTTGCGCTTTCTCCCATAAATGAAACACCACATAAAACAAGAATATCAGCCTTGGTTTGTGTGGCAACTTTACTTAAATAAAAGGAGTCGCCGATATAATCAGCAATTTCCTGTACTTCGTCGGGTACGTAATAATGTGCCAGAATCAAAGCATTTTTTTCTTTTTTGAGAGACTGGATTTCTTCTCTTACAGTCATGATTTCTTTCCTCCTCGGTATAGTACCACCGCAGCTTTTAACTGCTTCTCTGCATTATACACTTAAAATATACAACTGACAAGACAGTAAATAAATTTATACAAAGTTTAGACTTTTTTTAAATCCTTTCCTTGCAGAACGTTCCCAAGGAGGCTAATATAGTACTATAGTATATGTTTCGACAGTTTTTAGTAAGGGTGTCGAGGAAAAGGAGAAAAGTTATGGATTTAGAAGAACTGAAAAATAAAAAGCCAAAGCGTCCGGTGATGTTTTATTACCTGATTGCATTTGGTATTTTGATGTTACTGAATTTTATTCTGGTTCCCTGGCTGACAGAAGGGCGTATCAAAGAGACTACCTACAGTGAGTTTATAAGACAGGTGGATCAGGGAAATGTGGAAGAGGTTGAAGTACAGAATCAGACTTATACCATCTACTATGTAGTAAAAGTGAATGGAAAAGAACAGATTTGTAAGACTGGCATTATGGATGATCCGGGGCTTTTAGCACGTTTGGATCAGAAAAATGTAAAGTATGGGGCAGAGATACCAAAACAGCAATCCCCGTTTCTGGCATTGCTTCTTACCTGGGTAATTCCCATTGTAATCTTTATTGTAATAGGAAATATTCTTTCTAAAAAGATGGCTAAGAGTATGGGCGGCGGTCCTGGCGCGATGATGTTTGGCAAGAGTAATGCCAAAGTTTATGTGAAGTCTGCTACGGGAATCAAGTTTTCTGATGTGGCAGGTGAGGATGAAGCAAAAGAACTGCTTACAGAGATTGTGGATTATCTTCATCATCCGGAGATGTACCGGGATATCGGTGCACAGATGCCAAAAGGCGCTTTGTTGGTGGGACCTCCTGGAACAGGTAAAACGCTGTTGGCAAAAGCTGTAGCAGGAGAAGCGAATGTTCCCTTCTTCTCTATTTCCGGTTCCGAGTTTGTGGAGATGTTTGTAGGTATGGGAGCAGCCAAGGTGCGCGATCTGTTCCAACAGGCAAATGAAAAAGCTCCCTGTATTGTTTTTATCGATGAGATTGATACGATTGGTAAAAAACGTGACGGTAATATCGGAGGAAACGACGAACGGGAACAGACATTGAATCAGCTTCTTACTGAGATGGATGGTTTCGACGGTTCTAAGGGAGTGGTAATTTTGGCAGCTACCAACCGTCCGGATTCGCTGGATCCGGCGTTGCTTCGTCCGGGACGTTTTGACAGAAGAATTCCTGTGGAACTTCCGGATCTTCAGGGACGGGAAGAGATTTTGAAAGTCCATGCAAAGAAGATTAAGATTGCCGATAACGTAGATTTCAATGCGATTGCAAAAGCAGCTTCCGGCGCTTCCGGTGCAGAGCTGGCAAATATTGTCAATGAAGCAGCTCTTCGGGCAGTGCGGGATGGCAGAAGATTTGCAAATCAGGCAGATATGGAAGAAAGTATAGAAGTGGTTATTGCCGGATATCAGAAGAAGAACAGGGTACTGTCTGAAAAAGAAAAACTGATTGTGGCATATCATGAAATCGGTCATGCGCTGGTGGCGGCAAAACAGTCTCATTCTGCTCCGGTTCACAAGATTACGATTATCCCCAGAACATCCGGGGCGCTGGGATACACCATGCAGGTGGATGAAGAAGAGCATTTTCTGATGTCAAAAGAAGAATTGGAGAATAAGATCGCAACCTTCACAGGCGGACGGGCTGCGGAAGAGTTGATTTTCCATTCTATCACCACAGGAGCTTCCAATGATATTGAACAGGCTACCAAACTGGCCCGTGGTATGATTACCCGGTTTGGTATGAGTGATGAATTTGATATGGTAGCCATGGAGACGGTGTCCAATCAGTATCTGGGAGGGGATGCTTCCCTTGCATGTTCTTTTGAGACGCAGACCCAGATAGACCGCAAAGTGGTAGAACTGGTGAGAAAGCAGCATGAAAAGGCTTCTCAGATTTTGCAGGACAATATTATGAAGCTTCATGAGCTGGCAAAATATCTTTATGAGAATGAAACGATCACAGGTGAGGAATTTATGAAGATTCTGGGCGAATAAGCAATGGGCAAAAAAATTTCGTAAAGAACTATGAAAATCAGCAAATCTATGGTATGATGGGAACAAAATGTTTAGAGAATCACAGAGGATTTGAGGAGGACAAGAATGGAAAAAGAAGTGGTTTCCAAGAATTTTATTGAACAGATTATAGAAAAAGACCTGGCAGAAGGAAAATATGAGACAATTTGTACCCGTTTTCCACCGGAACCGAATGGATATCTTCATATTGGACATGCAAAATCCATCCTGTTAAATTATGGTTTATCTCAGGAATATCATGGAAAATTTAATCTGCGTTTTGATGATACCAACCCCACAAAAGAAAAGGTGGAGTTTGTGGAGTCTATTGAGGCAGATGTAAAATGGCTGGGAGCAGATTGGGAAGACCGTCTGTTTTTTGCCTCCAATTACTTTGAACAGATGTATGAGGCAGCTATAAAACTGATTAAAAAAGGAAAAGCCTTTGTCTGTGATCTGACGGCAGAAGAGATCAGAGAATATCGTGGAACTCTCACGGAGCCGGGAAAAAACAGTCCTTACAGAGACAGAAGTATAGAAGAAAACCTGGATTTGTTTGAAAGAATGAAAAACGGAGAATTTGAAGACGGTACGAAAGTCCTTCGTGCTAAAATTGATATGGCATCTCCGAATATCAATATGAGAGATCCGGTTATTTACCGTGTGGCGCATATGACCCATCACAATACAGGAGATAAATGGTGTATTTATCCTATGTATGATTTTGCTCATCCTATTGAGGATGCGATTGAAGGAGTAACCCACTCCATCTGTACACTGGAATTTGAAGATCATCGTCCGCTGTATGACTGGGTAGTAAGGGAACTGGAATATCCGTTTCCTCCCAAACAGATTGAGTTTGCAAAATTATATCTTACCAATGTTGTTACAGGAAAACGGTATATCAAACGTTTGGTAGAAGAAGGAATCGTAGACGGTTGGGATGATCCCCGTCTGGTTTCTATCGCGGCATTGAGAAGAAGAGGGTTCACACCGGAGTCTATTAAAATGTTTGTAGATCTGTGTGGTGTTTCCAAAGCAAACAGTTCTGTAGATTATGCGATGTTGGAGTACTGTATCCGAGAGGATCTGAAATTAAAACGTCCCCGTGTGATGGCGGTTCTCGATCCGGTCAAACTGGTGATCGACAATTATCCGGAAGGACAGGTAGAAGAACTGGAAGCGCCAAACAACCTGGAAAATGAAGAGTTGGGAACAAGAATGGTTCCTTTTAGTAAAGAACTGTATATTGAACGGGAAGATTTTATGGTGGAACCTCCGAAAAAATATAAACGTCTGTACCCGGGTAATGAGGTACGTCTCATGAACGCTTATTTTGTTACCTGCACCGGTTACGAGACTGATGAGGATGGAAATGTAACAGTGGTTCACTGTACTTATGATCCCGCCTCCAAAGGTGGAAATTCTCCAGACGGAAGAAAAGTAAAAGGAACAATTCACTGGGTAAGCGCAGCAGAGAATGTTCAGGCTGAAGTACGTCTTTATGAGAATATCATCGATGAGGAAAAAGGCGTTTATAATGAAGATGGCTCTTTGAACCTGAATCCCAATTCTCTTACCGTAGTAAAGAATTGTTATCTGGAAAGAAGCCTGAAAAATGTAAAGGCATATGACAGTTTCCAGTTTGTAAGAAATGGTTTCTTCTGTGTGGATGCAAAGGATTCCAGAGAGGACGCACTGGTATTTAACCGTATTGTTTCTCTGAAGAGTTCTTTCAAATTACCAAAATAATGAATATATTAACGATTTCCCTGGAAAAGAAAAAAGGAAGTCCCATGTATGGACAGATTTATGAATATATTCGGGATGAGATTCAGGCAGGAAAGATTCTTGCAGGGGAAAAACTTCCCTCTTCCCGTACCCTGGCTTCCCATTTGGGAGTAAGCCGAAGTACGGTTGATCTGGCATATGAACAGCTTCTTGCAGAAGGGTATATGATTTCTCAGCCATGCAGAGGGTACTTTGCCTGTGAAGTGGATCAGTTATATCAGGTTCCCGCTGTAAATTCGAAATACAAAGAAAGTGTTCCTACAAAGCAAAAGTACAGATACGATTTTTCTGTAAGCGGCATTGACAGGGATGGATTTCCTTATCAGACCTGGAAGAAGATTTCTAAAAATGTTCTGGCAGAAGATGACGGAAGATTATTTCAACTGGGAGATTCCCAGGGAGAAGAAAGTTTTCGGCAGGAAATCACCTCTTATCTTCATTACGCCAGGGGAGTAAATTGTAAACCGGAACAGATTATTGTGGGAGCAGGAAACGATTACCTGCTCCTGCTTTTGCATATTATTTTGGGAATGGGATGGAAAATTGCCATGGATAATCCCACGTATCTGAGCGCTTACCGGGACTTTGAAAAAATGGGATATGAAGTATTTGCCCTGGAGCCGGATGAGATGGGAATGAATCCTCAAAAACTTCAGGAAAGTGGAGCGAATCTGGCATATGTGATGCCTTCTCATCAATTTCCGTTGGGCAGTGTGATGCCTATCCAAAGAAGGCTGCAGCTTCTGGCATGGGCAGCAGCGAAAGAAAATCGTTTTCTCATAGAAGATGATTATGACAGTGAATTCCGATATAAAGGAAAACCGATTCCCAGCCTTCAAGGATATGATTCCCGGGATAAAGTCATTTATCTGGGGACATTTTCCCGTTCACTGGCGCCGGCAATCCGAATCAGTTACATGGTATTACCGCAGCGTCTTCTTCCTTTTTACTGGGACAGGGGAAAAAATTTTTCTGTTACCGTATCCCGGGTAGATCAGAAAATCGTGGAGATATTTCTAAGAGACGGTCATTTTGGAAGACATCTGAACAGAATGAGAGGAATTTATCGAGGAAAACACGATTGTCTGTTGACAGAAATGAAAAAACTCAGAGATGTCTGTACTGTTCAGGGAGAACATGCAGGAGTTCACATTTTAGTGAAAATGAAAAATGGAATGAGTGAAAAAGAAGCAGTACAACAGGCAGCAAAAGAAGGCGTAAAAGTCTATGGACTGTCAGAATACTGTGTGGAACCCGGACTTTATGAGAGACAGGGAGAAAAAAAGACAAATTTGGTGAAACGATTGGGAGCTACTGTGTTGATGGGATATGCTACCTTGACAGAAGAAGAAATCAGGGAAGCCATAACCCGGTTGGAAAAAGCATGGAGAGTTCCGTCCGTATAGTCGTAAAAAAGAGGTTGAAAGTGGAAAAAATCAGCAGAACTATTATTTTTTATCATAGTAGTCTGCTGATTTTTTTTGTAAACTGCCTATATTTTTACAGATCTTTTGCTAAGGTATCCTCTTCGGAAACGGCTTCTGTTTCCACAGCCTCTTTTGCAACATTATCTTCTTCAGCTACATCTTCAGTAGCTGCTTCTTCAGCATCCACTTCTTCTTCGGAAGAAGTTTCTGGTGTTTCTGTAGCGGGAGCAGAAGTTTTTACTCCATCACTGTCTGTATGCAGTGTGGTATAAGTACGTTCCGGCTGACAGGCATCACAGGTTTCTTCTGTGTCATTCATCAGATCGTCAAAATCCTCTTCGCTAAGATCATTTACTTCTTTGCATTTTTTTACATATGCTACTGCACCGCCAACCGCTGCGCCCAGGACAGCAAGACCGGCAAGAGTTTTCCATACACTTTTTTTAGCCATTCTGATTTCTCCTTTAATAATACTTGATAAAATGTTAAAAGCTATCTTTATATGATATCCATTCTAATACTTTTTACTTAAAAAGGAAAGACCTAAATTTACCTTGCAGGTCGGCAAGGGAACATTTATAATGAAAAGGAAAAAGAGAAACAGTAGAGAGGATGACAAAAGATGTATCAGGCTTGTATATTTGATCTGGACGGAACGCTGGCAGATACAGTGGAATCCATTGCCAATGTAGCAAATCAGATTCTGGATAAATTTGGATTGCCCGTTCAGCCGGTGGAAGACTATAAGTATCATGCCGGAGATGGAGGAGATGTACTGATGGAACGGTGTATGCGGGCAGCAGGCAGCGATCTTTCCCATCTTCAGGAAGGTCAGAAACTTTATCGGGAAATATTTGCCAAAAATCCATTATATAAGGTAACGGCATTTGCCGGAATGAAGGAGACACTTGAAGAATTGAAACGTCGCCAGGTGAAACTGGCAGTTCTGTCGAATAAACCTCATGAAGCAACGGTTCTGGCAGTACAGGGACTTTTTGGCACAGAGATATTTGATGTGATTCAGGGATTGAAACCTGGAATGAAGCGGAAGCCGGAACCGGATAATGCCTGGAAGATTGCAGAGGATTTGGGGGTAAAACCGGAAAATTGTATGTATATTGGGGATACCAATACCGATATGCAGACAGGAAAGACAGCGGGAATGTTCACAATCGGAGTCTTATGGGGATTTCGGGACAGAAAAGAACTGGAAGAGAATCATGCGGACCGAATTATTGAAAAACCAGAAGAAATTTTGCAGTTGCAGGAGGAAGAATCATGCTGAAACTGATCGCCAGTGATCTGGACGGAACACTTTTACAAAATGGAAGTCAGGTATTGCCGGAAGGGATCTGCGAGCAGATCAAAAGACTGAAGGAGAAAGGGATTCTTTTTGTGGCTGCCAGCGGACGCCAGTATGCCAATCTTCGAAGATTGTTTGCGCCGGTACAGGATGATATTGCCTATATTTGTGAAAATGGATGTCTTGTATTTTATAAGGGAAAACGGATTCACAAAGAGTATATGGACAGAGAGATCGGGCAGCAGATTCTGAAGGATATTTTACAAAAGGACGGAAATGAACTGGTGTTGTCAGGGGAGGACACTTCTTATCTACAGCCGAAAGACGAGCTGTTTCGCCATCTGATCCAGGATATTGTCAAAAATAATGTGACAGTGACAGAAGATATCTTAAAGACAGAAGAAGATTATTTTAAAATATCGGTATTTGCACCAGAAGGGGCAGAAAAGATATATCCCTCCTGGAAAGAAAAATATGGAGAAAAAGTAACGGTAGTTACTTCGGGAAACGAATGGCTGGATATGATGCCGCTTCGTGTAAATAAGGGAACGGCAATGGATGCTCTGTTAAAGGCTCTGGAGATAAAACCAGAGGAATGTATGGCTTTTGGAGATAATTATAATGATATTGAGATGCTTCAGCGTGTGGGAGAAAGTTATGCTATGAAGAATGGCAAAGAAGCCGTAAAAACCGTATGCAAGTATCAGGCTGATACAGTTGGACAGGTATTGGAAGAAGTATTAGAAAATCTGTGATAAAATTTGAAAGGAGAACAGAATATGGAAACTTATAGCGAAGAATGTATTATGACTTTTTTGAAAAATCAGGGACAGCTTTTTGACGAGCCGGTTGCGGAAACTTATGAAGAGGCAGAGGAATTTCTGGAGGATTGTATGGCTGTTGTGGCAAAAAATCTGAAAGAAGTGAGAGAATATCTGGATGAAAGCGGTATGGATGTGGACGGAATGAGCGATCAGGAGCTTTTGGAAGCCAGTGAAGTATTTGCTCTGGAAGATGGAAGTTATCTGATCGTGGAAGGATGAGAAATTTGTTATTTTTTCAGCCACAGTGGGTTGTGCGAGGAGAGGAGGCAGCAGGCATATGGTGAATATAAAAAGAATTGTAGAAAGACAGAGAGAGTTTTTTTACCAGGATAAGACAAAAATCCTGAGATTTCGGATGGAGGCGCTTAATCGTCTGGAAAAATCCATCCGAAATCATCAGCAGGATATTTACAAAGCTTTAAAAAAGGATCTGAATAAATCAGAATTTGAATCCTATATGACAGAGGTAGGAATGACTCTTGCGGAGCTTTCCTATGTGAAAAAACATCTTCCCTTATGGACTCAGAAACAGTGGAAGATTTCTCCTCTGGCACAGTTTCCTTCTTCCAGTTTCACTCTGAGAGAGCCATATGGCGTAGTTCTGGTGATGGCTCCGTGGAATTATCCTTTTATGCTGTGCATGGAACCTCTGATTGGCGCTCTTGCAGGGGGAAATTGCTGCGTGGTCAAACCATCCGCTTACGCACCGGCAGTATCGGAGATCTTATCACAGATTATAAGCGAAGTATTTCCGGAAAAATATGTGGCTGTGGTGAATGGGGGAAGAGAAGAAAATACATTGTTGCTGGAGCAGCGATTTGATTATATTTTCTTTACCGGAGGAGTAACAGTAGGAAAAATGGTAATGGAAAAAGCAGCAGAGCATCTCACTCCGGTTACGCTGGAGCTGGGAGGAAAAAGTCCTTGTATAGTAGCAAAGGATGCGGATTTGTCTTTAGCTGCTAGGCGTCTGGTATTTGGAAAATATTTAAACAGTGGACAAACCTGTGTTGCTCCGGATTATCTGCTGATTGACGAGGAGATAAAAGAAGAATTTCTTTCTCTAGTAGTATATTGGATAGAAAAAATGTGGGGAAAAGAGCCTCTGGAAAATCCTGATTATCCGAAGATGATTAATGAAAAGCATTATAACAGGGTATTAGGTCTTGTGGACGGGGAAAAGATTACCTGCGGAGGATATGGAAAACGTGAGACGCTTCAAATTACTCCAACGGTATTAGAAGATATCGAGTGGGATTCTCCGGTGATGCAGGAAGAAATTTTTGGTCCGATTCTTCCGGTACTCACTTATAAAAATCTGGATGAGGCAATAGAAAAGGTGAGAGAGAGGGAAAAACCGTTGGCGTTGTATCTGTTTACGGAGAACAGTCAAATGCAGAAGAAGGTGCTAAAACAAGTGTCTTTTGGTGGCGGATGCATCAATGATACCATCATTCATCTTGCAACTTCGCGAATGGGATTTGGAGGTGTGGGAGGAAGTGGAATGGGAAGCTATCATGGGAAAAAGTCTTATGAGACTTTTACTCATGAGAAAAGCATTGTGAAGAAATCCACAAAACTGGATCTTCCCATTCGTTATCAGCCTTATACCAGAGGAAAAGAGTATTTATTGAAATTATTTTTGAGATAACTTTTTATATAAAATGTTTTTTTACCGGATAAAACGGAGAGCCTGTTTTTGTACTGCAAAAGTTACCTGATCCGTGGCGCCGGCGTATTCCCCATCTCGATGAAGAATGCAGGGACGTTCACTGTGAATTGTCATAGAAGTCCCTCTCAGAAGCGTGATTCCCTTAAAATGGGTATGTTTTCCGAAATATGCGGTGGGAAAAAGGAGCAGGATCTTCCATTTGCTCAGGTTATGTACTACGATATAGTCTAAAACTCCGTCCTGACATTCCGCTTTTGGACAGAAACGGAAACCGCCGCCTTCGCAGGGCAGATTCATTCCGGCGATAAAGTAAACATTTGAAAAATGATACCGTCGATTTCCGTCCAGCTCCACATCCATATCGCAGGGTTGAAAAGAAAAAAGCATACGGATGGCTTCGTAGGCATAGATGAGTTTTCCCAGATGAATCCGGTTCATCCATTTTTTTACCGGAGTATGGGAGACTTCATAACAGATGGAGGCGTCATAACCGATTCCGCAGCTTATGGCAAATCGAGAGCGACGGCCATGTACCTGGAGTTCTCCGGTATCCATGGAAATTTCAGAAGAAAGCAGTGGCTTTTTTTTAAAAGAAGAATCATTCGTTATGATCTGAGAAAATCTCTCAGAAAAATCAGAAGACAAATGAAGTCCCCGGGCAAGATCATTTCCGGAACCTACAGGGAGATAGGTGACAGGGAAAGGATGGTTGGAGGGAAGACCATTCAATACTTCATTAAATGTTCCGTCTCCTCCAATGACGATAAGTACCTGTTCTTTCCAGGATTTTGTCATTTGGGCAGCCAGTTTGCGTCCGTGACCGGGATACTTTGTGAAAGATACCTGGTAAGGCAATTTATTCTGTAAAAGTATTTTTTCTGCCTGTTTCCATATCTCCAGCCCTTTGCCGGAACGGGAAGCAGGATTTACGATAAAATAATACATGGTGTATCCTCCGTATAACTTGATGAAATCTTTCGTATTTAGTTGTATTTTAACAGGTATTGTATATAGAAGTAAAGAGGAGAAGGAAGGATTGAAAACTGAAAAATTAAAAGAGGATATTCAGAAGCTGTCCGAAGGACGTTTTCCTGATGACAAAGCAGCGTATGGAAAGCTGATTGGCGATCTGTGCCGGGATGAGGAGGGACAGCGGTATCTTTTTGAAAAGGCAAGAGCGTGTGCGATTTCGTCATATGGCAATGAAATCTATATTCGGGGTTTGATTGAGATTTCCAATATCTGCAAAAATAATTGTTACTATTGTGGAATCCGAAAAGATAACCGGAAGGTTTCCCGCTATCGTTTGAGTCCGGAAATTATTTTAGAGTGTTGCCGATACGGTTATGAAAAAGGATTCCGTACATTTGTATTACAGGGTGGGGAAGATCCCGGACTGACGGATGAGAACATGGTGGATTTGATCTCGAAGATTCACAGAGAATTTCCAGATTGTGCGATCACCTTATCCCTGGGAGAAAAAGAGAGAGACAGTTATCAGAGATTTTTTGATGCGGGAGCGAACCGGTATCTTCTCCGTCATGAAACAGCGGACAGCGATCATTACAGAAAGCTACATCCACCGGAACTCTCTTTGGAACATCGAATGCAATGCCTGGAAACATTAAAGGAAATTGGTTACCAGGTGGGGTGTGGCTGTATGATCGGTTCTCCATACCAAACAGAGGAAAATCTGGGACAGGATCTGGTGTATTTGAAAAAATTTCAGCCGCATATGGTGGGAATAGGACCGTTTATTTCCCAGAAGGATACGCCGTTTCGTGATTTCCCCAATGGAACATTGACCCGGACGCTGGTAATGTTGGGGGTGATCCGGCTGTTGCTTCCCCAGGTACTTTTGCCGGCGACAACCGCTTTGGGAACGATTCATCCCCAGGGAAGAGAAATGGGGATTTTAGCAGGCGCCAATGTGGTGATGCCGAACTTATCGCCCCGGGAAAACAGGCAAAAATATCTCCTGTATGACAATAAACTGGGAACCGGAGAAGAAAGTGGAGAAGGTCTGGAACTTTTAAAAGAGCAAATGAGAAAGATTGGATATGAAGTAGTGACAGACAGGGGAGACTATAAAGAGAAAGGGATGGAATAGCATGTATCGTGCAGATTCAATGAAAGCGGAGGAATTTATCAGCCATGAGGAAATCATGGAAACACTGGCCTACGCAGAGGAAAATAAGAATAACAGGGAATTGGTGGAGCAGGTTCTGGCTAAAGCGAGAGAGAGAAAAGGTCTGAATCACAGAGAAGCTTCTTTGCTTTTGGCCTGTGAAGATGAGGAAAAGAATCAGGAGATTTATGCGCTGGCAGAACAGATCAAAAAGGATTTTTATGGGAACAGAATCGTGATGTTTGCACCCTTGTATCTGTCAAATTACTGTGTCAATGGATGCGTATATTGTCCTTTCCATGCAAAGAACAAACATATTCCCAGAAAAAAACTGACCCAGGAAGAGATTCGTCGGGAGGTGATTGCTCTTCAGGATATGGGGCATAAACGGCTGGCTCTGGAGACAGGAGAAGATCCGGTAAATTGTCCAATAGAATACGTTCTGGAAAGTATCAAAACAATTTACAGTATTCAGCACAAAAATGGAGCGATTCGCCGGGTAAATGTGAATATAGCCGCTACTACGGTGGAAAACTATCGAAAATTAAAAGAAGCGGGAATCGGTACATACATTCTTTTCCAGGAAACTTATCATAAAGAATCTTATGAGAAACTTCATCCCACAGGACCGAAACATAATTATGCTTACCACACAGAAGCTATGGATCGGGCGATGGAAGGCGGAATTGATGATGTGGGAATCGGCGCATTGTTTGGTCTGGAACTGTATCGGTATGAATTTGCAGGACTGTTAATGCACGCGGAACATCTGGAAGCAGTTCATGGAGTTGGACCGCATACCATCAGTGTTCCCCGGATTCGCCGGGCAGATGATATTGATCCGGATACATTTGACAATGGAATTGATGACGATACCTTTGCAAAACTGGTGGCATGTATAAGAATTGCCGTACCCTATACAGGGATGATTATTTCCACAAGAGAAAGTAAACAGTGCAGAGAACGGGTTCTTCATCTGGGAGTGTCTCAGATCAGCGGAGGCTCCCGAACCAGTGTGGGAGGTTATGTGGAGGAAGAACCGGAGGAAGAAAGTTCAGCGCAGTTTGATGTCAGCGATAATCGTACTTTAGATCAGATTGTGAACTGGCTGACAGAGATGGGGTATATTCCCAGTTTTTGTACTGCCTGCTATCGGGAAGGACGAACCGGTGACCGGTTTATGAGTTTGTGTAAGAGTGGACAGATTCAAAATTGCTGCCATCCCAACGCCTTGATGACGCTGAAGGAATATTTGGAAGATTATGCTTCGGAAGATACCAGACGGAAGGGAGAGGCATTGATCCGAAAGGAACTGGAGAATATTCCAAAAGAAAAGGTTCGTAAGATTGTGGAGAAAAATCTCACAGAAATAGAACAGGGAAAAAGAGATTTTCGTTTTTAGGAGAAAAATATGAATTTAAACAGCACACCGTCAGCAGAACGGATTCATATAGGGATTTTCGGGAAAAGAAATGCAGGAAAATCCAGTCTGATCAATAAAATCACAGGGCAGGATCTGGCAATTGTTTCTCCTGTGGAAGGAACCACCACAGATCCGGTACAAAAAGCCATGGAGCTGCTGCCTTTAGGACCGGTGGTTTTGATAGACACACCGGGAATTGACGATGCGGGAGAACTGGGATCCCTTCGGGTTAGAAAAAGTTATCAAATGTTGAATAAGTGCAATCTGGCAATTGTAGTAAGTAACATTTGTGAAGAATTTTCTGTTGAAGATCAGAATCTTCTGAACAGAATCCGGAAGAAAAAAATTCCCTGTATGATCGTATTCAGTCAGTCGGATCGGGTGTCAAAAGAAGAAGAAGAGAAAAAACTTCAGAGAATGGAAATACAGTTTCAAAAACAAATGGGAGAAGAAATACCGGTTCTTTTGGCTGCCAGTGCAGTAACGGGTTACGGAATCCAGAAAATAAAAGAAAAACTGGGAAGTATGATGCTCCAGGAAGAAAATGAAAAAAAACTGGTCAGAGATCTGCTGATACCGGGAAAATTTACAGTCCTTGTGGTACCTATCGATAAAGCGGCTCCCAAGGGAAGACTTATTCTTCCTCAGCAACAGACAATCAGGGATATACTGGAAGGGGGAGGAGCCACAGTTGTAGTTCGGGAGAGTGAACTGGCGGAGATCCTTTGTCGTATGGAGGGGCAGATAGGACTGGTAGTCACTGACAGCCAGGTGTTTGAACAGGTGGGGAAAATAGTTCCGGAGGAGATTCCTCTTACATCCTTCTCCATCTTGTTTGCCCGATACAAGGGAGAGCTGGAGCCTTTGATTGCAGGCGTCCGGGCAGTGAAAGAACTGAAGGATGGAGATCATATACTTATTTGCGAGGGGTGTACCCATCATCGGCAATGTAATGATATCGGTACGGTAAAAATTCCCGGATGGCTTCAGAAAGAAACAGGAAAAACATTACAGTTTTCCTTTGTCAGCGGAGGAGAATTTCCGCAGGATCTTTCTCCTTATCGTCTTGTGATTCATTGCGGAGGATGTATGCTGAATGCCAGAGAGATGAAATACCGGATTGCCTGTGGGGAAGATGCGGGAGTGCCTGTTACCAATTATGGAATTTTAATCAGTTATCTGAAAGGTATTTTGGAACGAAGCATCGAGCCGGTTCGTTGAGAAACAAAAAAAGCATTAAGATATAATTAAGAAAATCCATGTTGGGAAATTAAGATAAATTTGATACAGTTCTTTCTGTAGCAGAAAGGAGATTATATGGAATCGAAAAAAATAACAAAAATCTTATGTATCATTTACCTGTTGTTCCTGACATGGATTATTTTATTTAAAATGAGTACCTCTCTGGAAGAACTTCCCCATATAAGAAATATCAATCTGATTCCTTTTGGGGAATCTGTGATTGCGAATGGAAGAATATCCTTTGCAGAGATTTTGGATAATGTTGTGGCTTTTGTGCCTTTCGGTATCTTTACGGGAATATTGCTGGAGAAGTCTGCTTTTTGGAAAAGAGTAGCGCCGATTTTTGGTGTGAGTTTTCTTTATGAAGCGCTGCAATATGTGTTTGGAATAGGAGCTACGGATATCACAGATCTTTTGATGAATACCCTTGGGGGAATAGCGGGAGCAGGGATATTTTTGTTTCTCCATAAAATTCTGGGTGAAAAAGCCGGAAAGATATTGAATATACTTTGTCTGGTGGGAGCAGGACTATTGATTTTACTGGTAAGTATTCTGGTTCTTGGAAATTTGTAGCTTTAAAAGTGAAAAAAATCTGTCATGAAAGCCTTTTTGTGCATATAGTAGTAAGAGTGCATCAGGAGGTGTCATATGGCATATAAAATAGTTGTGGACAGTGGACACGGAGGAGAAGATCCGGGTGCTGTCTCGCAGGGGCGTCAGGAAAAAGACGATACACTGCAGTTGGGATTGGAAGTGGGAAATATTCTGAAAAACAACGGAGTGGATGTGATTTTCACACGGACAGAAGATATTTATCAGACTCCTTTCCAGAAAGCGCAGATTGCAAATGAGGCAATGGCAGATTATTTTGTCTCTATCCACAGAAATTCCAGTCCCCGCCCAAATCAATATGAGGGTGTGGAAACTCTTGTTTATGATAAATCAGGGATCAAACTGGAAATGGCAGAAAATATAGACGGGGCATTAGAAGAAGTAGGGTTTAAAAATCTGGGAGTGAAAGAACGCCCCGGACTGGTGGTGCTTCGACGTACCAAAATGCCTGCGTTGCTGGTGGAAGCCGGATTTATTAACAGTGAAAAAGATAATCAGTTATTTGATGAAAAATTCCGTGAGATCGCACAGGCGATAGCAGGAGGAATATTGGGAACTCTCTCAGATGAAACAGTAACAGATCCCATTTTATACCGGGTGCAGGTAGGAACTTTCCGAAAACGGCAAAATGCAGATAATTTGAATTACAAATTGCTTTCGCAGGGTTATCCTTCCTTCCTGTTGAAAGATGGAGAATACTACCGGGTACAGGTGGGAGCTTTTCAGCAGATGGGAAATGCGGTGGCGATGGAGCAGAAACTTCGTAAAGACGGCTATCAGACATTGATTACGACGCGTTAGAGCAGGAGAACGGAGCGTTAGTGGAGAAAAAATGGAAAGAGAAGAAAACTATCAAAGATTTTTAAAAAACTTTACAGATTTTATTTTTCTGGAAGAACAACCGGAAAAAGCAGATATTATTTTTGTCCCGGGAAACGGATACCCTCAAATGGCAGAACGGGCTGCCGATTTATGGAAAAACGGATATGCCCCCTGGATTCTTCCTTCCGGACGATACAGTGTGGTTACAGGGGAGTTTTCCGGCGTGTTGGCGAAAGAGGATATTTACCAGGGACAATATGAAACGGAATGGGAATTTTTAAAAAGTGTGCTTTTGAAAAATGGGGTGGATGAGCAGGCGATTCTTAAGGAAAATCAGGCGACATACACGTATCAGAATGCGATTTTTTCCAGGGAAGTGACAGATAAAAAAGGAATTTCCGTAAAAAAGGGAATTATCTGCTGTAAAGCGCAACACGCAAGAAGGTGTAAGATGTATTATCAACTGTTATATCCCCAGACAAAGCTTTTTATTTGTCCTTCTGATGTGGGAATTAATAAGGAAAACTGGTATCGCTCGTCGGATGGAATTGAAGAGGTACTGGGAGAAATGGAACGGTGCGGCAAACAATTTCATCAGATCATGAAAGAGATTGCCGAAAAAATAAAGTGACCATCCGTTTAGTGGGAGAAGACGGAGCAGTTATACAAATAAAAAACTGAGACAAAAAACAAGATGATGTTTTCTGCCTCAGTTTTTTTATTCGTCTTCATCTTCCTCGGGATCGAAATATCCTTCCGGAATATAAATATGCACAGTTTCTATACGGTTTTTTACAACAGCATCCACAACCAGCTTCAGTTTGTCTTCTGTGATACAGGATTCGCCGGGGGAGGGAAGATGGTCCAACTGTTCGATAATGTAGCCTCCAATGGAATCATAATCATCAGATTCCAGGTGAAGTCCCAAAGTTTCATTCAGGTCATCCAACTTGGCAAAACCGTGAGCAATGTACTCTCTTTGGGAAATAATCTCCCGTACGTCTTCTTCTTCGTCAGCGTCATATTCATCTCGAATTTCTCCGACGATTTCTTCCAGAAGATCTTCCAGTGTGATCATTCCGGCAGTAGCTCCGTACTCGTCCAGAACAATCGCCAGGTTTACTGCATATTCTTTCATTTCCATGAGAAGAGCAGCGGTGCTTTTATGTTCATAGGTAAAATACGGTTTTCTCAGGATTTCCCGGATGGAAAAATCTTTCTGAGAATTCCATAAAAGAAGATCTTTCATATTAATAGTACCGATAATAGTATCGGTGGTGTTTTCGTAAACAGGATATCGGGTATATCCGTCATTTCTGAAAATTTCCAGCAGTTCTTCATACGTAGTATGAACATCTACAAAAGACATATCAATGCGGGGAACCATAACATCTTTTGCCTGAGAATCCCCAAAATCAAACACATTGTATATCATCTGTCGTTCTTCTGTTTCGATTACGCCGTCTTCATGGCTTACATCAACAATGGTACGCAACTCCTGTTCCGTCATGGTATTTTGTTTTCCGTTCGGATCCATTCGCAGTAAAAACAATATTCCGTTGGAAAGTTTGTTGATAAGGAAGATCACCGGTGTGAGAATTCTCATAAGAAAATAAATCACCGGAGCGTAGGAAAGCGCCATTTTTTCAGCATAAAAAGTCGCCATGGTTTTCGGTGTTATTTCTCCGAAAAGAAGTACCAGCAAAGTAAGGATACCAGTGGTAACACCTACAAAAGAATTCCCGAACACACGAGTTGTCCAGGTGGTTGCCAGGGACGAGGCGGAAAGGTTTACAATATTATTTCCCACCAAAATTGTGCTGAGTAATTTTCCAGGGTCATCAATAATCTTAATAAGCACTTTAGCACGTTTGTTTCCCCCATCAGCTAATGCCATGATGTGGATTTTGTTTGCAGTTGTCATTGCCGTTTCTGCGGAAGAAAAAAATGCAGAAAGTAACAGCAGAATAAATAATACAATAAGCTGTATGGCGTCGCCAGAATCCAAAAATATTCACTCCTTTTTAAAATGAAATAGTAAAGTAAAATGATACATAATCAAAAATATACAGGATTTTCCGGTAAAAAGCAAGAAAAAACTAAGGGAAGCAGAGAAGTTACGGGGAAAATAAATTTTAGGGGGTGTCAGAAAGAAAAAAACATGATATAATATAAAATGATTGATTAAAATATAAAAATTATATAAAGAAAGACAGAGAGGTCAGTAAGGAGATAGTAGTTATATGAGGATACATAAAAACAAGGGTATCAGCAAAAAGCGATGCCTGCGCACCATGGGAATTCTTCTGGCATCTGTGATGGTGGTGTCTTCGGGAGAGGTTTCCTATGTCTTTGCCGATTCAGAGGGTAAAAAAACAGAGATTTCTGATGAAAAAGAAGAAAAGAGAATTATTTATCTGAATGGAAAATCTGGTAAGGACAGTAATTCCGGTGAGAGTTCTAAGAAAGCAGTAAGAACCTTTGAACAGGCGGCAAAGCTGTCGGGGGATTACGGGGTGATTCGAATCTGCGGAACCGTCACTGTAAAAGGGGATGAAGTTTGGGAACTTCCTTCCGGGGTGTCTGTTCGACGGGCAGAGAATTTTGAAGGATTCCTTGTAAAAGTAGAAGGCAGTCTGGTACTGGATAATGTGAGAATGTTCGCAGAAGATATCACCGGTGACGGCAGTGTAGAGGGAGCAGTGGAGAAAGAAAAAGTGTATGTTCCCAAAAAGCTGGTGATGGACGAGCCGATGGAACTTAGCGAATTGCCTTTGACAAAATGCGAAGGCGATGGAGTATTTTCCTGGGCAGACGAAACATTTATTCCTTTTGAATATGAAACGGAATGTAAGGTGATTTTCTATCCTTATGATACGAAAACCGTGGATTACAGCAAGGAAAAAGGCTGGGACGAAGAAAAGGAAAGAATTGTTCGAACCGTTCTGGTTCAGGTGACTTCGCTGAAATCAGTGGAGGAAGCGCCTGTGGAGCCGACGCCGGAAGTAACACCGGAGCCTACTGTGGAGTCAACGCCAGAGGTAACGCCGGAGCCTACTGTGGAGCCAACGCCGGAACCCACCGTGGAACCGACGCCGGAAGCAACACCGGAGCCTACTGTAGAGCCGACACCGGAAGCAACACCGGAGCCTACCGTGGAGCCGACACCGGAAGTGACACCGGAGCCTACTGTGGAGCCAACGCCGGAAGTAACACCGGAGCCTACTGTGGAGCCAACGCCGGAAGTAACGCCGGGGTCTACCGTAGAACCAACCCCGGAGGTAACACCGGGACAGCCTCTTCCTGAGCAGGAAAAGCCAACAGAACAACAGCCGGTTCTTACTCCGGAGGAGATTCAGGCTGCCGCACAGGTGCAAAATCAGATTGATTATCTTCCCACCGAAGTAACAGCGATAGAAGTGGTAGAAGCAATTATTGATGCCAGCCAATCCTATCAGGCGCTTTCAGAAGCACAAAAAGGCTGTCTTGCAGCAGATGCCTATGATAAACTGCTTCAAGCGCAGGAGAGAGCAGCAGTATTTAACCGTCAGAGCAATGGAGTAACTATTGAAGGCGACTTCCCATGGTATGTACAGTTTCGGGTGGAATTGAAAAATGAGCAGGAAGATGTTTCCGTTTTGGAAGATTATAATGTGGATACCTTTATCACACCGTACGATATGGTTTTGTGGGATCTGATGAGTGATACCGAATACAGTCTGAATGGACAGCAGGTAAAAGTAACAATCCCTGCACCGGACAAAGAAATATATACACAGTTGGTTATTGTTCATTATATGGATGATGGTTCTGTAGAGTATATCACACCGGTATATAATAATGATGGAACCATGAGTTTTATCACCACATCCTTCAGTCCCTACAATCTTGCAGGAACGAAAATTGCAGGAAGTAAACCGTTGGTGGGAAATACAGATAAAGCATATCCATCCAAACCTTCCGGTCAGAATACACTGACGGGAGGCAGCAGCAACAGTTCTTCAGGAACGCCAGCAAAAAGACCAAACAGTACAGGAAGCAGACCAAATACCACAGGGAAAAAGCCTTCCTCATCTTCCGGAAATAAGGGAAATACAGTAACAACCTGGGTTCCCCAAACAGGAGATGAACAGATGCCATTCCAGTATGCAGGAATGGGAGCAGCAGCATTGGCAGTACTCATTTTTGCAGGAACAGTTATTGTGATAAAAAGAAGAAAAAAGATGTAATAGAACGTACAACCCTCCCATATAGTTAAGTATGGGAGGGATTTTTTATGGAACGAAGTGCAAAACAGTTACCAAAGCTGATGCCGCTGGTAAAAGGGTTACTGGTGGCATATGGAATTACCGGTATAGCTCTGTTGATTCTGGCTTTTTTGGTGTTTAAAATGAATCTGGATGAAGGCGGGGTGAATGTGGGAATTATAGGGATTTATATTTTATCCTGCTTTTTGGGCGGATTTTTTGTGGGAAGGACAAGAGGAGAGCAGAAATTTCTATGGGGAATGTTTTTGGGATTGCTGTATTTTCTACTTCTCACAGGGGTTTCTGCATTAACAGAACCGGGGCTGGCATCCGGTTGGAAAGGTCTGGTTACTTCCTTTGTGATGTGTATGGGCGCGGGGATGCTTGGCGGTATGTTTTCCTGAAAAAAACTCTTTAAAAATAAAAAAACCTATGATATAATGTGGGATAGTATAAACATAAGGAGGAAACAGAGATGAAACATATCAAAACTTTAAATACAAAAAGTTTGCAGAATACTGTAAAAAAAGGTGGATGTGGCGAATGTCAGACATCTTGCCAGTCTGCTTGTAAGACTTCCTGTACAGTAGGAAATCAGAGCTGCGAAAGCACAAAATAATTAAAATGTAACTGTTCAGAGCCAAGCAGAATTTCATAAAACAGGTGTAAAATGCGTAGCATTTTGGAGGTTGGCTCTGAACAGTTACATTAAAATCATGTAGCTTTTGACTCGTTGCTGTGAACGAAGTGAACAGTAACAATATATGCCAGGCAGCGGTTTAGAAGCCGCTGCTTGCTTTTTGCGTGAATGTAAATAACAATAAAGATGAATGGAAGGAGACCTGAAACGTGATTCACCAGTATAAGAACAATGGTTATGCAATTGTGCTGGATGTGAACAGCGGATCTGTCCATGTGGTGGATGATATTGTCTATGATATGATAGCACTTTTAGACCAGGGTGTAGAAGAAAACCAGGTTGTAAATCAGTTGAAATCCACATATCAGGAAGAAGAACTGAAAGCTGCATTGGAAGAAATCCATACGCTGACTGAGGAAGGGATGCTGTTTACAGAAGATATCTATGAAAATGCTATCGAGCATTTTAAAGAACGTCCCACAGTTGTGAAGGCGCTTTGTCTGCATATCGCTCATGACTGTAATCTGGCATGTAAATATTGTTTTGCAGAAGAAGGGGAATACCATGGAAGAAGAGCTTTGATGTCTTTTGAAGTGGGAAAGAAAGCATTAGATTTTCTGATTGCCAATTCCGGAAGCAGAAGAAATCTGGAAGTGGATTTCTTCGGGGGAGAACCTTTGATGAACTGGCAGGTGGTAAAAGACCTGGTTGCTTATGGAAGGGAGCAGGAAAAAATTCACAACAAAAATTTCCGTTTTACCCTCACTACCAATGGTGTTTTGGTGGACGATGAAGTAATGGAATTTTGTAACAAAGAGATGGGCAATGTGGTTATGAGCATTGACGGAAGACAAGAAGTACACGATTATATGCGTCCGTTCCGTAAAGGAGCCGGAAGTTATGATCTTATAGTACCGAAGTTCCAGAAATGGGCAGAGAGCCGTAATCAGGACAAGTATTATGCCCGTGGAACTTTTACCCATCATAATCTGGATTTTTCTCAGGATGTTCTTCATCTGGCAGACTTGGGATTCAAACAGATTTCGGTAGAACCTGTAGTGGCGCCGGCAGATGCAGATTATGCGCTGCAGCCGGAGGATCTTCCTAAGATTTTTGAAGAATATGATAATCTTGCCAGAGAGATGGTAAAACGGAAGAAAGAAGGAAATGGATTCAATTTCTTCCATTTTATGATTGATCTTACAGGTGGTCCTTGTGTGTACAAGAGACTGTCAGGCTGTGGTTCAGGTACGGAATATCTGGCGGTAACGCCCTGGGGAGATTTGTATCCCTGTCACCAGTTTGTGGGAGAAGAAAAATTCCTTCTGGGAAATGTGGATGAAGGAATCACCAAACCTGCAATCTGCAATGAATTTAAAAATTGTAATGTGTATGCCAAAGAAGAATGCAAAAAATGTTTTGCACGTTTTTACTGTAGCGGAGGCTGTGCAGCGAATTCCTATAATTTTAAAGGAAATATCAATGATGTTTATGAAATTGGCTGTGAACTTCAGCGCAAAAGAGTGGAGTGTGCATTGATGATAAAAGCTGCATTGGCAGAAGAAGAGTAAGAGGTAAAGAAAATGAAGAAAAAACAAGGAATCCTTGTGCTTGTCCTTACTGTGATCGTAATCGGATTTCTGGCATTTACCACAGCAGTGGGATTTGGACCGACAGGTACGGGGGCGGCAAAGAATATTAAGACAGGTCTTGATCTGTCCGGCGGTGTAAGTATTACTTACAAGGCAAAAGGAGATGAACCTTCCCAGGAAGATATGGATGATACCGTATACAAGCTTCAGAAACGTGTGAGTGGTTACAGTGAAGAAGCACAGGTATATCAGGAAGGTACAGACCGGATCAATGTGGAAATTCCAGGAGTAACAGACGCCAATAAGATTCTGGAAGATTTGGGTAAACCAGGTTCTCTTGAATTTCAGGATTCAACCGGAGAAACAGTCTTGGATGGTTCTGATATTGCAGATGCCAAAGGTGGTATCACAGAGGATCAGGTAACAGGAAGAAAAGAGTATATTGTTTCTCTGACACTGACGAAAGACGGAACAAAGAAATTTGCAGAAGCCACAGAGGCGAATCTGGGTAAAGCCATCGCCATCGTATATGATGGAGAAACTATCAGCGCGCCTACAGTACAGACGGTGATTTCTGATGGAAAAGCACAGATTACCGGTCAGCAGAGTATCGAAGAGGCGAATGAATTGGCTTCCGTTATCCGTATCGGTTCTCTGAAACTGGAACTGACGGAATTGCGTTCCAAAGTTGTTGGAGCTCAGTTAGGTGAAGAAGCCATCCGTACCAGTTTGATTGCCGGAGCTATCGGACTTGCTCTGGTAGCTATCTTTATGATTATTGTGTATGCTATCCCAGGTCTGGTGGCAGCGCTATCTCTTGCTGTTTATGTAGGTTTGGAACTGGTGATGCTGAATGCATTTGATCTTACGCTGACACTTCCGGGTATCGCCGGTATTATTCTTTCTATCGGTATGGCGGTAGATGCCAATGTTATTATTTATGCCCGTATCCGTGAAGAAATTGCATTAGGCAAGAGTGTGAGAAGTTCCATAAAAACCGGTTTCCAGAAAGCCATGTCTGCGATTGTGGATGGAAATATTACAACTCTGATCTCAGCAGCCGTTTTGGGAACACTGGGAACGGGAAGTGTAAAAGGTTTTGCCATGACACTGGCTCTTGGTATTGTTCTTTCCATGTTTACAGCTCTGGTTATTTCCAGATTACTTGTCAATGCTTTTTATGCAGTAGGATGTAGAGACGAAAAATTCTATGGAAGGCAGAAAGAAAGAAAAACGATTGACTTTGTAGGAAAAAGAAAAATCTTTTTTGTTATTTCCCTGGTGCTGATTTTGCTGGCGCCGGTGGGAATGGGAATTTTTGCGGCAAAAGATGGAAAAGCATTGAATTACAGCCTGGATTTCATGGGAGGAACTTCTACAAATGTAACATTTAATGAGAATCTTACCCTGAAAGAAATTGATGCACAGGTAAAACCTGTATTTAAAGAGGTAACCGGTGATTCTGATATTCAGGCGTCCAAGGTTGCAGGAGGCAATGAAGTGGTATTCAAAACCCGTTCTCTGACGCTGGAAGAAAGAGAAGAGCTGAATACGAAACTGGTGGAAAAATTTGGTGTGGATGAGCAAAAAATTACTGCAGAAAGTATTTCTTCCACAGTAAGTTCGGAAATGAGACGGGATGCATTTGTGGCAGTAGTAGTGGCTACAATTTGTATGCTGATTTATATCTGGTTCCGGTTTAAGGATATTCGTTTTGCATCCAGTGCGGTACTCGCTCTTGTTCACGATGTACTGGTTGTTCTTGCTTTCTATGCGCTGGCGAGAATATCTGTGGGAAGTACATTCATCGCATGTATGCTGACAATCGTAGGTTATTCGATCAATGCTACGATTGTTATCTTTGACCGTATCCGTGAGAATATGCAGGGTATGGGAAAAAATACAAATCTGGCAGATGTGGTAAATCGGAGTATCACTCAGACACTTACAAGAAGTATCTATACCTCTTTCACCACCTTCATTACTATTTTTGTATTGTTTGTTCTGGGAGTTCCGGCGATTCGGGAATTTGCACTGCCCATTATGGTGGGAATTATCTGCGGAGCATATTCTTCCGTATGTATTACCGGTCCATTGTGGTATGTGATGAAAACCAGATTTAGCAGAAAAAAATAAATTTAAGAGGGAGCTGCCGTAGCGAACAGAATACGGCAACTCCTTTTTGTATAGGAGACAGTAAAATGGAAAAATGGGTAATATCCGCAAAAAGGGCTGATTTTAAAGAAATAGCCGCTTCCTTTGGTATTGATCAGGTAACTGCCAGACTGATCAGAAACAGGGACATTGTGGGGGAAGAACATATCAGGAAATATCTGTATGGAGACAGGACCTGCCTGTATGATCCCTTTTTAATGAAGGATATGGACAAAGTTACAGAAATTCTGAAGGAGAAGATTCAGGAAAGGAAAAAAATACGTGTGATCGGTGATTATGATATAGATGGGGTGATGTCCACGTATATTTTACTGACCGGGCTGAAGGGAGTGGGAGCCAGTGTGGATCATGTGATTCCTAATCGGATGAAGGATGGATATGGACTGAACGAAAATCTGATCCAACAGGCGCGGGAAGAAAACATTGATACTATTATTACCTGTGATAATGGGATTGCAGCCAGCAGTCAGATTCAAAGGGGAAAAGAAATGGGCATGACGATTCTGGTTACGGATCATCATGATATTCCCTTTCAGGTGATAAATGGAGAGAAAAAGGAAATTCTTCCTCCGGCGGATGCAGTGGTAAATCCGAAACAACAGGGATGTACCTATCCATTTTCCGGATTGTGCGGCGCAGGGGTGGCTTTGAAAGTAATGGAAGCTCTTTACAGAAAAATGCAGCCAGAAAGAGATATCGCGGATGAACTTCTGGAATTTGCAGCGATTGCCACGGTGGGAGACGTTATGGATCTGAAAGATGAAAACAGGATATTGGTAAAAGAAGGTTTGAAACGTCTCCATAAAACATCCAATCTGGGATTGCAGGAACTGTGTCGGGTGAATAATCTGGAACCGGAAAATATTACCCCCTATCATATAGGGTTTGTTCTCGGCCCTTGCCTGAATGCTACAGGACGTCTGGATACCGCAAAAAGAGCGCTGAAACTTTTATGTTCCGGTCAGCGGGAAGAGGCGTCACATCTGGCAGGAGATCTAAAATCTTTAAATGAGAGCAGAAAAGAATTGACAGCAGAAGGCGTAGAGGAGGCAATCGCCCTGGTAGAACATACGGAACTGAAAAATGACAGTGTCTTGGTGGTATACCTTCCGGAATGTCATGAGAGTCTGGCAGGGATTATTGCAGGAAGAGTAAGGGAAAAGTATCATAAACCAACTTTTGTTCTCACTCGTGGGAAAGAAGGGGTAAAAGGTTCCGGGCGTTCCACCGAAAGCTATTCCATGTTTGAAAAGATGAGTGAGTGTGGAGAATACCTTACCAAATACGGCGGTCATCCCATGGCAGCCGGCTTGTCATTGGAAGAAAAGAATATAGAACCATTCCGGAAAAAACTCAATGAACTGTCTGGTCTGAAACCGGAAGACTTTGTGGAAAAAGTGACAATAGATGTGCCTATGCCGGTGAATTATATTCGAAAAGATCTGATTCAGGAGATGAAATTACTGGAACCCTTTGGCAAAGGAAATGAAAAGCCTCTGTTTGCCCAAAAAGGATTGAGGATCATGGATGTGCGGGTGTTCGGGAAGAACAGAAACGTAGTAAAAATAAAACTGGCAGATGAAATGGGATATCCCATGGACGGGATTTATTTTGGGGACGGAGATCTGTTTTTAGAGGAAATCCGGGATAAAAAAACAATTGCCATTGTATATTATCCGGAGGTGAATGTTTATCAGGGGAGAGAAAATCTACAGGTAGTTATCCGTTATTATCGCGGGGAAGCGTAATAAAAGAAGGTTGTCGGAACCGACAACCTTCTTTTATATGTGGGAAGATAAATAATGGTAAAAAATTTCCGGAAAAGAAAAACTTAAATGTCGTAAAAGTCACCGATCATATCTTTGATAGCCTGCATGTGGTTATCTGTTTCTGTAATATTTTGAGAACATTTTTGCAGTTCTTCACTGATCATTTCATATCCCTCGATATTATCCAGATTTTTCTTATAGCGAAGCTGATGTTCCAGACTGGCCCAAAAGTCCATACCGATGGTACGAATCTGTATTTCCGCCCGCATAGGTGTTTTTCCATTGGAGAAAAATACAGGTATTTCCACGATCATGTGGTAGCTTCGATATCCGTTGGGTTTGGGATTTTTAATGTAATCTTTAATCCGGATGATCTTCAGGTCATCTTGCTGGATTAACAGTTGAGCTACCGTATAGATATCATCGATAAAAGGGCAGATTACCCGGACTCCCGCAACGTCGTTTAGCTGGTTGACAATGTTTTCTTCAGTAAAATCGTAACCCAGGTGAAGTAACTTTTGATAGATACTCATGGGTTTTTTGATTCTTGTTTTAATAAAGGAGATGGGATTGCGATTATATTTGTTGGAGAATTCATCGTCAAGAACTTCCAGTTTTGTCTGAATCTCCCGGATAGCGCAGCGATACATCATCATCAGGTTATTGAATTTTTTAGCGTTTCCAATGAAAATTTCCGGATTGATGGTGGAAAGCCAGTGGGATTTTTGACTGAGTTTTTGCATAATTTCTCCGGCAATCTGGGGAATCGTTTTATGATCTGTTTCAATGGTAATGTCTGCGGCTGCTTCGTATTTTTCTTTTCTCTTCTCCATAAGCTCCCGAATGCCCTGAGGACTGCGTCTTCCATCAAGAACAGGGCGATTATTGTCAGAACCTACCCGATCAAAAATGGTATCCGGCTGGGCGGTGAGGAGGATTACATAGCTGTTTTGTTTCATAATAGCCACATTTTCTTCCTTCATGGCAGCGCCGCCTCCGCAGGAAATTATCAAATTATTTTTCCTTTGCAGCTCCCGGAGAAGATTGGTTTCCTGGGTACGAAAATACTCTTCGCCTTTGAAAGCGAAAATTTCAGGAATGGACATTTGTTCCCGATCTGAAAGAATGTCATCCATTTCTGCCAGTTTCATATGACACATATCATGAATATATCTGGCTACAGAGGACTTCCCTGTTCCCATAAAACCGATAAGAACGATATTTTGACGGGCAACAGATGTATTTTCCGGGACAGACGAAACAGGATCTGTCAGGGAGTTATTTATTTTATTTTCTAACATGGTAATCTCCTTTGTGTGTTCTTTTGTAAAAACATTCTGTCTGTATTATAACGGGAAAAAGAAATAGATGCAAGAAGGATACTGTGAAGGTTTTTGTCTTGCAAATGAATGGAATAAGTGTTAAAATATAGTCAAAGTCACGGAGAAAAGTTAAAAATGAAGCGGAGAGAAGAGCGAGCTATCACAACATGAAGATGTTGCTGTTTGTCTTGCTCATTTTTCTTTGGGGATGGAGGTTTTTATGGCAAAGTACGTGATGGCTTTAGATGCAGGAACTACAAGTAACCGTTGTATCCTGTTTAATGAGAAAGGTGAGATGTGCAGTGTGGCACAAAAAGAATTCACTCAATATTTTCCCAAGCCGGGTTGGGTGGAGCATGACGCCAATGAAATCTGGTCAACGCAGTTGGGAGTGGCTGTGGAGGCTATGTCAAAGATAGGAGCTACCGCAGAGGATATTGCGGCAATCGGAATTACGAATCAGAGAGAGACTGCAATCGTGTGGGATAAGAATACAGGAGATCCCGTTTATCATGCAATTGTGTGGCAGTGCCGCAGAACTTCCGAATATTGTGATTCGTTGAAGGAAAAAGGACTTACGGAAATGTTCCGGAAGAAGACAGGACTGATTATAGACGCCTACTTTGCAGGAACAAAAGTAAAGTGGATCTTAGACCATGTTCCGGGTGCAAGAGAGAAGGCTCAAAAAGGAGAGCTTCTTTTTGGAACTGTGGAGACATGGTTGATCTGGAAACTTACAAAAGGAGAAGTTCATGTTACAGATTACTCCAATGCGTCCAGAACTTTATTGTTTAATATTAATACATTAGACTGGGATGATGAGATATTAGCGGAATTGGATATTCCCAGATGTATGCTGCCAAAGCCGATGCCTTCCAGTTGTGTGTATGGAACGGCAGATCCTTCTTATCTGGGCGGGGCGATTCCCATAGGAGGAGCAGCAGGAGATCAGCAGTCAGCTTTATTTGGTCAGACCTGTTTTGAGCCGGGGGATGCAAAAAATACATACGGCACCGGATGTTTCTTACTGATGAATACAGGAGAAAAGCCGGTATTTTCGCAGAATGGTCTGGTAACCACGATTGCCTGGGGAATTGACGGCAAAGTGAATTATGCTCTGGAGGGTTCCATATTCGTAGCGGGCGCTGCTATTCAGTGGCTGAGAGATGAACTGCGGGTGATTGATTCTGCCGCAGATTCCGAGTATATGGCGAAAAAAGTGAAAGATACCAATGGCTGTTATGTGGTACCTGCTTTTACAGGTCTGGGAGCACCTTATTGGGATCAGTATGCGAGGGGAGCCATTGTGGGACTGACTCGGGGAGTAAATAAATATCATATTATCCGGGCAACGCTGGAATCCATAGCATATCAGGCGCATGATGTGATTAAGGCGATGGAGGCAGACTCTGGTATCGCTCTGACCTCTTTAAAGGTAGATGGGGGAGCCAGCGCCAATGATTTTCTGATGCAGACGCAGGCTGATATGATTCAAGAACCGGTAAAGCGGCCTTCCTGTGTGGAAACAACAGCTATGGGAGCTGCTTATCTTGCAGGATTGGCAGTGGGTTACTGGTCGGATAAGGAAGCGGTAAAAGAAAATTGGACGATTGATAAAGTATTTTCTCCAGAAATCTCACGGGAAGAACAGGGGAAAAAGATGAAAGGATGGCAAAAGGCTGTCCGCTATTCCTTTGGATGGGCAAAGGAAGAACAATAGAATAAAGAGATTGCAGAGAACAGAGACAGGCAATGAACAACATCCTTTAAACAAGGGGTGTTCATTTGCCTGTCTTTTTTGTTTTGGTAATAGCAGATAAAATCCAGAAGAAACAGGGAGGAAGTAAAATGTATGATGTTTTAATTATTGGCGCAGGAGTTTGCGGAAGCGCCGCAGCCAGAGAATTGTCCAGATACCAACTGAAAATAGGGGTATTGGAAAAAGGAGAAGACGTATGCAGCGGAACGTCCAAGGCGAACAGTGGGATCGTTCATGCAGGCTTTGATGCAAAACCGGGAAGTTTGATGGCAGAAATGAATGTAAAGGGAAATGCCATGATGGGAGAACTGTCAAAAGAACTGGATTTCCATTTTGAAAATAACGGTTCTTTGGTGCTTTGTTTCCAGGAAGAAGATTTAGAGAAATTGGAAGAGTTAAAGCGCCAGGGAGAGAAAAACGGAGTGCCGGGCATCAGAATAATCCGGCAGGAAGAGTTGCGGGAAATGGAACCGAATATTTCCAACAAAGCAGTGGCTGCTTTGTATGCTCCTACAGGGGGAATTGTCTGTCCGTTTGGATTAAATATTGCTTTGGCAGAAAATGCAGCGATGAATGGAGTGGAATTTTTCTTTGATCAAGAAGTGGAACGAGTGGAGAAGTTAGAAGAAGGGTATCGTGTGACTGCCGGAGATGAAGTTTTTGAGGCAAAATGTGTGATCAATGCGGCAGGCGTATATGCAGATGTCTTCCATAATATGGTCAGTGAACAGAAAATCCATATTACAGCCAGAAAAGGAGAGTATTATCTTCTGGACCGCAGTGTGGGAGATCATGTAAAGCATACGATTTTTCAGCTTCCCGGTAAATATGGCAAAGGAGTATTGGTGACGCCTACGGTTCATGGTAATCTTCTGGTTGGTCCGACAGCGAAGGATATAACAGATAAAGAGGGAACCAATACTACGGCAGAAGGCATGGAAGAAGTGGCGCAAAAAGCAGTAAGAAGTGTGGAAAATCTGCCGCTGCGTCAGGTGATCACTTCTTTTACCGGACTGCGGGCTCATGAAGAGGGACATGAATTTATTATTGAAGAGGTGAAGGATGCGCCGGGATTTTTTGATTGTGCAGGAATTGAGTCTCCGGGACTGACCAGCGCTCCGGCTATCGGCATACGTCTGGCAGAACTGGTTTCACAAAAGCTTCAGCCGGAAAAAAAGGAAGACTTTATTTCAAAAAGAAAAGGAATTTTAAATCCACAAAAATTATCGAAAGAAGAATGGAAAGAACTGGTGAAGAAAAATCCTGCATACGGAACTATTATCTGCCGTTGCGAAAGTGTTACGGAGGGAGAAATTCTGGATGCGATACACCGTCCTCTGGGAGCAAGATCACTGGATGGAGTGAAACGGAGAACGCGAGCCGGTATGGGAAGATGTCAGTCGGGATTTTGTGCGCCGAAGACAATGGAAATCCTGTCGAGAGAGTGGAAGATTCCTATGGAACAACTGACAAAAGCAGGAAGAAATTCGAAATTGCTGGTAGGAACCACGAAAGACAGTTTGTAGGGAGGAAGAAGTTCATGAAAGAAAAATACGATGTGGTAATTATAGGAGGGGGACCTGCGGGACTGGCAGCAGCAGTGTCTGTCTGGGAACAGGGAATCCGGGATATTTTGATTTTGGAAAGAGATAAAGAACTGGGAGGAATCTTAAATCAGTGTATTCATAATGGGTTTGGTCTTCACACGTTTCAGGAAGAACTGACAGGACCGGAATATGCACAGAGATTTATCTGTCAGGTAGAAGAAAGAAAGATAGAGTATCGACTGAATACAATGGTAATGGACATCAGTACCGATAAAAAAGTTACAGCGCTGAACAGAGAAGATGGACTGTTTACTGTAGAGGCACAGGCGGTAATACTGGCAATGGGATGTCGGGAACGTTCCCGGGGGGCATTGAACATTCCGGGATATCGTCCGGCGGGAATTTATTCGGCAGGAACTGCCCAGCGGCTGGTGAATATGGAAGGATTTCTTCCGGGACGTGAAGTGGTTATTTTAGGTTCCGGTGATATCGGTCTTATCATGGCGAGAAGAATGACGCTGGAAGGCGCCAAGGTAAAAGTGGTTGCAGAATTGCTTCCGTATTCGGGAGGACTGAAAAGAAATATTGTTCAGTGTCTTGATGATTTTGGTATTCCTTTGAAATTGAGTCATACCGTGGTGGATATCAAGGGAAAAGAACGGGTGGAAGCGGTAGTTTTAGCGCAGGTGGACGAGAACAGAAAACCGATACCGGGAACAGAAGAAGAATATACCTGCGACACCCTGTTGCTGTCTGTAGGACTGATTCCGGAAAATGAACTTTCCAGAAGTATGGGAGTGGAATTACATCCGGTAACCAGCGGTCCGAAAGTGAATGAAAGTCTGGAAACTAATATTTCCGGTGTATTTGCCTGTGGAAATGTACTTCATGTCCATGATCTGGTGGATTTTGTTTCTTCAGAAGCGGCTCTGGCAGGAAAACATGCGGCAGAATATGTAAAACAGACTTTAGAGGAAAGAAAACAGGAAGAGGATGCTTCGGAAGTTCCGGTGAAAGGAGAACAGGGCGTACGGTATACGGTTCCGGGAACTGTCAGACCGGAAATTATGGAAGAAAAACTTCCTGTTCGTTTCCGGGTGGGGCAGGTTTACCATCAATGTTATATTTCTGTTTATCTGGATGAAGAGAGAATTCTCCATCGGAAACGTCCGGTTATGGCGCCGGGAGAAATGGAAACCGTGTGGCTGGAAAAAGAAAAATTGGCGGCACATCCTGGTTTATCTCAGATTGTCATTCGGATAGAAGAAGAGTAGGAGGGAGAACATGGAAGAAAGAAATCTGACTTGCATCGGCTGTCCTATGGGCTGCCAGTTAAAAGTTATTTTAAATAATGGAAAGGTAGAAAAAATTCAGGGAAATACCTGCAAAAAAGGCGCGGTGTATGGGGAGAAAGAAGTGACCAATCCCACTAGAATCCTGACCTCCACAGTGCGGGTAACGGGAGGAACAGCTTCCGTTGTTTCGGTGAAAACTGCCAGTGATATTCCAAAGAATATGTTGCTGGAGTGTATGAAAATATTAAAAGAAGTGGAAGTAGAAGCGCCGGTTGTTTCTGGTGATATCGTAGTAAAAAACATCGGGGAAACCGGTGTGGATATCATTGCAACCAGGTCTGTAAAACAGGGATAGTTTGACAGTATCTCTTGCTTTTTTGGGGGGATTCCTGTAAAATATCTGGTAGAAAAGCGCTGTTATTCCACAGGTTTTTTTGACCGGGGAGTATCTGTGCGAGAGTGAAATACAGGAGGTTTTTTATGGCATCGAAGGTAAAAAATATGACTAGCGGTTCACCGGGAAAACTGATCATGCTTTTTGCAATCCCGCTGATGCTGGGAAATATTTTTCAGCAGTTTTATACCATGGTGGATACCATGGTGGTGGGGCAGTTTGTGGGAATCCAGGCGTTGGCGGCGCTGGGAGCAGCGGATTGGTTGGTGTGGCTGGTGTTGGGATTGGTTTCCGGTATGACCCAGGGATTTTCCATTCTGGTATCCCAATATTATGGAGCTTCGGAATGGAAAAAACTGAAAAAATCTGTGGCTCAAAGTTATGTGCTGACTGCTTTGACAGCGGTATTGACTTTGGGGATCAGTCAGGCAGTGGTTCATCAGGTGATGATTTTTCTGAACACTCCATCCAACGTTATCGATATGTCTATGATGTATCTGCGTATTGTATTTTGTGGAATTCCGGTAATTGCAGCTTATAATATACTGGCAGCAATCTTAAGAGCCATGGGAAACAGCAGATCTCCGCTGATGGCTATGATCGTGGCAGCATTAACCAATGTGGTTCTGGATTTGCTTTTTGTTGCAGGATTCCATTGGGGCGTGGCAGGAGCAGCTATTGCCACTGTGATCGCCCAGGCAGTTTCCGCAGTATACTGTCTGTTGGTATTGAGAAAAATTGAACTTGTTCGTCTGAGCAGACAGGATTTTCAGATGCAGTGGGGAATGACGGGAAAATTGTTGAAGCTGGGCGCTCCCCTTGCTTTTCAGAATGTGATTATTTCCATTGGCGGTTTGACGGTACAGTATGTGGTAAATGGTTTTGGTTTCTTATTTGTGGCCGGTTTTACAGCTACCAACAAGATGTATGGCGTACTGGAACTGGCAGCTATTTCTTATGGTTATGCTATCACTACATACGTGGGACAGAATCTGGGCGCAGGAGAAATCAGGCGAATTCGGAAAGGTGTAAAAAGCGGCACTGTGATGGCGATCATTACCTCTCTTGTAGTATCTGTGATCATGGTAGTAGCAGGACGTCCTATACTTTCGCTTTTTGTATCGGGTGAACCGGAGCAGGTTCGGCAGGTTCTTGATATTGCATACAAGTATTTGTTTATTATGGCTTTGTTTTTATGGACGCTCTATTTGTTATATGTTTACCGTTCTGCGATTCAGGGGTTGGGGAATACAGTCATTCCTCTTGCCAGCGGTATTGCGGAATTTGTTATGCGTATCGGAGTAGCGATGCTTCTTCCGAAGCTGATCGGAGAAGATGGTATATTCTATGCAGAAATCTGTGCCTGGGCGGGAGCAGCGTTACTTCTGATGATAAGCTATTATGTGATTATCCGGAAAGTTACAACAAGCCCGGGAGAAAAACAGTTCTGATATAAAAAGGAAAATTGGGAGGAAAGAAGATGGAAAAAAGAAAGTTCGATAATCTGGGAATTGAAACATCTCTTCTGGGATTTGGCTGTATGCGTTTCCCTACACAAGAAGATGGAAAAATTGATGAAGTACAGGCAGAGAAGATGTTGGACGAGGCTATGGCAAAGGGAGTTACATATTATGATACAGCTTTCCCTTACCACAATGGCGACAGTGAACCTTTCGTGGGGCGTGTACTGAACAAGTATGACAGATCATCCTATGTACTTGCCACAAAGCTTCCGGTATGGATGGTGGAGACAAGAGAAGATGCCGAGAAGATATTTGAAGATCAGTTAAAGAGACTGGACAAAGAATATGTGGATTTCTATTTACTTCATGCATTGGATAAAGAACGATTTGAGAAAGTGAAAAAACTTGGTCTGATTGAAATGTGTGAAAAATTCAAAGAAGAAGGAAAAATTCGTTATATAGGATTTTCCTTCCATGATGATTATGAAGTATTTGAAGAAATCATCAACTACTATCATTGGGATTTTTGTCAGATTCAGTATAACTACATGGATACAGAAGTACAGGCAGGTGACAAAGGATATCGTCTGGCAGAAGAAAAAGGAATTCCTATGGTCATTATGGAGCCAGTACGGGGAGGACTTCTGGCAGGATTTTCTGAGGATATTGAAACTATGTTCCGTCAGGTAAGACCGGATCAGAGCGTTGCTTCCTGGGCATTACGCTGGGTAGCTTCTCATCCGAATGTAAAGGTGGTTTTGAGTGGAATGAGCACTCCGCAGCAGGTAGAAGATAACCTGAAAACATTTGGTGATTTTGAACCTTTATCTGAAAAAGAAGAGGAAACGGTAAAACGTGTGGTAGACACATTGAATGGAAGAGTACAAAATGGATGTACAGGATGTCGTTACTGTATGCCATGTCCATCCGGCGTAGATATTCCGGGAAGTTTCCGTATCTGGAATGATTATCATATTTATCAGAAATACAGCTTTGTACAGAATCGCTGGGAAAAAGACCTGGGAGAAGATGCAAAACCGAACAACTGCGTGGAATGTGGAGCTTGTGAAGAACAGTGTCCTCAGAAAATCAGCATTCGGGAACATCTGAAAAGAGTACAGGAAGAACTGGACAATCCGGTTTGGAGATAAGCAGATTTTATTAGGATAAAAGGTAACTGTTCAGCAGTCTACTGTCCCGCGAGGTGTTGGCTTGCATTCGCAAGCCAATCCCGAGACATACGAGCAAAAATCCATGAGAATCGCCTTTGGCGATGGGATTTTTGCTTGTAACTGTGAAGGTACTGAACAGTTACGATAAAAGTATAAATGGAATATAAGAGAAGGGCAGGAAAATTATCCTGCTCTTTTTATAATAGAGAAAGAAGTGTGGGAGAAATTCAGGAAAAATGCAAGATTAGTGACAGGAGCATGGGTGAATCTTTCCGGAGAGGGAGGGAAAGTAGTTCATTTTAATGCCTATAATCTGGCTGTTTATAAAAGAATCATAGATATGGAAAAAGAAAAATAAAGTTTTAGCGTAGCTTTTAAAACTGGGAAAGAACTTTTGGAAAATAGAAAGTTTCGAATAAGAAGGATGCTGCATATGAAATTGATTTGTTGCAAAAACGATGTATTTTTCAAATACTCACCACTATTTTCAGGAAAAACTGGTGAGTAAATCAGAAAAACACAAAATATGTATCCAGTTTTTCTTAAAAAATAGATATTTTTCCTGAAAAAACTGTTAAAAAGCACTTTTTTAGGGAAAATAGTGGTGAGTAAACTGAGAAACTATAAAATTTGCAACAACAAAAATAGAGATAGAATAAAATCTGTTTCACATACCAAAAGGGGCTGTCGGGATATGACAGTCCCCTTATTTTCTTGTACTATTTATATACATTTACCAGAAAGAGAAGTGTGATCTGGATAAGAACAGCCATTTTAAATACCACTGTCTTGAGGAAATGGGTATATGGAAAATAAGGTGGCGTATATATCCAAAAACAACAAAAAAAATGAGGATTTTAGCGTGTTTTGGGTATATAGCAAGTGGAAGGGTGAAATACATCCTGTGAAACGCCAAATCTGTGGGCATATGGATAACGTATCAATTGTATGTACCCTAAAGAAAAACGGAAGGTATATTTGGTGAAAAGTAAAAATATATCCACTTTTCCTGGGTGGGGTTTCGTGGTATAATGATTGCACGTAGTGCAATCCAAGCCAATGTTTCATTGGCTTGCTGTTACTATCGTAACAGATTATACCAGCAACCTACGGTTTGAAAAGCAAATGCCCTGCGGGCGCTTTCTTTTCTGCGCACGTAGTATACTGATTGCACGTAGTGCAATCCAAGCCAATGTTTCATTGGCTTGCTGTTACTATCGTAACAGATTATACCAGTAACCTACGGCTTGAAAAGCAAATGTCAATAAAATTAAATTTCCCGGGAGGGGTACTATGAAATGTGAAGATTCATTAACTAAAATAGAAGCATATATTCATGATAAAATGTCTTACCGGGAATTGGAAGATTTTCTGGAGCATATAAAAAAATGCCCGGATTGTTATGATGAGTTAGAAACGTATTATACCATTACAGTGGGAATGAAGTATCTGGAAGAAGAAAGACTGGAGGCTTATAATATTCCGCATATGTTAAAAGAAGATTTGAGAAAAAAAGAGAGGTATGTACGTTGGGTACACGCATTTACAGGTACACTATTTGCCATTGGTCTTGTCCTGGTGATTTTATTTGTGATTCTAATATTACTGTATCTGGGGCGTATTGAGCTGCCCATCCTGTTTAAATGAAAGGGTAACAAATATGAGTGAAAAGATTGTTTTGATTGACGGACACAGCATATTGAACAGAGCCTTTTATGGTCTGCCGGATCTGACCAATTCAGAGGGACTTCATACAAATGCGGTGTACGGTTTTTTAAATATTATGACAAGAATTTTGGAAGAAGAGAAGCCTCAGTATTTAACTGTGGCTTTTGACTTACATGCCCCCACGTTTCGCCATAAAAAATATGAGGCGTATAAGGGAACGAGAAAGTCCATGCCGGAAGAATTAAGAGAGCAGGTTCCTCTGATCAAAGAAGTGTTACAAGCTATGGGAGTAGAAATTATTTCCATGGAGGGGTATGAAGCAGATGATCTTCTCGGAACTATTGCAAAAAGAAGTGAAGACCGGGGAATGGATGTAACCATCGTTTCTGGGGACAGAGATTTGCTTCAGTTGGCTACAGATAAGATCCTGATTCGGATTCCCAAGACCCGGGGAGGAAAGACAGTGATAGAAGATTATCACACGGCTCAGGTAGTGGAAACGTATCAGGTGACGCCGCCCCAGATTATCGAACTGAAAGCATTGATGGGGGATACGGCGGATAATATTCCGGGAATTCCGGGAGTGGGAGAAAAAACAGCCACCAAGTTGATCGTACAATACGGCTCCATAGAAAATGCTCATGAACATCTGGAAGAAATTAAGCCGAACAAGGCAAAGGAATCTTTGAGAGAACATTACGACCTGGCAGTTCTCAGCAAAGATCTGGCAACGATCCGGGTGGACAGTCCGGTGGAATTTTCCTGGGAAGACGCCAGACTGGATAATCTTTATACCCCTCAGGCTTATGAATGGTTCAAACGACTGGATTTTAAAAATCTGTTATCCAGATTTGAACAGGTAGATGTAAGTGAAACTCCTCAGGTGGAAATGCTGGATGATTTGGGTGAAATCCAGAATCTGTGGGAAAAAGCAGGAAATGCTTCTCGAGTAGGAGTGTCACTGGTGGAAGATCATGCAGGAATTTTGGGAGTGGGACTTGCTTTTGAAAAAGGACAGGCATGGTATATTCCGGTGGAAGGCTTTGTGACAGAATCTTATCTTTGCACACAGATGGAAAAATTATTTGAAAAAGAGATACAGGTGGGAACACCGGATATCAAGAATATGCGGAAAAAAGTGGAAATCCCCTGGAGAAAGGGAGTGTTCGATCTCTCGATTGCCGCATATCTGTTGAATCCCCTGAAAAATGATTATACCTATGATGATGTGGCGAAAGAGTATATGGGAGAACAGATGCCTTCCCGGGAAGAGATTTTTGGAAATGGAAAGCGCCTGAATCTGTCGCAGGAACCACTGGAAAAAGTGGGAAGCTATGGCGCTTATCAGGCATACGTTTCATTTGCCGCCCAGGAGCCAATGAAAAAAGCGTTGGAAGAATCCGGGATGTGGTCCTTATTTGAAACCATAGAGATGCCTTTGGCTTTTACTCTGGATGATATGGAAAAAGAGGGAATTCAGGTAAAAGCAGAAGAATTGAAAGATTACGGAGAAAAGCTGCAGGTTCGTATTCTGGAATTGGAGGAGAAAATTTACAGGCAGGCGGGAGAAACATTTAACATTAATTCTCCCAAACAATTAGGAGTAATCCTCTTTGAAAAAATGGGAATGCCGGGAGGAAAGAAAACGAAGACAGGATATTCCACGGCAGCGGAAGTGTTGGATAAATTGGCGCCGGAATACCCATTTGTAGCAGATATTCTGGAATATCGCCAGCTTACGAAACTGAAATCCACGTATGCAGACGGATTGGCTGGCTATATTCAGGAAGACGGAAGAATTCATTCCAAATTCAATCAGACCATCACTGCCACAGGAAGAATCAGCAGTACGGAACCAAATCTCCAGAATATTCCTGTGCGGATGGAGCTGGGACGAATGATCCGAAAAGTTTTTGTGCCACGAGAGGGATTTGTATTTTTGGATGCGGATTATTCTCAGATTGAACTTCGGGTACTGGCACATCTGTCCGGAGATGAGATGCTGATTCAGGCGTACAGGGAGGCGCAGGATATTCATCGAATCACAGCTTCTCAGGTATTTCATATTCCATTTGACGAGGTAACGCCGCTTCAGAGAAGAAATGCCAAGGCAGTAAATTTTGGTATTGTGTATGGAATCAGTTCCTTTGGACTCAGTCAGGATCTTAGTATTACAAGAAAAGAAGCGGCAGAATATATTGAAAAATATTTTGCAACTTATCCAAAGATAAAAACTTATCTGGACAGCGAGGTGGAAAAGGCAAAAAATGAGGGATTTGTTACCACCATGTTTGGCCGTCGCCGTCCGGTGCCGGAGTTGAAATCCAGCAATTTTATGCAGCGTTCTTTTGGCGAGAGAGTAGCTATGAATTCACCGATCCAGGGAACAGCGGCAGATATTATCAAGATTGCCATGATTCGTGTAAATCGGGCGCTTAGAGAAGCAAATCTGAAATCCCGGTTAATCTTGCAGGTACATGATGAATTATTGATAGAGGCTGCAAAAGATGAGATCGACCAGGTATCGGGTATTCTGGCGGATGAAATGCGTCAGGCGGCAAATCTGGCAGTACCTTTGGAAGTGGATATGCATACAGGGGAAAACTGGTACGAGGCAAAGTAAGCTAGGAGGAATAGAGATGAAAGTAATCGGTATAACCGGAGGAGTAGGAGCAGGAAAAAGTGAAATATTAAATTTTATTGCAGCAAACTGGAATGCCACTGTGGTAGAAGCAGATGAAGTGGGATATCTGGTTATGAGACCGGGAAAAGCCTGTTTTGCTCCCATTGTGGAATTGTTTGGACCGGCGATTTTGCAGGAAGACGGAACATTGAACCGGGAGGAAATATCCCGACAGGTATTTGAAGATAAAGCATTGCTGGAAAAATTAAATCAGATCGTACATCCTGCGGTGAAGGAATACGTGAAAAAAGCGATTCAACGGGAAAAGGAAAATGATACGGATATCTTTGTGGTAGAAGCAGCTTTATTAATTGAAGATAAATATGATGAAATTTGTGACGAACTGTGGTATATTTATGCAGATGAAGAAACACGCACGGAGCGTCTGATGAGAAACCGTGGGTATTCTGAAGAAAAAATCAGAGGGATTTTTGAAAATCAGCTCAGTGAAGATGAATTCAGTGAGCATTGCGATTTTGAAATTGATAACAGTGGAGATTTTGAAGAAACAAAAGAACAGATAATGCGAAGGATGCAGATGTATGAGATTATGTAGTATCGCCAGCGGCAGCAGCGGAAACTGTATTTATGTGGGCAGTGATACCACCCATGTATTGATCGATACGGGAATCAGTGGGAAAAAAGTAGAATTTGGTTTAAATTCCCTGGATCTGACAACAAAAGATCTGAATGGGATATTCGTTACCCATGAACATTCCGATCATATCAAAGGACTTGGGGTAATTGCAAGAAAATGTGGCATACCCATTTATGCCACACCGGGAACCATCCGGGCGATAGAAGAGTCAGGAAATATCGGCAAAGTTCCGGAAGGAATTTTCCGGGAGATTCATGGAGACGAAGAGTGTATGGTGGGAGATCTGACAGTACACCCTTTTCATATTTCTCATGATGCGGCAGAGCCGGTGGGATATCGGATCTCTCATGGGGGACGCTCGGTGGGAGTGGCTACAGATATGGGGATTTATGACGATTATATTGTGGAGAAGCTGACGCAATTGGACGCTCTTTTGCTGGAAGCCAACCATGATGTAAATATGCTTCAGGTGGGAAGATATCCGTATTACCTGAAACGGAGAATTCTGGGAGAAAGAGGACATTTATCGAATGAAACAGCAGGCCGGCTGTTGTGCCGTCTGCTCCACGATAATATGAAAGCTGTTTTTCTGGGACATTTAAGTAATGAAAATAATTATGAAGCGCTGGCCTATGAGACGGTGTGTTCTGAAGTGACCATGGGAGATAATCCGTATAAAGCGGCTGATTTTAAAATCACAGTGGCACACAGAGACCGATCCTCCGAAGTGGTTCAGGTGTAAAAAGGAGACAAGCATGAAAAAAACAATTATTACTGTAGTAGGAAAAGACACCGTAGGTATTATTGCAAAGGTCTGCACATATTTGGCAGATAATGAAATCAATATTCTGGATATTACCCAGACGATCGTGGACGGCTTTTTTAACATGATGATGATTACGGATGCGTCCAACAGCGGAAAAGGAAATGGAGAAATTGCACAGGAATTACAGGAATTAGGAAGAGAAATCGGCGTCGTGATCCGATGCCAGCACGAAGATATTTTCAATAAAATGCACAGAATATAATAAGCCTAACGATGGAGGACAAGTCACATGATTAATATGTTTGAGGTTAATGAAACCAATAAGATGATCGAGCAGGAAAACCTGGATGTGAGAACCATCACTTTAGGAATCAGTCTGCTGGATTGTGTGGATTCTGACCTGGCAGAGGTAAACAGAAAAGTTTATGAGAAAATTACTGCTCTGGCAAAAGATTTGGTGAAAACAGGGGAAGACATCTCCGGAGAATATGGAATTCCTATTGTGAATAAAAGAATTTCCGTTACTCCCATAGCGTTGGTGGGCGGTTCAGCCTGCAAAACTCCGGAAGACTTTGTGACTTTGGCAAAGACGCTGGATAAAGCAGCCAAAGAAGTGGGTGTGAATTTTATCGGAGGATATTCTGCTCTCGTATCCAAGGGAATGACAAAGGCAGATGAATTGTTGATCCGTTCTATTCCTCAGGCGTTGGCACAGACAGAAAGAGTGTGCAGTTCTGTGAATCTGGGTTCCACAAAGACGGGAATAAACATGGATGCAGTAAAATTGATGGGAGAAATCGTTTTGGCAACGGCAGAGGCAACAAAGGAAAATGATTCTCTCGGATGTGCAAAACTGGTGGTATTTTGTAATGCTCCGGATGATAACCCATTTATGGCAGGGGCATTCCACGGAGTGACAGAAGCAGACGCTATTATCAATGTGGGCGTCAGTGGTCCCGGTGTGGTAAAATATGCTCTTTCCAAAGTACGGGGAGAGAACTTTGAAATCCTTTGCGAGACGATTAAGAAAACTGCTTTCAAGATTACCCGCGTGGGACAGTTGGTGGCTCAGGAGGCTTCTAAACGGTTGGGAGTACCTTTTGGTATTGTGGATCTTTCCCTTGCTCCCACACCTGCTATTGGAGACTCTGTGGCTGAGATTCTGGAAGAAATTGGTCTGGAGAGAGTGGGAGCGCCGGGAACAACGGCTGCCCTTGCTATGTTGAACGATCAGGTGAAAAAAGGCGGCGTTATGGCGTCATCTTATGTGGGCGGATTAAGCGGCGCATTTATTCCGGTCAGTGAAGATCAGGGAATGATCGATGCAGTGAATCTGGGAGCTCTTACCCTGGAAAAACTGGAAGCTATGACCTGTGTATGTTCGGTGGGACTGGATATGATCGCCATTCCGGGGGACACAAAAGCTACTACTATTTCCGGTATCATCGCTGATGAGATGGCGATCGGTATGGTAAATCAGAAAACTACAGCCGTTCGTGTGATTCCGGTAATCGGTAAAGGAATTGGAGAGACTGTAGAATTCGGCGGATTGTTGGGATATGCGCCGGTTATGCCGGTAAATACCTTCGGATGTGACGCCTTTGTAAACAGGGGAGGAAGAATTCCCGCACCGATCCACAGTTTTAAAAATTAAGAAAAGTACAGTATTTGAGAAATAGAGAATAAGACTATCAGACGGGGCAGCCCATGTCCTTCGGTAGTCTTATTTTGTCGAAAAAATCAGTATGAATGATATTGATTTTCCCGGTGTCGGCTGTTATACTTTATTTATCGTAACGGAACAGTATTTTCCGGTTACGGATCATTTTCTGAATTCGGCAGTTCTGCCGAAGTATTCCCTTTTATTTTTATGAATTGAATAATTGAACAGACGGATAGCACAGGAGTATTTTGCGTTGCTGAATACAGAGTAAACAGCAACTATTTTACCGCAAAGGAGGTGAAATGGTGTTTCTCCGAAACAGTCTGAGAAAGGAGGGATAACAGAAAAATTAAAAAGGGACAGAAAAATTCTTATCTAATATCAATTCTAATCCGGGTTTCCCGGGAAATTTCAAGTTTTAAAGGAGTATGCAAGTGAAAAAAAACAATATATGGAAAGCGTGGATTGCAACAGCAGCGATTATTGCAGTGACTACGGTAGGAGGTCTGACAGCCTATTTTACTGATACCCAGGAAAAAATCAATCATTTTACGGTGGGTAAAGTAAAGATTGAACTGAAAGAACCGGAATGGGAAAAGAAGCCTGACGGGGATAAAAATGAAATTCCCGATGAAGCAGAGCATATGACGCCTTTGCAGCGCATTACAAAAGATCCACAGGTGAAAAATACAGGAATCAATGATGCCTACATTTTTATGACGGTGGAGATTCCCTGCCGGGAAATTATTACAGTGAATGGAGATGGTATGAAAAATCCCCGGGCATTAACCCCCTTGTACAGTTATGAGAAAGACGCTTCCTGGAAATATATGGGAAGTTATCAAGTATTGGATCAGGAGAAAAAGCAAACAGGTATCAAGCATTTGTATGCTTATGCAGAGGAGTCGGGAAAATGCAGAACGGTAAAACCAAATGAAACCACAATCGCTTTATTTAAGAATGTACTGTTTGTCAATGCAATGGAAGGACAAGGGCTTGAAGAGCAGCCTTTTACTATGAATATTCAGGCATATGGCATTCAGATCATGAATTTGAATGGAGGGACAACTGACGCACAGCAGATTTGGCAGATTATTACCAATCAAAAGGATATCGCAGAGAATTATCAAATATAACGGCAATTACCAAGTGATGGGAGGACAGAGAATGAGAAAAAAGATCGCATACGTTTCTCTGCTCATATTTTTGTTATTTCTGTCAGGAAATATAGGTTCTGTGTATGCCTGGTTTACAGATTACGAAGGAAAAGATAATTATTTTTCTGTAGGGAAAAATGAAGTGGAAATTATAGAGGAATTTCCGGATCCGGATATTTCTCAGGATAAATTTGTAAAAAAACAGGTAGAATTTACCAACACGGGGACAGTACCCTGCTATCTCAGGGCAAAATATTATTTCAGTGATGATGCTGCCGTCCAATATACGCAGGTGAAATTTGGTTCGGAAAAATGGAAACAGAGAGAAGATGGTTTCTTTTATTATCCGGATATTCTGCAGCCGGGAGAAAAAACAGAGATTTTTCTCACAGGAATTCAGATAAAAAAGGATGAAATTCTGCCGGAACTTTTTGATTTAGCTGTTTATACGGAAACTATTCAGTCCGATCAGCACGAAAACGTATATGAGGCATTTGGGAAAGAGGAAATCTCGGGAGGCAGACGGAGATGAAAAGAAAGTGGAAAGCTTTAGGAATAGCAGCGCTGCTGCTGTTGACCGGAGGAACTGTTTGGGCGTTTTCGGAAGTGTCTCTTCTCGTACAGGCAGTCAGTGGAAAGGTAGATGTAAAACTGGAGGAGTTCACCAGAGAAAAGGGAAAACTGGTTCCCTGGAAAGAAAATCAGATGGTACTTCCCGGAGGCATGGTATCGAAAATTGCCAGAATTTCCAATGAAGGAGAAGAATGTTATATACGGACATCGGTAATTTTTGACAGTGAAAGAAAAACAGAAAAGAATCTTACGAGAGAAAATCTCACAGGAATAAGCAAAGACTGGGTCTGGAAAGGAGATTACTGTTATTACAGAAAAATATTGAAAAAAGAAGGGCAGGTGGATTTTTTTCAGGGGATTCAAATACCGGAAACGTGGACAGAAGAAAAAGATGACGATAACAGATGGACAGCCAGAGTGAAAGTGGACGCCATACAGGCTGCATTCTTTCAGCCGGATTTTGACAGCGAGGATCCATGGGGAATAGGGGCGAAAGAATATGAGATCAAGGAGGCTGTAAAAGAAAAACCAGTGGAAGGAAAAGGAAATCAGGAACCGGTGATTTTTGAAATTCAGGAAGAAATGAAAGGATTTTCAGTGGACTCTGAGGAGTTTTTCAGGGAATTGGAAACATTTCTTCCGGGAAAAAGTCAGACGGGCATTGTCAGATTTGAAAATAAAACAAAAAACTCCAGGGAAATATTTCTACGAACAGAAATATTGGAAGAAAATGATTTTCTGAAAAAATTAGAGCTGAAAATACAGAAACGAATCAAAGGAAAAACAGAGGTATTGTATCAGGGTACGCTTCTGGCAGATCAATGGGAGACATATCAAAGCATAGGAAATATTCCCGGCAAAGAACAGGGAATGTTAGAGTTTCAGATCAGTCTTCCGCAAGAAGCAGATAATCGTTATTCGGCACAGCAGGGAAAAATCCGCTTTTGGTTTACCACTGATACGGCGCCGGAAAAAACCTCTGATCCTTCTGTGACGGTTGCAAAAACGGGAGATGAGAGGGTGAAATGGCCCTGGATTACTGCGATATTGTCTTCGGGAGTTTTCATCATAGCTGTCTGGAAAAAGAGGTATGGAAGATGGTAAGAAAGTGTATGAATATGATTTTCCTGTTGCTGTCAGCGGTGGGAGTGATGTGTATGATTCTTTTATACGTTCCCCGGATTTTTCACGTAATCCCTCAGATTGTCCTTTCCGGTTCTATGGAACCGGAGATTCCTGTGGGCAGTATCGTTTATATTGCACAGAAGATTCCTCCGGAGAGTATAAAGGAACGGGATATCATTGCCTATCAGAGAGGAAACCAGATTCAGGTACTTCACAGGGTACTACAGGTGGATGAAGAGAAAAAAACATTTCAGACGAAGGGAGATGCCAATGAGAAAGCAGATCCGGGTATGGTTGCGTTTTCCCAGTACAGGGGAAAGCAGGTATTTTCCATACCATACCTGGGATATGGAGCAGATTTTCTACAGAAAGGATATGGTAGAAATTGGCTGCTTGTGGGAATTGTACTGTTGATCGTGATGGATTTTCTATGGAACAGGAGGGAAACGGATGAAGAAAGGGATTAGGAGAATACTGGCATTACTGCTGTTTCTGGCGCTGGCGATACCTGTATCTATGATTCGGGCAGAGGAAAGTAAGGCAGAGTTCTATCTGGAAGAACCCTCGGGGGAAATACAGCTATATTCGTTTGATAACAGTGGAAAGCTTCCGGTTTCCGGTGTAAGATATGACAA
>JAXEUM010000123.1:0-11811 GCA_034114925.1 Oliverpabstia sp.
TTCCATATCGAAAATCATATTTCCAAAGATTTTTCCGCTTCCTGCAAATTCCCGGAAAACAGCCAACAGAACCCAAAAGCCCCAACAGATTCCAGATTCCCAGAGAATATCTCCGTACTCTCCCTCCAGTTCATTCATCAGCACAAATTGGGCGGACAAAATGCCCAGAACAAAAGTCATTACCCAGGTTTCTGTGGAAAGTGGCTCTCCCAGATAGGAAAATCCTACTAAAAATACACTGGAAGTCACTGCCGCAGTGGAAATCAGGGTAAATGCTTTTAAACTCCATGCCGGAATCATCGGCTCCAGAAGGTTTTTTATAAATTCTGCAAATACCACCGACAGAATCACTAAAATTCCCGCTGCAAATGATTCTTTCATTCCCGCTGAAAACAAAAGGATTCCAAAAGCAAACGCTTCCGCCGGATATTTTAATTTCATATCACAATATCCTCCGTTCTATTATTTTACTGACTGCACAAATTCATAAGCAGCATTGATTCCCTTTACTGCTGCTGTAGAAGAAATTGTAGCTCCGGATACTCCGTCTACCTGTGTACCGTTGGATGGAGCTGCTCCTTCCTCTTTTTCTACTCCCGCTGCTTCATACATACATTGTTCTGCCAGATTCAGGAAACTTCCAATAGAAATACTTACGCCGGATACCACATCTGTTTTTCCCTGGTCATCCATAGTGAAATAAGACAGAGACTGATTCTCAATCAAAGCATTTGCCAAAGCCTCTGCCTGCTCTTTCCAGTTTAAACCATCTTCTGTCATCACATATACTCCAGTCTCTGCCAAAACACTTTTCTTTGTACCGTCTTCTCCGATAGAATCCCAGTTTACTTCTGTGATTTTTCCATCTTTGATCGTCATAGTAACCTGTTCTGTCATTCCGTTGTCATCCGGAGCCGCTGCTTTTGCTTCATAATTTCCGTCTTTGAGTGTTGCTCCTTCCAGTGGATCAGCCGCCTCTGCTTCTCCTTCTTCTTCCAAAGTCATTCCCGGAAGATATACGGGCGCTTCTGCCCCTTCAAACTGACCAAGGAACTCTGCTTCTGCAATACGGGCGCCCAGATTTTCTGTTTCGCTCTGTTCTGTTACTTCTACTTTTGTGATCTTTTTGCCGTCCTGATCAAAAGAAACATTCATCAGAATATCGCCGCCGTATCCTTTTTCTTTTACGGTAACCACATAGCCATTCTCTGTTTTTGATGCCTTTTCAATATTTTTGGCGCCGCTTACATCCAGCTCTTCTTCCACTTTTGCCTGATCTGCTCCTCCGTTTTCTCCTTCACTGTCTGTTGCCAGAGCTTTGGAACCGATAATCACTCCAAAAGATAAAGCAGTCACTACTGCCAGAGCAAGAATTCCTCTTACATTTTTATTTTTCATATCTATTCTCTCCTATGCTTTTATTTTCTTTGTACCATATACGTGACGTCTATACAGGTTGGATAACAGTCCTGCCATACAGTTTGCCGTCAGTATACCAAAACAAATACCTTCCGGGTAATTGCTGAAAATACGGATTGCTGCGGTAATTACACCTGCTGTTACTGCGTACAGAATTTTTCCTTTCCGTGACACAAACATATAATCCGTCAGCATATAGCAGCCACCCATAATCAAACCGCCACCAAAAAGATTCAACAAAATGTCTCCTGTAAAAAGTCCCTGAGGACCAAATACAAAGGTCAAAACCGTTACTGTGGCAATATAGGTCAACGCTGCTTCCGCATTTACAATTCCCATATAACACATATACGCAAAACCTACCAGAAGTAAAAGCTTACTGGTTTCACCCATAGCGCCCGGCATTTCTCCCAAAAACATCTGCAAATAGCTGTACCCTGTCTCGGCGCCGCTTTTTGCAGTTCCCAGAATTGTTGCAGCAGACACTGCGTCTGTAGGAATCGTCTGGGGAACCACATAATTCATAACAGCTCCCGGCCATGCCACCATAACCAGTAATCTTCCCATCAAAGCGGGATTGACACAGTTATTTCCAATGCCTCCAAACATCTGCTTGACAATAAGAATACTAAATACATCGGCAGCCGCCAGTACCCATACTGGAACTGTCACCGGCATATTAAACGCTATCAGCAAACCGGTTACCACGGCGCTGAAATCTCCTGCCGTCACCTGTTTCTTTGTCAGCTTCTGCCAGATATATTCTGTAAAGACACAAACGCCCACAGATAGCCCCGTCAGATATAATGCTCGGATTCCAAAGAAATAAATGGCGCCCAACAGTGCGGGAATCAAAGAAATAGCCACATGCATCATGACCATCCGGGTAGTTCTCTCCGTACGGATATGCGGTCCCTGAATTACTCTTGTCTGACTCATGATTTCTTCACCGCCCTCTCTCTCATTCTCTGTTTTACCATATCTCTGGCCATTCTTGTCCGAACAGAAAGCTCTCGTTTTGCCGGACAGGTATAAGAACAACAGCCACAGGCAATACATTCGCTGGCGTAAAGACTCTCACACAGATCATAATCCTCTTCCATATAGGCAAATTCAATCTGATAAGGAACCAGACCTGCCGGGCATACCTTTGCACACCCTTCGCAGCGGATACAAGGCTGTTCTTCCCACTGACTATCCGGCAGTACCAGGATTCCGGAAGTATTTTTTGTAATATAGAACAATTCACTTTCTCCATCCCAGTCAGAAGCCACACAAGGACCTGTCATCGGACCTCCTGCGATCACTCTGTTATTCTTTACCGTCACACCACCGCAAAGCTGTACCAATTCTTTTGCAGAAGTACCGATAGGAACCAGATAGTTTCCAGGATTTTTCACACATCCTGTTACTGTAACGATTCTTCGAATCAGAGGACGTCCGCCAAAAATCATATCTGCTGCCGCCTTCGATGTACCTACATTGGAAACAATTACTCCCACATCTGCCGGAAGTCCCCCCATAGGTACCTCCCGTCCCAGCACACTTTCAATTAACTGTCTTTCACCGCCCTGTGGATATTTTGTGGGAAGTACTTGAATCTGTACATCCTCTTCATTTCCGATCACACCGGATTTTTTCCCTGCCTCCAACGCCTCACGCAGCGCTTTTGCAGCCTCCGGCTTATTGTCTTCCATACAAATATACGCTGTTTTCGCGCCGGAACCTTTCAGCATCAGACGAACGCCATTTACCACACTCCATCGATGTTCCATCATCAGGCGATAGTCACAGGTAAGAAATGGTTCACATTCTGCCCCGTTAATCAACAGTGCGTCTATCTCTTTGTCGGTCTCATACTTTTTATGAGTAGGAAAACCGGCTCCTCCCATCCCTGTAAGACCTCCATCCCGGATACCTGCCAGAATCTCTTCTCTGGAAATTCCGGAAATATCTGCTGCTTCCCTTTCGTAAGACTTCTCTTCCGGTGAAACATTTTCCCCGGTCTCTATGATGCAAGCCAGAATATTTCTTCCCTGATTGGAAACTTCTTTCATCTCAAGAACTTTACCGCTGACACTGGCATGGAGAGGGGCTGCCATAAAAGCTTCCGGTATTCCAATCAGCTCTCCCGCTTTTACCTGATCTCCGGGTTTTACCTTAAGCCCACACTTTCCTCCGAAAGACTGCTCTGATAAAACAGTAACCTGATCGGGCCAGAACTCTTTTACGGGAATATCCATGGTCAATGATTTATCATAACCATCTGTGGGATGAACTCCACCGGGAAATCCATTCTTTTCTTTTTTCCGCATGTTCTGCTTTCCTCCGTAATTTTTTCATTCATCGTTATTTAACTTATGTTGTTAAATAATTGACATACCGGGAAATTTTATCATAGAACAGAAAAAATCACAAGGAGAAAAATGAAATTCTCTTTGTGATTTTTTTCCATTTTTTGTTTTTATCCACCCAAATAAAAAAAGGGACCGCAGCCCCGTAGAATTTGCCATCTCTTCTACTCCTGTAGCAGTCCCTTCATTTTTTTATACATATGTAAGCAAATATTTTCTCGATCATGCAACAAAAGTTTTTCCAGTTCCCACTGAAGCTGAGTGGAATCAGCAAGCAACTGCACTATTTCCGTGGAATAACGGGTACCGCTGCCTAACTGTAACTCCTTCAACACCTGTGCGAATGTTTTATTTTTTGCATAACTTCTTCCCAGATAGTCTGTAGCTGCATCAAGGGAATCACAGATTGTAACAATATCTATCAAAATCTTATCCGAAGCATTTTTATTCTCAAACTCTGGCGGATAACCAAAATTTCCATTATAAGACTTATGGTGACCCACAGCCATATTGGTATATTGCTTCAAAAATGGAATCTGTTGCAAAATTTTGAAACTCGTACTGGGATGATATTTTATCACCTGAAATTCAATATCTATCAGTTTTCGATACTGCATATTGATTACGTTGGTACATAAAATCTTTCCCACATCATGCAGCAATGCTCCATTTTCTATAAAATCGATCAACTCTTTTTCTTTCTTCCGCACATCTTCCCTGTTTCGGCATCCAAGTACCCCAATTAAATATTCCGGATGTTGATGAATAATTTCTCTCATAAGAAGCTTTGCACACTCAGCAACCATTACCGTGTGAAACAAAGTCTGAGGCTGTCGATATACTGTTAATTGCAAAAGTGCAGGCAACATCTCATCACACCGAAGAAACTTCAGCGCTGGGATCAAATATAGATAGATAAATCCATCCGCAATACATTCCAGATAATTGTTACTTGGAAAATGCGTGTAAACATCCAGAAGATGATAAAATATACTTCGTATTCCATCCTGACACACCGGAAAATCTTTAACCAAAATACATAAGGATTTGAGAATCAGGTTGAAACTGTCGATGGTTTCATCATCGTATTCATCCCAGACAGTCACTCGCTTATGAGAAAGCTGCGTCTCGAAATACATCAATTTCTCATAAATCATTTCTCCGTTTTCTTCTCCCATAAAATAGCGGAGCATCAAACAAATTGTGCTATATTTTATTCTGGTAACAGATGACTCCTCCTGAGAAGCCTCATCTCTTAATTTTTCCGCTAAAGCAAGCTGGTATGTCAGTTGTTCCCGGGTAAACTGTAATTTCTTTTTATTGCTGGTATTGATGCACATTCTCAAAAAATTACTAGTCCAGCAATTTTCAAAATAAGGCAACACCTGGTTCAAGGGAAGTTCCATATCCGCTTCTTTCCAAAAACGCCTCAGCATCTTCATCCGATTTTCATGCTCTGTAAAAATCTCATCTGCCGAAAGTAAAGGCTCTTCATCTGGATACTCTGACGACATAACAGACTGAAAATCGTAAAAACTCAACCCCATACTTTTTTCTTCCTGGTCCAGTTCTTCATAATGCTTTTCAAAAACTTGAATTCCACGATAACACAGGGTAGAGATCTCCTTTTTCAAATGTACAATATCCAAAAAGAAATATACTGTCAGCTTAATCATATCGCATTTCATCAAAGCGACTTCATCATTCAACATCTCATAAAACACCTGAAGACTTATTGCCAATTCATAAGCCGCCTCAATATCTTCAAATCGCGTACTGTAACGATAAAGAAAAGACAGCAGGGGATCCGCTACGGAACGCTCCCATGGATGCCCCTCCCGTGTAAAATAGTAAACATGCTGTTTCAAATAAACATTATTTTCCTGATATTTTTCTTCCAGGATACGAGCCTTCTGTTTAAAATCAGCCAGCCATTGCTCCGGCTCTTTATCCATTTGAAAAGAATTAATCTCTTCCAGTTCCCTGATCTGTGCAAAATACTTTTTAAAATACTCTTCCCATTCCTCACGAGTGGTAAAGCCGTGTTCTAACTCCATGGCCGCCTCCTGTAACATTCTGTCACAAATATATCACAGAAAATTTTTCTGTCTACTCTACTACCACTGCTGTTCCACTGGCAGTTACCATTAACATACCATTATCTGATCCCAATACTTCATAATCGATATCCACACCTACCACTGCATTCGCCCCTAAAGCCGCTGCTCTCTGCTCCATTTCCCGGATGGCATTCTCTCTCGCCTGAACCAGTTCTTCCTCATAACTATTGGATCTTCCACCAAAGAAGTTACTGAAAGAAGCCGCCAGATCTCTAACAAAATTGACACCGGAAATCACTTCACCAAATACAATACCGCGATACTCCCGAATTCTTCTTCCCTCAACGGAAGTTGTTGTTGTTATAATCATATCCTTACCCATCCTTTCTTCCATTTTACTCATGGCTATAGTTTACCATATTTCATACCGCCAGGCAAGCAACAGCTTCATTCTGCCGAAGCTCCTTAGCGGTTGAATTTCACAAAGAAATCTGCCATAATATTTTACAAAAACAACTATTTTTGAAAGGAATACACCACTATGGATATGGAGCAATTTTTCAAAGCAAGTATAACACAGGAACAACAGGAACTGGTTGATAAATATAATGTATTAAACACTTTTGCAAAAAAACGACAGATTCTTTTTACAGGCTCTTCTCTCATGGAACAATTTCCCATCCATGAACTGCTCATAGCAGATGACATGAAATACATCATTTATAATCGTGGTATCGGCGGATTTACTACTGATAATATGCTGGAACATATGGATACTCAAATATTTGCTGTCCGGCCTTCCAAAATCTTCATAAATATTGGAACAAATGACATTGGCAATCCATCTGTCTCTTTTGAAACTGCTCTGACACATACCATCAGAAATTACACTGAGATTCTGTCTCAGATTCGGGAAAAACTTCCGCAGACTGAAGTATACCTGATGGCCTATTATCCGGTCAACGAAACCGACAAACTTCCGGAAGGTGAAGGAAGCAGCAATCTATTCATAAACAGAAACAATCATAATATCCACCTGGCCAACAAAGAAATCAAAAAGCTGGCTGACGCTTTTGGTTTTCACTATATTGATGTCAATTCCGGCTTAACCGACGAGAGGGGCAAATTAAAAAAAGAATATACCGTAGAAGGTATCCATATGTATGCCAATGCCTACCGCATTATTTTCAAAAACATGAAACCCTACCTGTAAGATATTCCGGAACATAAAATGCTCTGAATATTTCCTTCTGTTAATTTCTACCTTATTGCCCGAATTTTATTTCTTCTTTAGTATAAGGAAAATTTTATAAACAGGGGGAAGGAATATGGAACTTATTATTATTCTTATTATTTTGTTTTTCGTCTGGAGACATTTTAAAAACAAAAAACGAAACCAGGAAGAAAATTTCACCGCACCGCCATCTACAACAGACGTAAAACAGGTGAAACAGTTTCATGAGGAACTAAAAAAGCAGAAGGAATAGGCATTAGAAAATTAAAAACTTCTGAAGAATCAGTAGAAATCTACAAGCGAGAAGCCGAAAAGTGGAATCCCTTGCTATGGTACATTGCCGCCTCACTTCCTCTTACTCTGAATGAAAATGCCATCACACAGACCAAATCCTTAGTAGAACGGGCAGCAAACGCAGGAAATTTTCGTGCCAAATGTAAATTAGAAAAACAGCTTGATCTTACTATTCCTTTTAATAAACTTAAAGTTTTATATTTAACAGAATGATTTGCATGAGTGAGCGCCAAAGAAAAAGAATTGAATATAGAAGCGCTCTACTATATCTCTGAAATGATGATCAATGGCTGGGATGGTCCGAAAAATCACATCATAGATCAGAAACTGCCAAGATTCCCTGGGAATCATTGGGACATCCTGAAAAAACAGGAGAGGGAGAAGGCACGGAATGGAAAAGAAAACTTTGTCTTCTACAAAATAGATACGGAGAAGAATATCAGCTCTTCTGGCATTGAGAAAGCTTACAACATCAATAACTTCCTGAGATTAAAAAAAACGGGGCGAGATTCCTAAGACTCCCACCTCAAAACTTGACACAGAGCAAAGAATGTTACCCCTGCTTTCATATCATCTATTGGGTTTGTCAAGTTTTTTGTGTAAGTTTTAAGAAAAAAAATTTATGGGGAGGGGAACCTCCCCTTATGTATCGTCAGCAACTTTATTAAATTATTGTTCTAAAGTCTCATGGACAAACAGGTTGTCCTGTACGGAACTTTTTCCGCTGATTTTACAATCCGCCATTTTCATATTTACGGATTCGTTCTTGGATTTTTTCATCCATATCCAACTGATTTCGAACAAGAGCCCAGTTATTTAGTGGTCGTACATTCCACTTTTTGTATAATTCAGTTATGCGTAAATACAACAGCTTAAACAATGCATTTTCGTTTGGAAAAGCCCCTTTTTTTGTTACCTTCCGTAAGCTGGAGTTAACGCTTTCAACTGCATTTGTCGTATACAGAATCTTTCTTACAGCACTTCCATAATCATACAATTGAGCTACATGCTGCCAATTTCGCACCCATACATCTACAGCCCCAGGATATTGGCTCCATGTCTGCTTAAAGCGCTCAAATTCGGCTTCTGCAGCTTTCAGGCTGGCGGCTCCATAGACCTTTTTTAACTGAGCTGTAAATTTCTTATAGTCTTTGTTTGGCACATATTTGATTGAATTACGGATAAGATGCACAATACATCTTTGGACTGTTACATGGGGGAAGATTGCTTTCGCTCCTTCTTCAAGTCCGCTTACGCCATCCATAGAAATGAACAATACATCTTCAACGCCACGGCTTTTGATCTCATCAAATATCTGCATCCACTGATGCTTGCTTTCTGATTCGCTCAGCCAGAGTCCGAGTATATCTTTCTGTCCATCCACATCATATCCGAGAATCACGTAGATTGCATAGTTTTTCGTCTCATAGTCTTTCCGGATCGTAACATACAGACAGTCTACAAACAGAAACGTATAAAACTTTTTCAGGGGGCGGTTCTGCCATTCTTCAAGTTGCTCCAGAACACGGTCTGTGATCTCAGAGATCGTCTCATGGGAGATTTCAAAACCGTAGATATCTTCAATCGTCTCTGCAATATCACGCTGGCTCATTCCTTTTGCATACATGGACAGAACTTTATCCTGGATAGCTGAAACATCCCGTTTCTTTTTGGGGACAACAACCGGTTCAAAGGTTCCCTCACGATCCCGGGGAACTTCTATCGACACATCTCCAACCGTTGTTTTTAAAGTCTTTTTTGTATAACCGTTCCTTCGGTTGCCCGTTTCTTTTTCTCCCCTCTCATTATTGGAATAGCCTAAGTGACTGTTCATTTCCCCCTGAAGCATTGCTTCAAACATAGGGCCAAAAATATCTTTTGAAGCGTTTTGCATATCCTCTACGCTTTGGGGCTGGTACTGATCAATGATTGCCTGTGCCAGCTGTTGATTTGGAGTTTTGTCTTTTTTTTCTTGCCATACTGAGTGTGTTCATCCTTTTCTAATCCTTTCCTGTTATCTTAACACACTCTGTATAACAAACAAAGTGCGTAAGTCTCGAAATTATTTTCTTAACTTACACACTTTATTTTACACACTTTATTTTACACCCTCCATCTATTTAATCTTGATTACATATATAAAATGGATTTGTTATCAATGCCAGCATAGATCCATCTCCTCCAAAGTCTCTTCTAATTTCCACTCTTATATATTTTAATCCAATTACTTTTTTTAAACATTGATATTCTTTTACATTAGTTAAAATTTCTACACATTCCTCACCTTGATCTGACACAAATACAATTTGATCCCTCTCTCGTAGGTTCCAAAATCTCCACGCAATTTCTTGATCTTGAGAAAGTATATCTCCCATTAAACATTCACCTGCACTTGCCTCTACCATTGGACCATCCGGACTATACACTACAAATCCATGCCCCGCTGCTATTGCTTGTATCAAATCTTTTCTAGTTCTTGATGCTGCATACAAACAAGTACACGGCGAAGCAATCATTCTTCCAAATTCAATTTTATGAAAGTCACTTCCTCCTATTACAGGAATTCTAGCACCTTTTTTTAACTGCAAATCCCACCATTTTAAGCATTTTTCATTCACTTGCCTTGGAACTGCTCCATTCCAAATTTCAATAAGATCATATTCTACAGCATCCATTCCCCATCTCCAACCGCAATTTGGACAAAACGGATGGTTCAACACACGCAAAGCTCCTCGTTCTTTCGCATCTAAAAACTTTTCTTCCATTTCTTCTTGTGTATTCACACAAAACGCATTATCAAATGGTTTTTCCACCCCTAACATTCCAGCATGACCTTTGTAGTGTGTCCATTCTGTTCCTGGAAGCATAGTTAAACCTTCAACCTTTGGAAGCTGCATATTATGCGTATAATTATTATGATCTGTTATGCAAACATAGTCCAATCCTTCTTTTACTGCCAATTGCGCAATTTCATGTAAATTACAGTTTCCATCAGAACCTGTTGTATGTATGTGTGTGTCGCCTTTGTAGAGACGCAGTTTTTTCTCTTTAAACACGATACGATATTCTATCTGACAACCTTCCGGGGCAATTTTATATGCTCCTACAATAATCTGCCATATACCGGGTGTGATTTCACATGGCGCAAACCCCTGTGAACTTCCATAAGCTGATAAAGAAATAATATTTCTATCCGATCCAGACCCTCCAATATATGCACCATGTGGTGCACATATAGCAAAATCTACAATATTAATCTCTTTGCTATATAATTCTCCATGCATTCCTTGACTTTTTTCATATCGAAGGTATTGATAGGAAATCTCCATTTGTTCTACATTCTCAGGTGCTTGAAATTCTAACGGAAAATACGTTCCCTCTTTTTCCTTCTCCACATTTAATTTTATAATCAGCTCATTAGATTCACACATAATATCATCCTTTCTCTGCGCCAAGATTCATACCCTGAAGCAAATACTGTTGTGCAAACACATATATCAATAACAATGGAATAGTTGAAATAATAATCGTTGCCATAACTGCATTCTGTGGTGCTATCGCTGTACCTGATGTTGATGCATCTGATGTAATCATTGCTTTCAACATTAATGGTAATGTATACTTATCCTGATCTGTAATCAATGTTGCGGGAAGCATTATCGAATTCCATTTAGATACATATTCCATAAAAAATACTGTTGCAAGTCCTGGAAGAGATGTTGGTAAAAACATTTGTGCAAAAATTCTTACTTCTCCCGCCCCATCAATCCTTCCTGATTCAGCCATAGAATATGGAACTGTTTCAAAATAGTTTCTCATAAGTAAGATACTAAATCCAGAAATCAATCCATTCATGATTAATCCTGTATAACTATTTAACAGACCCAATTGTTTATTCAGCTGATACACAGATATCAATGTTAAATCACCCGGTATCATCATTGTAAGCATTACAAAAGATGTAATTGCTCTTTTAAATGGTAAGTCTTTTTGTATCAGAACATATCCAGCAAAGGATGACAATGCCACCTGAATCAACGTTGCTACCGTTGTAACAAATAACGAATTCAAAAATGGTCGAAACAATTTCGCAACTGTAAATACATAACCAAATCCTTCTAAACTAAAAGAATCCCACCATAATTTAATTCCACTCTGACTGGACGATAATTTTGATGATGTGGATACAACGATTACATTCCACATAGGCAGCGCCATAATCAATATAATGACACTAAGAATGATCCACATAAGCATTTTTTGCGAACAATTAAGCTCATTGGTTATTCTTTTTTTCTTCACCATACTACCTCCTCGTATAATAAGTTTGTAAGCAAAAAACAGCTTACAGACTTATTCTTTTTTTGTTAGACAGAAGGATACTTCTAAACATCTTTTCTGAAGATTCTTCTTCACAATGCTGGTTCATCCCGTCTCTGTCTATTGATTA
>JAXEUM010000124.1:0-2827 GCA_034114925.1 Oliverpabstia sp.
GGTAATCCATATCGCATATCGAACTTACGTTTCTGTTAAGCCGTAGGTCTATTAAGGTTACCCTTTTGTATGAAAAACTTTTCAAAATAGTTCTTGACTATTTACCAAATTGCTGTTTTATCCATTTATTTCTTCGCATAATCTTTTTACCCCAGAGGTTTCTCCCAATTTTCCGTGTACGCTGGAAAAAAGAACTGCTCCCACTTCCAACTGTTCTCCTCCCCGTTTGGAAAGATAATATTCCACTCGTTGAAGCACCTCTTCCATGGTCTTTTCCAGACAATGCTCCCGAATCAAAATGTCAATGCTCTGTTCTGTGGTAATAGAATCTAAAATTTCCATCACTGTCTTGCGGCTGGCTCCTGCCCGCAGAGCATTTGCCGCCATCACCTCGGCTCTACTGTCCGCATTCCGGGAATGGGTATTCATAATCCCACCTGCAACTTTAATAAATTTTCCTATGTGTGCAATAAACAAAATCCCTTTTACGCCCAGTTCTCTGGCCATATCCAGAGTTTCCCCCACGTAGTTGCTGCATTTCATCGAATAGGTAAGATCAATATTCATCTGTTCTTTTGAAAAAGCCTGTCCGTAATTTCCCGGAGTGATTACCAGATACTTCGCCCCATTTTTTACCAGCATCTCCATTTCCAGCCGGATACTGGCAACCAGCGCAGCCTCACTCATGGGAATGACAATACCGCTGGTTCCCAGTACGGAAATACCTCCCTGAATTCCCAAACGGGGATTGAAAGTTTTTTTGCTGATTTCTATCCCTTCCGGGATTTCAATTACCACATCCATCCCACCTGTATACCCCTGCTGATGACATACCATTTCCACATTTTCCCTTATCATCTGTCGGGGAACTTTATTGATCGCTGCTGCTCCCACCGGCTGTTCAAGACCAGGGCGAGTCACCCTGCCCACGCCTTTGCCTCCCTCCAGGCGGATTCCTGCTTCCTGACTTTTTCTTACCCGGGCGTATACCAAAATCCCATGGGTTACATCCGGATCGTCTCCTCCGTCCTTTCGGACAGCGCACCGGACTTCTTCTCTGCTCATCTGAATATCTTCAATCAAGAGATGAAGCAGGATTCCTTTCGGTGTCTGAAGCGCCACTTCCTCCACCTTCTCTCCGGTCAAAAGCATCTTCGCCGCCGCCTGTGCTGCCGCCGCCGCACAGGAACCTGTAGTATAACCATATCGGAGTTTATTGTTTTTTTCATCTACCACACAGTACATTTCCAGACCTGTCCGGTGTTCCATGTTCAACCCTCCCCATATACAGGATATTTTGCAACTATTCAGCAGTCCACTATCCCGCGAGGTGAGGGTACCAAACAGTTACGATATGTTTCCATAAACCAGAAAAACCGTCGTCTCGAAAGACAACGGTTTTCTGGTTTATAAAGCTTCGGTTGCCGCAAAACTTTATAATCAAATACAGTCAGTAATCTGGCTTTACAGTAACGGACTTGCACAGGAATCTCACCTGTTTCCCTGATTCTGTATTCGTAAAATTCACGGTAATATTATAAGCTTTTCATGAGAAACTGTCAATTCAAGATTGACTTTTCTCTTCCTATTTCTTCTTAATCCAGGTTGTATAAAATGTTGTATTTAAATATGTAAAGGCTTCTGTTTTTTCCCAGTCCAGATTTGCATTATTAAATGCTTTTGGGGTCATAAAGCCCATATAATTAAAGTCTTTTTTTCCTGCTGGCATCTGAAGTCCTTCTACAGTACGAGGCGTTTTATTGGTATTATACTCATTGATAATTCTTCTCGCCTCTTTGACAGCCGCTTTTGCATTATCCAATTGAGAACTCTTAATATTTTTCAGCCACTTTGTAAGAGTGCCATTTCTGGCAACTTCAAACTGCTGTGCCTGATAAATCATAATATTTGCCTGAGAAGGATATGGACTGGCAGCCCCTTCTCTGGTGGTATTCATTCTGTTTAACATAACAAGAGCCACACCAGTCATACCCGGCATTCCCTGATTTCCCGCCTCTGTATATACAGCAGCCGCAAGAAATTCATCTTCCGTCACATCCACGCCCACCTGGGGATCCGTTTCATATTGTTTCTCCACCTTATAGGTTCTGCCATTTTGATCTTTCGCTCTTACATAGCGTTCTTCTTTAGATGTACACAAACCTGAGCTATCGAAACTGTAAATATAATCCCCCACACTGTATGTAGAGTTGGCAACCATAACGCCATACTTATTAATGTAATAGCCTCCTACGCCTGTGGTTCCCACCCAGTAGTTGCTGGCTTTTGTACCGTTCTCTTTCAGATAATAATAATTATTTCCCTTCTTCAGCCAGCCGGTAACCATCCAGCCGTTCTCGTCAAAATAGTATTCTGACCCATTAATCGTTTTCCAGGAAGATTTTACCCTTGTCCCATCCGTATTTACATAGTACCAACGAGCACCTTCCTGCTGCCAGCCGTAGAGAGTTTTTCCTTCTTCCCAGACGCCGCTGCCATTTACATAGTAATTTCCAATCCAGGTATTCGACGCCATAGCTCCGGAGTCCTTCAAATAGTACCATTTTCCGTCAATCTTCTGCCACCCGGTAAGCATCGCTCCGCTTCCATCCAGATAATACCAGGTTCCGCCAATCTTTTGCCACCCGCTCAACATGGCTCCGCTTCCATCCAGATAATACCAAGTTCCGCCGATCTTCTGCCACCCGGTCAACATGGCTCCGCTTCCATCCATGTAATACCAGGTTCCGCTAACCTTCTGCCATCCTGTCAGCATCCAGCCTTCCCGGTCAAAATAATACCACTTTCCATTGATTTTTTCCCAGTC
>JAXEUM010000125.1:0-11044 GCA_034114925.1 Oliverpabstia sp.
AAGCGGAAACAGGTGTGACGATCATGCGTATGGATGAAGGTCTGGATACCGGAGATATGATTTCAAAAGTGACGGTTCCTGTTTTGGCAGATGAAACAGGGGGAAGCCTTTTTGATAAACTAAGCGAAGCCGGAGCAAAGTTACTGGTGGAAACTTTGCCTTCTCTGGAAGATGGAACGGCTGTTTTTGAAAAACAGCCGGAGGAGAGTCCTACCGCCTATGCAGGAATGATTAAGAAAAGTATGGGTGATCTGGACTGGACCCGTCCGGCAGAAGAATTGGAGAGACTGATCCGTGGGTTAAATCCCTGGCCCAGCGCATATACAAAAATGGATGGAAAAACATTAAAAATCTGGAAAGCTCAGGTTTTGGAAGAAGAAAGAGAAGAAGATCATATGCCTGGAACGGTTCTTCTGACAGATCAACAGGAATTTATGGTACAGACAGGAAAAGGGATTTTAAAAATAACGGAACTTCAGTTAGAAGGAAAGAAAAGAATGGATACCTCCTCATTTTTGAGAGGATATCATCTGGAGGGTGGAAAGGTATTACCATTTTAATCTAAAGGAGTGACGTATATGTTTTATGGATATAGGATGATGATGGATCCCACGTATGTGTTGGTGATTCTGGCAGGAATTATCGCTTTGGCAGCATCTGCTTACTGTAATTCGACTATGAGTCGTTACAGTCGGCGGAGAATTTCCACAGGAGTCACCGGACAGGAGGCGGCAGAGAGAGTTCTTCATGGAGCAGGAATCTATGATGTGGGGATCCGGCAGATGGGAGGAAGAGGAATTTCTTTCTATCGATATGATAAGACAGTAAATTTGTCCGCAGAATTATTTCACCAGTCCAGTATTACGGCCGTGGCTACAGCGGCTCATGAGTGCGGTCATGCCATGCAGCACGCCAGCGGTTATGGAGTGAACAGAGTGATCAATCTGATCAATCCTGTGATGCAGATCAGTTCGAATCTTGCAATACCCATTTTTATCATTGGTTTGATTTTTTCATGGGAACCGTTACAGTCTCTGGGAATTTTATTGTTTGGAGTTGTGGTGATCTTTCAGCTTTTAACTCTTCCTTCAGAGTTTAACGCTTCCCGCAGAGCCATGGCTATGCTTCAGAACACAGGAATCCTTCAGACGGAAGAAGAAGTACGGGGAGCCAGAAAAGTTCTTATCGCAGCAGGACTGACTTACGTGGCTGCTCTGGCTGGCGCACTTTTACAGTTGCTTCGTCTGATTATATTATCAGGAGGAAGAGACCGTGACTAATGGAAATAATACCAGAGAAATTGCTCTGGAAATTTTGATGGAGATTACCCGGGAAAAAGAATACAGTCATATTGCTATCCGCAATGCGCTGGATAAGATTCAATATTTCCCCAAACAGGAAAGGGCATTTATCAACCGTTTGGTGGAAGGTACTGTGGAATACCAGCTTCGCATTGATTACGTTCTGAATCAGTTTTCCAGTGTAAAAGTACAGAAAATGAAGCCGGTGATTCGTAATATTTTAAGAAGCGGTGTGTACCAGCTTTTATTTATGGATGGGGTGCCGGAATCAGCAGCCTGCAATGAGGCGGTAAAACTGGCTCAGAAAAAAGGATTTTACAGTTTAAAGGGATTTGTAAATGGGGTGCTTCGGACTGTGGCAAGAGAAAAGGGGCAAATCACTTATCCGGATCGAAATACCCATCTTTCAGAATATTTGTCCGTATATTATTCTATGCCCTCCTGGTTGGTGGAACGGTGGCTGGGAGAGTATGGTCCTCAGGTAACGGAAAATATGCTTCAGGATTTCTTAAAAGACAGACCTACCACTATTCGATGTCAGCTTCATCGGATGAATCCGGAGCTGACCATCAAAAGTTTGCAGGAACAGGGAGTAAAAGTGGAAAAAGCTCCCTACCTTCCCTATGCCTGGTATCTGTCAGAATACAGTCATCTGGCAGGATTAAAGTCTTTTGTGATGGGAAGATTTGTGGTTCAGGATGTAAGTTCCATGCTGGTAGGAGAAGCATCCGGTGTGAAAAAAGGAGATTATGTAATTGATCTTTGTGCTGCTCCGGGAGGAAAAAGTCTCCATGTGGCAGATAAAATGGAAGGCTTCGGCCATGTGGATGCCCGGGATCTGACAGATTATAAGGTAGAGCTGATTCAGGAGAATATCAGGAGAACAGATGTGATCAATGTAGGGGCATCAAGAAAAGATGCCACCGTTCTTGATAAAGAATCCATAGAAAAAGCAGATGTGGTACTGGCAGACGTACCCTGTTCCGGGTTGGGAGTGATCGGAAAAAAGACAGATATCAAATATCGGACAGATCCGGAAAAAATTCGGGAACTGGTGGTGCTGCAAAGACAGATACTTCACAACGCAGCTTCTTATGTAAAACCGGGAGGGGTACTGATTTACAGTACCTGTACGATAACCCGGGAAGAAAATCAGGAAAATGTACAGTGGTTTCTGGAAAATTATCCCTATGAACTGGAGAGTCTGGATCCTTATCTTTGTGAAGAACTCCATAGTGAAGATACAAAGAAAGGATATCTCCAGCTTTTACCGGGAATCCATAAGACAGACGGATTTTTCCTTGCAAGGCTGCGGAAAACAGAGAGTGAGGAGAGTAAAGAAAAACAGGAGCAATGATGGAACAATTAGATATAAAATCCTTGTATGAGGAGGAGTTAAAAGAAAAGATGATTTCCCTGGGGGAAAAACCTTTTAAGGGGAAACAATTATATGAATGGCTTCACAAAAAAGCAGTGGGAAATTATGCACAGATGAGTAATCTTTCCGCAAGTTTAAGAGAAAAGCTGCAGGAACAGGAACCATTGACTTCTCTGGAGGTGGTGGAAGTGCAGACTTCCCAAATAGACGGAACGCAAAAATACCTGTTCCGACTGAGGGATGGTCATGTGATCGAGAGTGTATGGATGAAATACAAACACGGCAATTCTGTATGCATTTCCTCCCAGGTGGGATGTCGGATGGGATGCCGGTTTTGTGCTTCCACCATTGGAGGTCTGACAAGAAATTTGAAACCTTCTGAGATGTTGGATCAGATCTATCGGATTCAGGAACTTACAGGGGAGAGAGTTTCCAATGTGGTGGTGATGGGAACCGGAGAACCTCTGGATAATTACGATAACCTGATACGGTTTATCCGTATTTTGAGTGATGAGAAGGGACAAAATCTCAGCCAGAGAAATATCACGGTATCCACCTGTGGAATCGTTCCCAGAATCCGTCAGTTGGCAGAAGAGGATCTGACAATTACGCTGGCGCTTTCCCTTCATGCACCGAATGATGAAAAGCGGAAGGAATTGATGCCGATTGCCTATAAGTATTCTCTAAAAGAAGTACTTCCGGCCTGTGCATATTATTTTGAAAAAACAGGTCGGAGACTGACTTTTGAATATAGTCTGGTGGGAGGGAAAAATGACAGTGAGGAGGATGCAAGACAACTGGCGCATCTGATCGGAGGACTGAATTGCCACGTAAATCTGATTCCTGTGAACCCCATCAAAGAGAGGGATTTTGTCCAGTCCGGGAAAAAAGTCATAGAGAATTTCAAAAATAAACTTGAAAAATACAAAATTAATGTTACTATTAGAAGAGAAATGGGCAGGGATATTGATGGTGCCTGTGGACAGCTAAGAAAAAGTTACTTAGATAAGAGGGAGAATTTGTCATGAAAGCATATTCTGTGACAGATGTGGGGCAGTGCAGACGAGAGAATCAGGATTATGTGTTTGTATCCCAACAGCCAATAGGAAATCTTCCTAATTTATTTGTGGTCGCAGATGGTATGGGCGGTCATAATGCAGGAGACTATGCCTCTCGCTGTGCGGTGACTGTGCTGACGGAATCTGTAAAGAAGGATATGAGTTTTAATCCTATTAAGATTATTCGGCACGCGATTGAGACGGCGAATGAGCAGGTCTTTGCACAGGCAAGCCAGGACCCGTCCAAAGCAGGTATGGGAACTACCCTGGTGGTAGTGACGATAGTAGGTCATTATGCTTATGTGGCAAATGTAGGAGACAGCAGAATGTATCTGGCAGATGACCGGGTTATGGTTCAGATCACCAGAGATCACTCCTGGATTGCGGAGATGGTCCGAAGGGGAGAAATGAGCAGGGAAGATGCAAAAAACCATCCTGATAAGAATATTATTACCCGTGCAGTGGGAGCAGGAGCTACCGTGAACATTGATTTTTTTGATGTTCAATTGGAGGAAAATTCCAGGATTCTCATGTGTACAGACGGACTTAGTAATATGGTGGAGGATGAGACGATAGAAAGAATCATTTCGTCCCCCCTTGACATAGAGCAGGCAGCCAGACATCTGGTGGAACTTGCCAACGAAAATGGCGGCAAAGATAATATTTCAGTTATTGCAATTGAACCATTTACAAACGAGGTGAAAGAATGTTAAAAGAGGGCATGATTGTAGGAGAAAGATACGAGATTATCGGCAGGATCGGAAGCGGCGGAATGGCTGACGTTTACAAAGCGAAAGATCATAAGCTGAACCGTCTTGTAGCAGTGAAGGTAATGAAAGCGGAGTTCAGCGAGGATAAAGGATTTATCGCGAAGTTCCGCAAGGAAGCGCAGGCAGCGGCAGGACTGGCACATCCCAATGTGGTAAATGTCTATGATGTTGGGGAGGATAATGGCATTTATTATATTGTTATGGAGCTGGTACAGGGAATTACTCTGAAAGATTACATTACAAGAAAAGGAAAACTGACAGTACGGGAAGCTACCAGTATTGCAATTCAGGTTTCTCTGGGATTAGAGGCTGCTCATAAGAGCAATATTATCCACAGAGATGTAAAACCGCAGAATATCATCATTTCCACAGATGGAAAAGTAAAACTTTCTGATTTTGGTATTGCACGGGCGGCTTCATCCAATACGATCAGTTCTAATGTTATGGGTTCTGTACACTACAGTTCTCCGGAACAGGTGCGTGGCGGATACAGTGATGCGAAGAGTGATATTTATTCTCTGGGTATCACGATGTATGAGATGGTAACCGGGCATGTGCCTTTTGACGGTGATACTACAGTGGCTATTGCCATCAAACATTTGCAGGAAGAGATGGAATCTCCGAGAAAATATGTTCCGGATCTGCCTTACAGTCTGGAGCAGATTATTTTCAAATGTACCCAAAAGAGTGTGGACAGAAGATACTCCAGTATGTCAGAGGTGATAGAGGATCTGAAACATTCCCTTTTAGATCCCAATGGAAATTTTGTTACTCTCACACCGTTGTCCAGCCATGCACAGACGGTGATGCTTTCTCAGGATGAATTGAATGATATTCGGGAGGGACGTTCCGGTTATGCGGTTCCTCAGAGAAATTCTTCATATGAAGATGAGGAAGAGTACGAAGAAGAGGATGAGGATACCGAAGGGTATGATGAGGATGATGACGACGATGAGGAGGATGGTGAGATCAGTTCCAAACTGGAAAAAGCCATGACAATCGGCGGATTTATCATAGGAGCAATTATTATCTGTATTTTGATTTTCTTTATTGCGAAGGCAGCAGGCTTTATAAAACTTGGAGACAGCAAAAAAGAGAATCAGAAGATAGAAGAGCAGCAGGAAGAGGAAGATCAGGATACAGCAAAAGACGAGAACGGTCAGGTAGCAGTTCCGAAACTGCTTACACAGACAGAAGAGAATGCGCTGGAACTGTTGGAACAGTTAGGTTTGAAAGGAAATAAAACGGGAGAAAGTTCTTCCTCCGAATATGGAGCAGGGGTGGTTATGTCCCAGGAAATCGCAGAGGGAACGAAGGTAGACCCGGGTACAGTAATTAACTATACAGTAAGTACCGGTTCTGATGCGCCCACAGTACCTCAGGTGACAGGAATGACCCAGTCACAGGCAGAGGCAGCTATCAAAGCCTTGGGACTGGAGACTTCTATTCAGCAGCAATACAGCGATACAGTGGCGATTGGAAAAGTAATCAGTGTAGATCCTCAGGAAGGAACTACTCTTTCAGCAGGACAGACAGTGACACTGGTAGTCAGCCTGGGTGAAGAGAATAAACAGGTTGCAGTGCCAAATGTATATAATGTGGACGAGAATACAGCAAAACAGACTTTGCAGGACAGTGGATTTAAGGTAAATGTGGAATCTACTTCTGAAGCAACAGGAGTAAATGAAGGCTGTGTGGCAAGTCAGAGTATTGCAGCAGGTACGGAAGTAGATCCGGGAAGTACGATCACTATTCAGATTTACCATGCGCCGGCAGCAACACCTACACCGGAAGCAACTACCACACCGGAAACCAGTGTTTCACCGGAGACACCGGCAGGAGAATGGAAATGTAATGTAAAATTAACGAAACCTGCGAATTATACAGACGGTCCGGTTCGTCTGAGACTGATTCAGAATGTAAATGGCCAGAGTGTGGAAACGGTACTTATGGATGGAACACCGATCACATTTCCGGAGGACGGATATGTTCTGAATGCAGCAGGAGCAGAAGGCGTGGAATCAGGAACTATTTATCTGGAAGAACTGGTGGATGGAAATTATGTGGAACGGGGACATTATTCGAATGTTCCGTTTAAGCAGCAGTGAGTAACAGTATGCAGGGAAAAATTATAAAAGGAATTGCCGGATTCTACTACGTGGATGTAGTAGAATCCGGAATTTATGAATGTAAAGCGAAAGGGATTTTCAGAAAAGAAAAGATGAAACCCCTGGTAGGAGATAATGTAGAAATAGAAGTTCTGGATGAGGAAGAAAAAACAGGAAATCTGATTGGAATCCTGCCCAGAAAAAATCAACTGATCCGTCCGGCAGCAGCCAATGTGGATCAGGCCATGGTAATATTTGCAGTCCGACAGCCGGATCCCAATTATGTGCTGCTGGACCGTTTTTTGATTACAATGGAACAACAGGATATCCCGGTGATCATCTGTTTTAATAAAAGTGATCTGGCAGAAGAAAAACAATTGGAACAGATGTGCCGGATTTACGAAAAGTGTGGGTATCAGATTTTGATCACCAGCGCTTCCAAGGAAGAGGGAATCAGCCAGGTGAGAAATATTCTGGAAGGAAAGACTACGGTAGTGGCAGGCCCCTCCGGAGTGGGAAAATCTTCAATCACCAATCTTCTTCAGGAAGAAATCAGCATGGAGACAGGAGAAATCAGTAAAAAGCTGAAGAGAGGAAAACACACCACCCGACATTCTCAGTTGATTACTGTGGGAGAGCAGACGTATCTGATGGATACGCCGGGATTCAGTTCTCTTTTTGTGGAGGGAATTGAAAAAGAAGAACTTCGTCTATATTTCCCGGAATTTCGTGAATATGAGGGAAATTGCCGTTTTCAGGGCTGTGTTCATGTGCATGAGCCGGGATGCAGTGTGAAAGAAGCGGTGGAAATGAAAAAGATTTCCTCTCAGAGATATGAAAATTATGTAAGTATATATGAAGAACTGAAGGAAAAGGAAAAAAGGAGATATTAATATGAATATTTTGGCACCATCTATTTTATCTGCTGACTTTAACTGTCTGGGAGAAGATATCCGCAAAGTAGAAGAGGCAGGAGTAAAATGGCTTCATATTGATGTGATGGATGGCTCTTTTGTACCCAGTATTTCTTATGGGATGCCTGTGATTGCATCCATAAGGAAGCATACAGATCTATTTTTTGATGTACACCTGATGGTGGAAGAACCGGGAAGATACATTCAGGATTTTAAAAATTGCGGTGCAGATCAGTTGACCGTTCATGCGGAGGCATGTAAGCATCTGGACAGCACATTGCGATTGATAAAAAAAGCAGGAATGCGAGTGGGAGTAGCTTTAAATCCTGCCACATCCCTGTCGGTTTTGGAATACGTACTGCCCCTGGTGGACATGGTGCTGATTATGACAGTGAATCCGGGATTTGGTGGACAGACTTATATTGATACATGTACAGAAAAGGTACGAAAATTGAAAAAAATGGTGATGGAAGCCGGCCTGGATGTGGATATTCAGGTGGATGGGGGAATCAATCGGCAGACACTTCCCACGGTATTAGATGCAGGTGCAAATATCATTGTAGCAGGTTCTTCTGTATTTGGCGGTAATGTTCAGGAAAATGCCCGAGAACTGATGACAATGATGGGGGAAAGTGGAACAAAATGAAAACATTGATTGTAACCGGGGGCAATATCGAAGAAGATTTTGCCCTTTCTTTTATCAGGGAATTGAGACCGGATTATCTTCTGGGCGTTGATCGGGGAATGGAATTTTGTTATCATCACAAGATTTTTCCTGATTATATTGTAGGAGATTTTGACAGCCTTCCGGGAGAGATTCTGGAGTGGTATCGGAAAAACAGTGAGATAACCATTCGGGAATACAATCCGGTAAAGGATTCCACAGATACCTGTATTGCCCTGGATCATGCTTTAGAAGCAGGGAGCAGTGAGATATGGATTCTTGGAGCAACAGGAAGCAGAATCGATCATGTATTATGTAATATTCATATTCTGAAACGAAGCTGGCAAAAAGGTGTGCCTGCTTATATGGTGGACAGTCATAATCAGATCACCCTTCCCGTAGATAATCCATTTACAATAGAAAAAGAAAAGCAATTTGGAACCTATGTGTCATTTTTCCCCTTGGGAGAAGAGGTGGAAGGATTGACTCTGAAAGGTTTTAAATATCCTCTGGATCGCTATCATCTGCGGAATCTGGAGGGGCTGGGAGTCAGCAATGAGATTACCGGCGAAACAGCAGAAATTTCCTGGGAAAAGGGAATTCTGGTGATGATCCAGAGCCAGGATTAAAAAGGCAAAACGTGTAAAGAGAGGTAAGAAGTATGAACGTACAGGAAAAACAGCAGGCATTGATCGCAGCCGTAGAAGAAATTGCAAAAAAAGAAGGAGCATACTGGAATGATGAACATATGCGTCGTACCTTCGAAAATTGTTATGTGAGTACAGCAAAAACAACCACAAAATTTTTGGAAAACGGAGAGGCTTATGTCTTTACCGGAGATATTGCTGCTATGTGGCTGAGAGATTCTTCTGCTCAGGTGGTACATTATCTTCCATTTTTGAAAGAATATCCGATTTTAAAAGATATGGTGAAAGGTCTGATCGCAAGACAGGCAAAATATATTCATATTGATCCCTATGCAAATGCTTTCAATGAAGAGGCAAATGGAAATTGCTGGGAGAAAGACATTACAGAATATAATCCATGGAACTGGGAAAGAAAATATGAGATTGATTCCCTGTGCTATCCTGTATGGCTGATGGAACAGTATGTGAAAAATACAGGAGAAGCAGATATTTTCACACCGGAAGTAAAAACAGCTTTCCGTGATATTCTGGATGTATGGAAAAGAGAGCAGCATCATGAAGAATCTGCTTATTCCTTTATCCGTGTAAATTGTCCTCCTTCTGATACCCTCAGTTGCGAAGGAAAAGGTGAACCGGTAGGCTATACAGGAATGACCTGGTCAGGATTCCGCCCCAGTGATGACGCCTGCAAATATGGCTACCTGATTCCATCCAATATGTTTGCTTCTGTAGTACTGGGATATATGGAAAAATTCCTGAGAGAACAGTATCAGGATGAGGCGATGGCAGAGGAAGCAGCAGCGCTGAAAGCGCAGATTGAGGAAGGAATTCAGAAATACGGTGTTGTAGAGGATGAAGTATACGGAAAAATGTATGCTTATGAAACAGATGGTCTTGGAAACTATAATCTGATGGATGATGCAAACGTACCAAGTCTTCTTTCTCTTCCATGGCTGGCTTACTGTGATAAAGATGATCCGATTTACAAGAATACAAGAGATTTTGTATTGAGTAAGAAGAATCCTTATTATTATGAGGGAAGCTGTGCGAAAGGAATCGGAAGTCCTCATACACCAGATCAGTATATCTGGCATATCGCCCTGACCATGCAGGGACTGACTTCTGATGACAGTCAGGAAAGAGAAGAACTGCTGAAAACTCTTCTGGCTACTGATGCAGGCTGCGAGGTTATGCACGAAGGTTTCCACTGTGAAAAACCGGAAGCATTCACAAGGGAATGGTTTGCCTGGGCAAATTCTCTGTTTGCGTTATTTGCGCTGAGCATGAAAGAAGGGAAATAATTCATGAAAAGAGAAGATTTGTATCGTCATGTAGGAAGTATTCAGCAAGTGGCTAAGATCCGTCCCCTCATGTATACAGAGGGGAGGGCGGAACAGATGAAAGCCTATGAAGTAAAAAATGGTCCCCTACAGTTTACTGTCATGGGAGATAAATGTCTGGATATTACCGATGTATCTTACAGGGGAATAAATATCAGTTTTCTGTCAAAGCCGGGACTTACCGGACGCAACCATTATGACACCCACGGCGATGAAGCTTTAAGAAGTATTATGGGCGGCTTAATGTTTACGGCAGGACTGGAAAATATTTGTCCTCCCTGTACCAGTGATGGGAAAGATTACCCCATGCATGGACGAATCCGTACCACTCCGGCGGAACATCTGGGGGCGGATGCTGTCTGGACAGAAGAAGGTTATACCATGACCGTGTCCGGTGAAATGCGGGAAGCCGAGCTTTTTGGGGAAAATATGGTGTTACGCAGAAAGATTACAACTACATACCCGGGGAAAACCATTACGGTGGAGGATGAGATTGAAAATCAGTCTTTCCGGAAAGAACCTATGATGATTTTATATCATTGCAATATGGGATGGCCGTTGTTATCAGAAGATTGCGAAATTGTACTTCCTACTTTGGAAGTAATTCCCCGAGATGAGGATGCGAAAGCTCATGTGGAAACATACAACCGGATGGAAGCACCCATAGATAACGAGCCGGAGTGTGTTTATTTGCATCGTCTGGCAGCAGATGAGCAGGGAAATACCTTTGCCGCAATTATCAATGAAAAATTGGGAATTGGTATCAAACTTTCCTTCAATCAGAAAGAACTTCCCTATTTTATGGAGTGGAAATCGCTGGCTTCCGGAGATTACGTGGTAGGGTTGGAACCGGCAAATTCCAGC
>JAXEUM010000126.1:0-2023 GCA_034114925.1 Oliverpabstia sp.
TGGAACTGACCAATCACGAAGATTTGAATGATGACGGCCAGACAGTGAAAATTACCGATGTACCAAAAGATACTCCGGATATCTCCACACCAGTCAAGACCGGCGATAATACCCCTATTCTTCTTTACGCAGGTATTGCTGCAGGTGCCCTTCTGCTTGCAGGTATTGCTACAGTAATCTATTTCCGGAAAAAGAAACAAAAATAATCTTTAATTTCAGTGCAGGCGGTCCATAGAGACTGCCTGCTTTTTGGTGATGAATATGGAAACAACCTATATCCAGACAGATATCAAACATGTTCGTAGATTCTTAGATGCCTGTGATGGGAACTGGCATCACTGCATCCATGTGACCTGCCCTTCCTGTAAAACTTCCGGTATATGCAGAGAATCCGGATTCCTATTTCATCCGGATGCCACAGCAGAACCGCTGATCCTCCCTCTTTCCGATGCCCGGATTTTATTTTCCTGTTATCCGGAACCGGAAGAATGCATAAGCAACATATCTGTATCTGCATTTTTATCCTTATATCGCTCTTACCTGAATATCAAAACAGCAGTCAAGTCCGACTGTCCCTGTATGGAACTCCTAAAAATGCAGGAAGAGAAAAACTATGACTGGTAAGTTGCGTTTTTACTTGTTTCTGCGTACAGAATGAATAAAGACAAGGAGGTGTGCAACATGCTTACTCTGATCATCCAAACGATTGACAAGGGCTTTACTACCCTGATTTTTATCCCTATGGTTTATATCCTGTACTGCAGATTTACTTCTTTACACAAAAAGAAAAGGCAGGCGCTCACCATCTACCGGATCTGCTTGATACTAATTGCACTGTTCCTGCTCCGATACTTTTGTAATAAGTTTATCTTCACGGCAGTTAATTACCAACGTTTTACAGACAGTGGCCTTTTTCCATTAATCAAAACCATTTTCTATCCAGAACATTCATAAAAAATGGCAGAAAGTGGTAAAAAGGGAACATTTGGGTACCTGTTTCCGTCCCTGATATATGGGAATTCATCACACTTTTACTTACAATATACGTATAGAAAACGTAATAAACTTACTAATAAAGGATAAATGTACGTATAAAAAACGTAATGCGAGGTGAATCATGATGAAGAAACAAATCATACGCTGCCCTTACTGTGGCAGCCCGGCCATTTTAAGAGATACATCTTATGTCCATGGAAAAAATGCATGGGAAGGCAAACTTTATGTATGCAGCCGCTATCCGGTCTGCAATTCCTACGTCAGCGTCCATCCCGGCACCACTCGCCCTAAAGGCACTCTGGCAAATAAATCTCTTCGTGAGAAACGGATCCGTGCACACCGGATCTTTGATCAGATCTGGAAACAGGGAATTCTGTCCAAGAAAGATGCTTATCGGTGGATGTCAGACAAATTTTGCCTCGACACCACACAGGCACATATCGGCAATTTCAGTGAGTACATGTGCGAACGACTTATAGAAGAATCAGAGAAAGTCCTTCGCTACAACAATGTACCGCTGTGCCTTGCAGGGTAAGGAGGGTGGATGACATGAAAAATAATCCTATCCTCTACAGCCAGCTCATTGAAGAAAACATGGATCTGGTGCCGCAAATGGTAAATGTCCTGACACGTAATTATTTGAATCTTTCTCTGGAGGAATATGAAGAGCTGACGCAAACCAGTTACCTGGCACTGTGCAATGCAGCTTCTAAATACGATGGACACCGTCCCTTCCGACCATATGCCAGAGCTGCTGTTCGTAATGCGATCTACGGATACTGGCGTACCGTTTACCAATATAATAAACGATTCTGTTCCTTAGATGCATTGCTGGAATCCGAGGACGGTCACTCTTATGAAAACGAGTTTCACCACAATCATACTTCACTTTCCACGGAGCAGGAAGCGATTCAAAACCTGTCCACTGCATACCTGAAGGAACTGGCATCAGCAGGCAGCAATATGATACAAAAAGGAATTGCCACTCTCCGTCTGCAGCAAGACGGTTACACCGATCGGGAGCTTG
>JAXEUM010000127.1:0-82770 GCA_034114925.1 Oliverpabstia sp.
TCAGAAACAGGCAAAACAGCTGGAAGATATGGGATTTGGCAACTGCCCGATCTGTGTAGCTAAGACACAGTACAGCCTGACAGATGACCAGACAAAACTGGGAGCGCCTACAGACTTTGAAGTAACTGTACGTAATCTGAAGATTTCTGCAGGAGCAGGATTTATCGTAGCGCTTACAGGAGAGATTATGACTATGCCAGGTCTGCCAAAAGTACCGGCTGCAGAGAAGATCGATGTAGACGAAAAAGGTAAGATCACAGGATTGTTCTAAGAAAAAACTTGTTTTAACTTAAAGGAGAATTACGACAATGGGATTTTCAACTGTACCATGTAATGAATTTGTAGAAGTACTGGCATCAAAAGCACCTGTTCCCGGCGGCGGCGGAGCATCTGCACTGGTAGGCGCTATCGGAACTGCACTGGGTAATATGGTGGGAAGCCTGACAGTAGGCAAGAAAAAATATGCAGATGTAGAAGAAGAAATGTGGGAGCTGAAGAAAAAATCTGATAAACTTCAGGAAGAGCTTCTTACTTTAATCGAGAGAGATGCAGAAGTTTTTGAACCGCTGTCAAAAGCGTATGGTATGCCTCGTGCTACAGAAGAAGAGAAGGCGGAAAAAGCAAGAGTGATGGAAATCGTTCTGAAAGACGCCTGCTCTGTACCTATGGAAATTATGGAAAAATGCTGTGAAGCGATTGATATTATCGTAGAATTTGCAGCGAAAGGTTCCGCCCTGGCTATCAGTGATGCCGGTGTTGGCGTGGCATTCTGTAAGGCAGCATTGAAAGGTGCAAGTCTGAATGTTTATATTAACACAAAATCCATGCAGAACAGAGAGTATGCAGAAGAATTGAATGCAAAATGTGATGCTATGTTGGAAAAATATACAAAGCTGGCAGATGAAGTATTTGACAGTGTTTTAGGCAGACTGAAATAAGGGGGAACCGGAAAATGGCAAAACAGTTATTAGGAAAAGAAGTAACAGCAGCATTAAATGAGAGAATCAAAGGAAATGTAGCAGCATTAAAAGAAAAAGGAATCAATCCTACTCTGGGAATCATCCGTGTAGGTGAGAACGGCAGCGATATTTCTTATGAGAGAGGAGCAACAAAGCGTTGTGAAACTCTTGGTGTGGAATGTGTAAAATTCCTTCTTCCGGAAGACGTATCACAGGAAGAGCTGTTGGCTACGATTGATAAAGTAAACAAAGATGACAGTATCCACGGAGTATTGTTGTTCCGTCCTCTTCCAAAACATTTGGATCAGTCTGTGATTGAAAACGCTCTGGATCCTGCAAAGGATGTGGATTGTATGACAGATGGTTCCATGTCCGGTGTGTTTACAGGAAAACAGGTTGGATTCCCTCCCTGTACACCGCAGGCTTGTATGGAAATTCTGGATCATTACGGAATTGACTGCACAGGTAAAAAAGCCGTAGTTATCGGACGTAGTCTGGTAGTAGGAAAACCTGCAGCTATGATGCTGATTAAAAAGAATGCTACAGTTACTGTATGTCACACAAGAACAGTAGATATGCCTTCTGTTGTAAAGGAAGCGGATATTGTTATTGTTGCGGCTGGTCGTGCTGGTGTGGTAGATGATACTTATCTGAGAGCAGGACAGACTGTTATTGATGTGGGTATCAATGTAAATGCAGAAGGAAAACTTTGCGGTGATGTTGATTTTGCAAAAGCTGAACCGATTGTAGATGCAATCACTCCTGTTCCTGGCGGTGTAGGAAGTGTTACCACTTCCGTTCTGGTAGGTCATGTAGTAGAAGCGGCTATGAGAAAATATCTGTAAAAAATAAAAGACAGATGTCCCCGGAAACTGTTGGACGGTGTAATGCCGTCCGCAGTTTTTTGGGGATTTTTCATTTCGACAATAAATTTAAGAAAAATGCAATATTTTTATTATGGAATCATAATTGACAAAAAGAAATGTATGTGGTTAAATGTTTGACAATAGGAAACTGTAAGGGGAGAGAAACAGTTTTCTGAAAAATAAAGAGGTTCTTTCCAATGATAAGTTTGGAGGCAGACATGAATACAAAAGGAAACGGGAAGAAAGGAAAAAAGAAAAAAATATCTAAAAAAACGATCTGGAAAAGAGTGGGGGTTATCACAGGAATACTTGTATTATTTCTGGTAGTGGCAGTAGGCGCTATGTTGGCGGTGGATGCAAGCAGAATCAAAGAACGGTTTGGCATGAAAATTACGGTCAATGGCAGAACCGTATGGGGGAAAACGGCAAAAGAAGCTGCGGAGGAATGGAATGAAGAATTTCAGAAACATCCTGTGAGTGTAAAAGAGAAGGGGGAAGAGATTTACCGCCTGACTTTGGGGGAAGCGGGATATTCTCTGGATACGAAAGCGTTGACGCAGGAATTTGAGAAAATTATAGATGCTCAGAAGCCAGAACTTCAGATTTTCAAAAAAACAAAAAATAAAGAAGTGTCATATAAAGTTCTTCGATCAGAAGAAACTTTTGCAGCAGCATTTACGGCAGACAAGGTGGGAGGGAATCGGAAAGATTCCACAGACGCCTATGTAAATTATGATACAGAGCAGAAACAATTTGTCATTGTTCCCGAAGTCAATGGAAATAAAATTTCCGACAGCGAATTTCAGAAGTTCGCAGAGAGTGCATTGCAGGATATGGTTGAACAGAAAGAATTGCCAGAGGTATTGGAAATAGAAGTGGACGATACCATTTATATAAAACCGAATATCACTTCTCAGCAGGAAGATTTGGTCAATCAGATGAACAGTCTAAATGAAGAACTGGATTCATACAGAGGTACGACCATTACCTATCAATTTGGAGATACCACAGAAAAAATCACTTCTGATATGATATGTTCCTGGCTGACAGTGGAAGGACTGGAAGTGAAATTATCCGAGGAGCCGGTGCGGGATTTTATCTCTCAACTGGCAGCAAAATACAATACGATTTACAGAGAACGGAATTTTAAGACCAGTACAGGAGAAACTGTTAAACTGGAACATAATGAATATGGATATCAGATTGACCAGGAAGCAGAGTTTCAGCAGGTGATGACGGAACTGAATTCCGGCAAGGAAGTAACCCGGGAACCTGTTTATAAAAAAGAAGGCTATAAGAGAAACGGTACAGACGACCTGACGGGAAATTATGTGGAAGTCAGCATTGAAAAACAACACTTGTGGCTTTATAAAGATGGACAACTGGTTACTGAAACAGATGTGGTGACAGGAACGCCGAAAGAAGAAACAGCGACTTATAAGGGGGCGTGGCCGATTGCATATAAAGCCAGTCCTTATACTCTGAGCAGTGATTTTTATGGTTATGAAGTAAAGGTAAATTACTGGATGCCCTTTGTCTATGGACAGGGACTTCATGATCTGGAACGTTCCGAATATGGCGGAGAGATTTATAAGACCAATGGAAGTCATGGATGTGTGAATTTGCCGCTGGAGCAGGCAAAAATCATTTATGAAACAGTGGCAAAGGGATTTCCTATTATTTTGTACTAAATGAAATAGACGGGGTTTTGCAACCGAAAATACATACAAAAAACGAGAAGCTCCCATAGAAAAACAGGTATGAAAAATACCGATTTCTATGGGGGCTTCTCGTTAAATTTTCATTAATCCAGTTTGATTTCTTCTAATTCTTTTGGAGGTACTTTTTCACTGGAAGAATTTACAAACTTTTTCAGTTCTGCTGCAACAGTTTTGTACGGTGCAATTGTTCCGGCTCCTGCCATGCAGCCTCCCGGACAACCCATGCCCTCGATCATACAGTTCTTTACTTTTCCTGCTTTTGCCAGGGTAAGGATTTTCTTACATTCTGCCAGTCCTTCCGCATGTTCAATGTGAACAGGAATATCAGGATAATATTCTTTCAGGCAGGCTTCCACGGCGCTGGCAACACCGCCGGCAACGGCATATCCGCGACCAGCTCCGGTAGCGTCATGGAAAGAAGAATCTCCCTCAAAACTTTCAATGTCAATTTCTTTTGCTTCAAACATACCTACCAGTTCTTCAAAGGTGATAACAAAATCCACATCGCTTCGCACATCTGTACGAGAGGCTTCCAGTTTCTTTGAAGCACAAGGTCCGATAAATACCAGTTTGGCGTTGGGATGTTCCTGCTTGATCTTACGGGCAGTGGCAACCATAGGAGTCAGTTCCTGAGAAATACTGTCAATCAAAGTAGGGAACTGATTTCTTGCCAGGGCAGCCCAGGAGGGACAGCAGGAAGTTAAAAGGAAAGGAAGTTCTCCTGTATGCACTTTTTCTGCATAATGATGTGCTTCAGAAATAGCGCCGATGTCCGCACCGAGAGCAACCTCATATACCTCAGAAAAACCGAGAGCAAGAAGGGCAGCTTTGAACTTTTTAGGAGTGACATTAGGGCCAAATTGTCCTACAAAAGCAGGAGCTACTTCTGCAATGATTTCCGTTCCTTCTTTTAAAGCGTGGGCCAACTGAAAAATCTGGGATTTATCAGAAATGGCTCCAAAAGGACAGCTAACCATACACATACCGCAGGAAACACATTTGTCATTATTGATAACAGCTCTGCCCTGGGAGTCGCTTTCAATAGCGTTTACCCCGCAGGCTTTGGAACAGGGGCGTTCTTTGTGGGAAATAGCATCGTAAGGACAGACTGCTTTACATTTTCCGCAGTGAATACATTTTTCCTGATCGATCACAGAACGTCCATGGACAATAGAAATAGCGCCTTTGGGACAAACCTGTGAGCAGGGATGGGCGACACAGCCACGGCACATATTGCTGACTTCGTACTGGTTCGATTCACAGGCGTCACAGGCAGAAGGAATCACCTGCATCAAAGGGGGTTCATAATATTTTTCATCAATATTACTGGCTTCAATACCGGAAGTAATGTGAACCGCCTTATTTTCCGGGCGAAGGGACATACCCATGGCAAGACGTACACGCTCGCTGGCCACTGCCCGTTCCCGGTAAATACTTTCCCGGTAGGTAGCTTTTTCCGGAACAATAGAGTAGGGGATTGCTTCAATGTCGGCAATCAATGTTTCATCACTGGAATAAAACCCTACTTTCGCAATTTCTGTAAAAATCTTTCTCCGTATTTTCTTTACGGGAGTATCCAATCCTCTCATGATGATTCTCCTTTTTTTAAAATTTCCGCATAATTAATATTCCTCTCTCGAATATTTTAACGAATGAGTAGAAAAAATACAAGAAAAAGGAGAGATGTTTCTTGAAAAAATCTGTTTTTCTGTTACAATATGAATAGCGATGAACAGTATACCCTCAAGGTATACCTTTATATGCATAAATAGGAGGATAATATGAGTAAAAAACCAACCGTTTTAATGATACTGGATGGATATGGACTGAATGACAAATGTGAGGCAAATGCTGTATGCGAAGCTAAGACACCGGTGATGGATCAATTAAAATCTCAGTGTCCGTTTGTAGAAGGAAATGCCAGCGGAATGGCAGTAGGACTTCCGGAAGGTCAGATGGGTAACTCTGAAGTGGGTCATCTGAATATGGGAGCCGGACGTATTGTATATCAGGAACTTACCAGAATCACAAAAGAGATTCAGGACGGTGATTTCTTTAAAAACGAAGCACTGCTGACAGCGGTAAAGAATGCAAAAGAAAATAACTCCGCACTTCATTTTATGGGCTTGCTGTCTGATGGCGGCGTACACAGCCATAATACTCACCTTTACGGATTGCTGGAGCTGGCGAAAAAAGAAGGACTGGAAAAAGTTTATGTACATTGCTTCCTGGATGGACGTGATACACCTCCGGCATCCGGAAAGAGCTATGTAGAAGCTTTGGAAGCAAAGATGAAAGAGATTGGCGTAGGACAGATCGGAGTGATTTCCGGACGTTACTATGCAATGGACAGAGATAATCGCTGGGATCGTGTAGAACTGGCTTACAATGCTCTGACCAAAGGCGAAGGCGTAAAAGGAACAGATGCTGTTGCTGCAGTTCAGGCTTCTTACGATGATGACAAAACAGACGAATTTGTAATGCCTACTGTTATCGAGAAAGATGGAAAACCAGTAGCTATGATTCAGAATAAAGATTCTGTTGTATTTTTCAACTTCCGTCCTGACAGAGCAAGAGAAATCACTCGTGCATTCTGTGATGATGATTTCAAAGGATTTGAAAGAGGAGAAAGACTGGATCTTACTTATGTATGCTTTACAGATTATGATGATACCATTCAGAATAAACTGGTGGCATTCCACAAGCAGGAGATCAAAAATACATTTGGAGAATACCTGGCAGCACATCATATGACACAGGCTCGTATCGCAGAGACAGAAAAATATGCTCACGTTACCTTCTTCTTCAACGGTGGTATTGAAGAGCCGAACGAAGGTGAAGACAGAATTCTGGTAAAATCTCCGAAAGTTGCAACTTACGATCTGAAACCGGAGATGAGCGCTTATGAAGTTTGCGATAAACTGGTAGATGCTATCAAATCTGACAAATATGACGTAATTATCATCAACTTTGCTAATCCGGATATGGTAGGTCATACAGGAGTGGAAGATGCAGCAATCAAAGCGGTAGAAGCTGTTGATGCGTGTGTAGGAAAAGCAGTAGAAGCCTTAAAAGAAGTAGACGGACAGATGTTTATCTGTGCAGACCATGGAAATGCAGAACAGTTGGTAGATTATGAAACAGGCGAGCCATTCACTGCTCATACTACAAATCCGGTTCCGTTCATTTTGGTAAATGCAGATCCGGCTTATACACTGCGGGAAGGCGGATGTCTGGCAGATATCATTCCTACTCTGATCGAGTTGATGGGTATGGAACAGCCGGAAGAAATGACAGGAAAATCCCTGCTGATAAGAAAATAAAACGGTTTAGTTTTAGGGTAAAATTTCTGTCCGGTCGTATTCTGGAATAGTACCGGTTGAGTAAGACTCTTGGACTTTAGAGAATAATCTAAGGTTTCAGGAGTCTTTTTCTTTTTGGCGTTATAAGGTAAAAAAAATCGGAAATACTGTTACAGATAGGAAAAACAGAACAGGAGGTTTACCATGTATCGTTATTTACCGATTCGAAGAATTTACGCCAGAGAAGTTTTGGATTCCCGGGCAAATCCCACAGTGGAAGTAGAAGTAACCGTGGGAGAAGGAATTATGGGAATTGATGGATATACAGGCAGAGCAATTGTTCCTTCAGGAGCATCTACAGGAAAATATGAGGCAGTGGAACTGCGGGATGGCGAAAAGCGTTTTGGAGGCCTGGGGGTTTTGCAGGCAGTGAAAAATGTAAATACACGGCTTTCTGACCGACTTGTGGGAGAGAACGCCTTGAATCAGGGGTACATTGATACCATTTTACAGGAAGAGGATGGGACGGAGAATAAAAGTAGCCTGGGAGCAAATGCTTCTCTTGGGGTATCGCTGGCGGTGGCCCGGGCAGCGGCGAAAGCTCTTCGCCTTCCTCTTTATCAGTATCTGGGAGGGGTTCACGCAAAGAAAATGCCAGTTCCTATGATGAATATTTTAAATGGGGGAAAACATGCAGATAATACTGTGGATTTTCAGGAATTTATGATTGTACCTTTGGGAGCTGACAGTTTCCATGAAGCTTTGCAGATGGGAGCAGAAGTATATCAGAGGTTAAAAATCATTTTAAAGCAGAGAAAATTATCCACAGGAGTGGGAGATGAAGGTGGGTTTGCACCGGATTTGAAAAGTGCCCGCGAGGTGATGGCAATCATGGTGGAGGCTATTGAAAAAGCGGGATATCAGCCGGGAGAGGATATTGCTCTGGCTATTGATGCGGCAGCCAGTGAGTTATATGTGGAAGAGAAAAAAGCATATTATTTTCCGGGAGAAAGTCAGATGGCTGAAAAAGAGATTTATCGGACGTCAGAGGAGATGATTGAATATTATGATAAATTACTGAAAGAATTTCCCATTGTTTCTCTGGAGGATGGACTGGAAGAGGAAGATTGGGATGGATGGAAAGCGATGACAGAGCGATTGGGAAAGAAAGTTCAACTGGTAGGCGATGATCTTTTTGTAACCAATCCCAAACGACTACAATGTGGGATACAATTGGGAGCAGCAAACAGTATTCTGGTGAAGGTAAATCAGATAGGGACGCTTTCAGAGGCTTTAGATGCGGTGACGATGGCACAGCAACAGGGATATCACGCTGTGATTTCCCATCGTTCCGGAGAGTCAGAGGATACCTTTATTGCAGATCTGGCAGTGGCCTGTGGCAGTGGGCAGATAAAGACAGGTGCGCCTTGCAGGACTGACCGCACGGCAAAATACAATCAACTTCTTCGTATTGAAGAATATCTGGGAAAAGTGGCGGAATATAAAAATACTTTCCTGTAAAGCTATTCCTTCGTTATCAAATATATACGAATCTACAGAAATAGTTGTTGAAATATCCATAATCCTATGGTAGAATGTTTAGTGGTTGACCATAGGAGGTGTGATTGTGGATATTTTAAGAATTGTACTGACAGTTATTTTTGTAATTGATTGTATAGCATTAGCAACAGTCGTTTTGATGCAGGAAGGTAAACAGAAAGGTCTTGGAGCTATTTCCGGAATGGCAGATACTTATTGGGGAAAAAATAAGGGTCGTTCTATGGAAGGAAATCTGGTAAGAGCAACCAAGATTATGGCAATTTTGTTTATGGTACTGGCTGTTGTGTTAAATATGAATTTCTAATAATCTTTTTAACAGAAACGGAGGCTGTCGCAGGAAACGGCATAGAGGGATATGACTATATTCACGATATGCAAAGATGCGGCAGCTTTTTTTTACACAGACAGGTAAGGAACAGTGAATAAAAAAACATTAAAAAACAGAAAAAAATTAGTTTTGGATTTTATATCCAACAAAGAATATCATCCCATGAGAGCAAAAGATATTGCTGTACTTTTGCAGCTTCCCAAAGGGAAGAGAGGGGATCTTTTTGAAGTTCTGGATGCTCTTGAAGCAGAAGGAAAGATTTGTTGCCGGAGAGGGAAATATGAAAAAGTTCGGCAAGAAGTTCCTGTGTCCCAAAAAGAGATTTTGGAAGGAACATTTATTTCCAATGCCAGAGGTTTCGGTTTTGTGGAAGTAGAAGGGCAGGAGGATCTTTATATCCCAGAAGAGGATACCTTGTATGCATTTCATCAGGATCGGGTTCAGGTGGAAGTGAAGCAGGAACAAAAGGGGAACAGAAAAGAAGGAAAAATTCTTCAGATTCTCAGTCATGGTCTTTCCGAAGTGGTGGGAACATTCGAAAAAAGCCAGAATTTTGGCTTTGTAATACCGGATAATCAGAAAGTGGGAAAAGATATTTTTATTCCCAGAGAACATACCATGGGAGCAGAAGACGGAGACAAGGTTGTGGCGAAGATCGTTTCCTATGGAGGGAAAAATAAAAATCCAGAAGGAAGAATTAAAGAAATTCTGGGGGCAGCAGGGCAGCCGGGGATTGATGTGCTTTCCATTGCCAGAGGATATGAACTTCCTATGGAATTTCCGCAGAAAGTTCAAAATCAGGCTGACCGGGTACCGGATCATGTTCTGGAAAGTGATTTTCAGGGCAGAATGGATCTGAGAGACTGGACAGTGGTGACTATTGACGGAGAAGATGCAAAAGATCTGGATGATGGAATTTCTCTGACAAAAGAAGGGAATATATATCATCTGGGAGTTCATATTGCAGATGTGACCAATTATGTGCAGGGAGGAAGCGCCCTGGATCGGGAGGCTCTTCGAAGAGGTACCAGCGTATACTTGGTGGACCGGGTGATTCCCATGCTTCCCAAACGTCTCTCCAATGGGATTTGTTCCCTGAATCAGGGAGAGGATCGACTTGCCCTGAGTTGTCTTATGGACATAGATTCTCAGGGGAAAATATTAGGTCATAAAATCGCTGAAACGGTGATTTGCGTAGACCGTCGGATGAGTTATACAGAAGTAAAGGGAATCCTGGAAGGAGATAAAGAACTGCGGAGTAAATATCAGGAATTAGTCCCTATGTTCTTCCATATGAAAGATTTGTCGGCAATTCTCAGGAAAAACAGAACCAAAAGGGGTTCCATTGATTTTGATTTCCCGGAGAGTAAAATCTATCTGGATGAAATGGGAAGACCGATTGAAATTCGGGCTTATGAGCAAAATGTGGCAACCCGGATCATTGAAGACTTTATGCTTCTGGCAAATGAAACTGTGGCGAAGGAATATTGTGACAGAGAACTTCCATTTGTCTACCGTACCCATGAAAATCCAGATATGGATAAAATGGAAAAAGTTCTCACCTTTATAAGAAATCAGGATATTCCGGTACACAAGGCTCATGAAGAGATTACTCCTTTAGAGATTCAGGAGATTTTAACATCTATCGAAGGACAGGACAGCGAACCATTGATCAGTCGTCTGCTGCTGCGTTCGATGAAACAGGCCAGGTATACAACGGGGTGCAGCGGCCATTTTGGCCTGGCTGCAAAACATTACTGCCATTTCACCTCTCCCATTCGCCGGTATCCGGATTTGCAGATTCATAGAATCATTAAGGATACCATCAGGGGAAGGATGAAAGACGAAAAAAAATTATATTATGCTCAGATTTTAGAAGATGTGGCCGCAAAAAGCAGCATGTTGGAGAGAAGAGCAGAAGAGGTGGAACGGGAAACGGTAAAACTGAAAAAAGCGGAATATATGCAGATGCATCTGTTGGAAACTTTCGATGGCGTTATTTCCGGAATTACCGGTTGGGGTATGTATGTGGAACTGCCCAACACAGTGGAAGGACTGGTACATGTAAGTTCCCTGACGGATGATTATTATATTTTTGATGAGGAAAACTACTGTTTGAGAGGAGAAATGTCTCAGAAAACATACCATTTGGGAGATCCGGTACAGGTGCTGGTTTCTGAGGTGGACGTTACCACAAAAAGCATAGATTTTATCTTAGTCAGTAAGTAAGGAGAGGATGATATGGCGAAAGAAAAAGGCAATCGCCTGATCGCAAATAATAAAAAAGCGTATCATGATTATTTTATAGAAGAGACTTATGAGGCAGGAATTTCTCTTCACGGGACGGAAGTGAAATCCCTGCGGATGGGAAAATGCAGTATCAAGGAATCTTTTGTAAGGATTGAAAACGAAGAAGTATTTATTTACGGTATGCACATCAGTCCTTATGAAAAAGGAAATATTTTCAACAAAGATCCTCTGCGTGTAAAGAAATTGCTGCTTCATAAAGGAGAAATCCGTAAAATGCGGGGGAAAATTGCGGAAAAAGGATATACACTGGTTCCCTTAAAAGTATACTTTAAAGGAAGCCTGGTTAAAGTTGAAATCGGACTGGCAAAAGGAAAGAAACTTTACGATAAACGTCAGGATATTGCAAAGAAAGATCAAAGAAGAGAAGCAGAACGGGATTTTAAAGTGAAAAATCTCTATTGAGAAGCATCTTGACATTTTGGAAGACTATTATTATAATGAAGAAACGTAGAAACGTCTGCCAACCAAGAAGAGCTTCGGGCTTGTACTGGTTTCGACGGGGGTTTTGAAGTTTGGGAAGCCATTCGCAGCCCCGGGACTGCGTCATCAACCTGGAAATTAAATTTAAACGCAGACGAAAATTTAGCGTACGCTGCCTAATGGCAGCTGTCGTGGCCTAAGCCTCCCGCTGTTTAAGTCACGGCATCAAATTTCGCGGGGCACTTTTTCTTCAAAGCTTTGAGAAGAAAAAAGATTTTATGAAGCTACTGATCGCTGCAGCCTGTCATCCGGCGGCAGCCTGAGGGAATGTTAAAAGAATGACTGTGATGGGAGATGCCTGAATGAATAGGCTTTCGGACGCGGGTTCGATTCCCGCCAGGTCCATACGATAGGCGCCGTTTCTACGGCGCTTTTTTATTCCATAAGAAATGCTCCGTAATGATTTCAAGCGAGCTTCTTTCTTGTAACTTATCGGTTAAAAAATGGATATTTCTAAAATATCAGAAATGGCAGGTGATTGGCGGTGGACAAATTTATGTATGAAATTATGCACTTCAACAGAAGAGTTGCCTACATTGATGATGCCGGATTATGTAAGATATATTATAAAAGTTTTATGCCATACAATCTTTATTTTGAGGAAGAGGAAGATATTGATTCACGGGTAAATAACATTACGAATTTTTATTACTGGTGTGCAAATCGAGTGCTGACATTGGATAGAGTTTATGCGAAAGAAATTCTTAACAGTATTGGTATGACCCAGGCGGTGACTGACAAAGACAGAGCAAAAATTGCTTTGAGTTACAGATGCACATCTTTGACAGATCCGTATTGGGTTCGAAAAAGAGGAGAGAAAATATCTTTTGAGGAAATTAACCTTTATGATAACCATTTGGATAACACTTTTATAGATATTTCATTAAAAGGAAGACAATATACAGTAGATAATACCAGTTTGGCAAAGGATTTGTCTACGAATGGATGTTTTCCGAAAGCATGGAAAAGAGAAGAAAATGGATTTGTTTTACTAAAAGATGGAGGTTTTGAGGCAGTGGAAAGAGAATTGCTTGCCAGCAAAATCTGTCAATGCTTTGATGTGAGCCAGGTTATATATACAGAAGATGTTTTTGACGGGACGAAAGTAACCCGAAGCGAAAATATAACATCTAAAGAATATTCTATTGTATCCATGGAATTATTTGAAATATATGCACAGAATCATGATAAAAACACCAAAAAATATATCATGGCATTGGATTCTCATAATTACTATATGATGAATATAGTTGATTATCTTGTAGGTAACACGGATCGGCATTGGGGGAACTGGGGAGTGATGGTCCAAAATTCCAATAATAAACCACTTTCTCTTCATAAATTAATGGATTTTAATCAGGCATTTTATGCCTATGATACAATAGATGGAGCTAATTGTCAGACTACATTTAATGTAAAAATGAATCAAAAGGAAGCGGCAATTGATGCTGTGAAACATATTGGTCTTAATCAAATCAAAGATGTCCCCAAAGGATATTTTGATAAACTACCTCAATATTATAATATGTTTGTTGAGAGGCTGGAAATTTTAAGAAAGAGTCAGTAATGGCTCTTTTTTGTCACAAATTGTAACTGTTCAGTACCCTCACAGTAGACGGCTGAATAGTTACCACAAATGATCTATTTCAATCATGGTAATAGAAGGGAGTACAAATGAGAAAGATAGGAAATGCATTACGATGGTTTTGTGGAATTATGTGTATCATAGGCGGCAGTTACGGGATTATCGGCACGCCTGCATTTGGAATTTGCTGTGTTATGTTTGGATTATTTTTGCTTCCGGGAATCTGGAGGGGAATTCAGAAAAAATACACAGTACCTAAAGGCGTGGCAGCGGCTATTCCTTCCTTATTCTTTGTGATGATGTGTCTTACGGTTCCTCCGGCGGAATATGTACATTCCATGCAAGGAGTGACGACAGAAACTTTTGATATGGAAAAAGAGTCAGAAAATACACCTGCGCCGGGGAAAACGACACCGGAAATAACAGATATGCCGGAAGAAGTAACGCCAGAAGTAACAGATGCGCCGGAAGCAACCACAGTCCCGGAGACAACGGTAACTCCAGCAGTAACGGATGTTTCGGAAGAACCGGAATCATACCAGGAGTTGAAGGTACATTTTCTTGATGTGGGACAGGGGTTAGCTGTTTTTGCTCAATGTGGAGATCAGACGTTGATCTATGACGGAGGTGACAGAAAAACTTCCAGTTTTGTGGTGTCTTATCTGCAAAAACAGGGAGTTACCACATTAGATTATGTAATCAGCAGTCATTATGATGCGGATCATGTGTATGGGTTAATTGGATGTCTTCGTGCCTTTGATGTAAAAAAGGTAATTTCCAGTGATTATCAACATGACAGCGAAACTTACAAAAAATTTGTTCAGGCGGTTGAAGAAGAAGGACTTGCCATGGAACATCCGTCTGTAGGAACCGAATATTCCTTTGGCAGCGGCAGTTTTACCATTTTGGCTCCGGAAAAAGCAATTCCAGGGGAAAGTAATAAAAATTCCGTGGTGGTGAAACTGGTAAATGGAGAACAGAGTTTTCTTCTTACGGGAGATGCTGAGAGCAGCAGTGAAAAAGCCATGTGTGATTCCGGTATGGATTTGTCCTGTGACGTTCTTGTTCCCAGTCACCATGGTTCTGCAACAGCTACCAGTTGGGAGTTTTTGCAGGAGACAGTTCCAGCTTACGCAGTGATAAGTTGTGGTTCGGATAATCAATACGGTCATCCGGATAAAGATACCATGGATAAATTGCAGGCTATGGAGATTTCCGTATACAGAACTGACAAACAGGGAACGGTGGTGGCAGTCAGTGACGGAGAAAATCTTTCCTGGAATCAGGAGCCATGTAATGATTATACCCCGGGTGATCCCGGAGATAAAGGAACGCAGCCGCAACAGGAGGAAAAGGTTGAAACAGAAAAAAGTTCTCCCAATCAGGTTATAGAGACGACTCCAAAACAGGAAGAGCAGGTGTGGATTTCTGCTACAGGGGAAAAATACCACAGCAAACCGAATTGCGGAAGGATGAATCCTGATAATGCCCGCCAGATGTCACGGAGTGAGGCAGAAAACAGCGGATACGAGCCATGTAAAAAATGTTACTAAGTAGTCATTGGATTTACATTGTGGGGAGTCATTATGGAAATTTTATCAAAATATATGGAAATAGCAAAAGCTGCTGCGGCCATGACAACAGCTTTTGCAGTGTGTAAATTGTTGTTTGGAATTTTGAACTGCTTTTTGGGATATAAACTGTTGAAGTTATGGGTAGCCTTGTGTGGTTTTTTTACAGGATTTACTGCGGGAATGATCGTACTTGGGCGGCTCACTGAGAAAAATCAGGTGATTTGGTGGGGAGCTCTGGGAATAGGAGCAGTTTGTGGACTGATCGCTTATGAGATTTATCTTGTGGGAGTGTTTATGCTGGGATGGCTTATGACAGTATCCGCGGGTTTTTCTCTGGGAAGGATATTTTCTGTTGGTGACAAAGAAAAAATATTTTTGTTGGTAGTAGGAGCTATAGTGGGTATTGTAGTGGGAGTTCTTCTTGTAAAGTTTTCCAGACCAAGCATTATCCTTCTTACAGGTATCAGTGGAGGGATCAGCACAGGAGTGGGACTGTTTCAAATCTTACATTGGGATAATCCCCTCTATATGTTAGTGGCAGGAGGATGTCTGGCTCTTTGCGGTATCCTTACGCAATGGAAGATCAGTGGCAGATAAAAAATAAAAAAATTCAATCTGGTCACAGAAGATACATACTTTTTTTGTATAATGACAGCAGAATATTCGGAGGTAGGCAAGTTATGGGAAAATTAAAGATTCTTGTGGTAGACGATGAAAGCAGAATGCGGAAGCTGGTAAAAGATTTTCTTGTGAAAAAAGACTTTGAAGTTCTGGAAGCAGGAGACGGTGAAGAAGCGGTTGATTTGTTTTTTCAGGAAAAAGATATTGCATTGATTATTCTGGACGTGATGATGCCTAAGATGGACGGATGGCAGGTGTGCAGAGAGATTCGCAGTCACTCCAAGGTTCCGATCATCATGCTGACTGCAAAAGGAGATGAACGGGACGAACTTTTAGGATTTGAACTGGGAGTGGATGAATATATTTCCAAACCTTTCAGTCCTAAGATTCTTGTTGCCCGAGTAGAAGCGATTCTTCGAAGATCCGGTATGGGAGAACAGGAAGATGTGATGGAGCTGGGCGGTATTGTGCTGAATAAGACAGCGCATATGGTTACTGTGGATGGGAAAGGAATTGATTTAAGCTATAAAGAATTTGAACTTTTAACGTATTTTATGGAGAATCAGGGTATCGCCCTTTCCAGAGAAAAAATTCTCAATCATGTCTGGAATTACGATTATTTCGGAGATGCAAGAACTATCGATACCCATGTGAAAAAACTGAGAAGTAAGATGGGAGAAAAAGGAGAATACATTAAGACAATCTGGGGGATGGGATATAAATTTGAGGTGGCGTCATGAAAGTATCCATACGCCGTCAGATTACAACTTTCTTCCTCAGTTTTGTCTTTTTGGCTATTGGACTGATCGTACTGTTTAATGTGGGATTTATGGAACGGTACTACATGGAAAGTAAAAAAGAAATCTTAAAATCAGGCTACACAAAAATGTGCGGTGATGTGGGAGAATCCAATTATATGGATATCCTCAGATTTTGTTCTGCGAATAATCTGTCTATTGTAGTGGCAGATTTTCATGATAAAGAGCCGATTCAGTTGTCGGTAAATCTGACCTGGGAGGATGCAGAAGCATTAAAAAATCGTCTATTTGGTTATATGTATGGTTTTTTGCGGGAAGGCGATGTGATTCTGGAGCGTTCCAGAGATTACACAATCCAGAAAAATAAGGACAGTACGGTACAGATGGAATTTCTGGAAATCTGGGGAGAGACAGATGATGGACTTTCTGTAATCATTCGGTCGCCAATGGAAGGGATCAAAGACAGTATTCGGATTTCCAATCGATTTTATCTGGTGATCGGGATTATTGTGACGGTTCTGGGCGGAATATTTATCAGTATTTTCTCAAGAAAAATCACAAAACCAGTGATTGAATTGACAGAAATATCTCAGAGAATGGCAAATTTGGATTTTGATGCAAAGTATACCAGCGGTGGTGAGGATGAGATTGGTATTTTAGGACATAATTTTAATCAAATGTCGGAAATATTGGAGAAAACAATTTCAGAGCTAAAGACAGCCAATAATGAACTGCAAAAAGATATTGAGAAAAAAGAACAGATCGATGAAATGAGAAAAGAATTTCTTTCTAATGTATCACACGAACTGAAAACTCCGATAGCGCTGATTCAGGGGTATGCAGAAGGGCTTCAGGACAATATCAGTGATGATCCGGAAAGCAGAGAGTTTTACTGTGAAGTAATTATTGATGAGGCTAATAAAATGAATCAAATGGTAAAGAAACTTCTTACCCTGAATCAACTGGAATTTGGAAATGACCAGGTCAATATGGAACGATTTGACCTGACAACTCTGATCAACGGAATCATCCAGTCTTCCGGAATTCTGGCAGAACAGGCAGGGACGGAGATCATATTCCGGCAAAAAGATCCCATCTACGTATGGGGAGACGAGTTTAAGGTGGAAGAAGTTCTTACCAACTATGTAACGAATGCCATTCATCATGTAAAATATGATAAAAAAATTGATATCCGCTGTGTACAGGAAAATGGAATTGTGAAGACCATTGTATTTAACACAGGAGATATTATTCCGGAAGAAGATCTGGATAAAATCTGGATCAAGTTTTACAAAGTGGACAAGGCCCGCACCAGAGAGTATGGCGGCAGTGGAATCGGACTGTCCATTGTAAAGGCGATCATGGAATCCATGAATCAGGAATGTGGAGTAAAAAATTTTGATAATGGTGTGGCTTTCTGGTTTACTCTGGAAGGAGCACAGAATTACACAGACAACTGAGATCTTCCGGATGACGGTATTTTTTGACGATAGTTATAAAAGATTCCATGGCAGGAGTAATCAGCTTATTCTTATGATGTACCAGACTGAAACTGCGGTTTAATTCCGAGGTGGTAGTGCGTATAGGATGGATTACTCCTGCTTTTATATCATCTGTCAAAAGTCTGACAGACATGACGGATAAGCAATGATCATAGATCACAGCTCTCCGGATGGTGGTGGGACAGTTAGCTTCCCAACGTGTATTAACAGTGATGTGATGTTTGGCAAGAAAATATTCAAAAAGCGCCCGAGTACCGCTTCCATTTTCCCGCATGGCAAAATCTTCTCCCTGAAGTCTGTGGATAGGAATCTGTTCCATGGATGCAAAGGGATGAGAAGGACTGCAGCATAAAATCAGATAATCGTCGATCAGCGGAGTGACCACCAGATCCGGTGAGGTAATCTGACCTTCTACCACGGCAATATCCAGTTCGGAATTTAACAGAAGCTCCTGGATGGAACGGGTGTTAGTTACACAGTTTTTTGTGATGACCCGGGGATTTTTCTCCTGAAGATCTTGTAAAAATAAGGGAAGAAGGCAGGTTCCTACGGTAATGGATGCTCCAATACGAAGTGTTTCATGGTGAGTGGCAGATATCATATCCTGCTCCAGTTTATCAAAGGCATGTACCACCTGGCGGGAATATACCAGTAATTCCTTTCCGGATTCTGTGATGAACAGACGTTTGGAGAGGCGTTCAAACAATCGAGTCTCATAATGTTCTTCCAGTTCACGGATCGCCTGACTGACAGTAGGCTGGGCCAGATATAATTGTTTGGCGGCCTGGCTCATATTGCCGGTTTCTGCAACGGCAAGAAATATTTTTAAGTGTCGGATGGTCATAGCTTTTCCTCCTGTGTACATGAAATAATAGCTTTTTTGTCAGGAATATCTATAGGTTTTACCTATTAATATAATAAGATTATATCGCTTTTCATAATGACAGGCAAGTGTTATAATGATTTCAGAACAGGAAAACAGGTACAAAACTAAAGGAGAGATGGGCATGAAAGTTTTGATTATTGGTGGTGTGGCTGCAGGAACAAAAGCAGCGGCAAAATTGAAAAGAGAAGATTACAATGCAGAAGTAACAATTATTACAATGGGAAAAGATATTTCTTATGCCGGATGTGGTCTTCCTTATTATGTGGGTGATGTGATCCATGAAAAAGGACAGTTGATCGTGAATACGCCGGAAAGTTTTGAAAAATTGACAGGTGTTCATGTGATTACAGAGACGGAGGCAGTAAAAGTAAACCGGGAAGATAAAACTGTGGAGGCTGTACATACAGAAACAGGAGAAAAGACACTGTATTCTTATGATAAGCTGGTAATTGCTACAGGCGCTTCTCCTATAAAACCTCCAATGGAAGGACTGGATCTGGAAGGAATTTATTTCATGAGAACACCTCAGGATGCCATTTCTCTCAGGGAGCGAATTGAAAAAAAGGATGTAAAGAGAGCCGTTGTGGTAGGCGGCGGATTTATCGGGCTGGAGGTTGCAGAGAATCTTGCAGAACAGGGAATTCGGGTTTCTGTCATTGATCTTGCGGAACATGTGTTGCCGGGATTTGATCCGGAGATGGCGGAATATGTGGAAAATCATCTGGCAGATCAGGGGATTATGACATTTACCGGAACAAAACTGGAAGGATTTACCGGAGAAGGAAAACTGGAAAAAGTAAAAACCAGCAGAAAAGCTATGAAGGCAGATATTGCAGTTCTTTCCATAGGTATTCGTGCAAACACAGGATTTCTGGAAGGCAGCGGAATTGAATTGATGCCAAACCGGACTGTAAAGGTAAACGAATTCATGCAGACAAATGATAAGGATATCTATGCGGCAGGTGACTGTGCCATGGTGATCAATCGAATTACAGGACAACCGGCATGGTCTCCTATGGGATCTTCTGCCAATATGGAAGGAAGATTGCTGGCAGGAAATATTGTGGGCAGAGAAAAAGCTTACCCCGGTGTTTTGGGAACAGCAGTGTGCAAATTGCCGGGATTGAATGCGGGAAGAACAGGTTTGACAGTAGCGCAGGCAAAGGCGGCAGGATATGACCCGGTTACTGTACTTACCGTTGTGGATGATAAAGCGCATTACTATCCGGATGCCGGCTCCTTTATTGTAAAGATGATTGCTGATAAAAAGACAGAAAAGTTCCTGGGAATTCAGGTGCTGGGAAAAGGCGCTGTAGATAAGATGGTAGATATTGCAGTAACTGCCCTGACGATGAAAGCAACGGTTTCCGATCTGGAAAATATGGATATGGCGTATGCTCCGCCATTTTCCACAGCAATTCATCCTTTCGTTCATACAGTGAATATACTGTTGAATAAGATGAAAGGTAACTTTAAAACATTCACTCCGGATGAATATGAGAATGGAGAGGCAGAAGAATACCGTCTGATCGACGCAGCTTTACAGCCAACCCTGAAAGGAGCAGAATTTATAGATCTGGGCAGAGTAACAGGTCCGGTAGACAGTCTTGGAAAAGATGAAAAACTGTTGCTGGTATGTACAAAGGGAAAACGTGCGTATATGCTTCAGAATCGTCTGAAACAGTTTGGTTATACAAATACAAGAGTTTTGGAAGGCGGTACTACATTTAATAATTTTGATGACGAAGAGTAAAGAAGATTACAGGAAGAAACTGTGAATGGTAAGGTAAAAACACAAAACAGGAGGGAAAAAATATGTCAGCATTAACAATCAGTCCGGAAGAGGTAAAAAGAGTAAAGGCTCTTGGTTTTTTGAACAATAAAGGAACGGATAATTTTTCAGGCCGTATTATTACGGTAAACGGTAAGATCACTGCAAAACAGCAGCAGATTATCGCTGAAGCAGCAGAAAAATTTGGAAATGGAAATATTACATTTACTACCCGTCTTACTATTGAAGTACAGGGTATTCCTTTCGATAAGATTGAAGATTTCCGTGCTTATGTGGCGCAGGCGGGACTGATCACCGGAGGAACGGGATCCGTGGTACGTCCGGTAGTATCCTGTAAAGGAACAACCTGTCAGTATGGACAGATTGATACATTTGCTTTATCAGAAGAGATTCATGAGAGATTTTATCTGGGATATCATACAGTGAAACTTCCACACAAATTTAAAATTGCCGTGGGTGGATGTCCGAATAACTGTGTAAAACCAGATTTGAATGATCTGGGAATTGTTGGACAGTTGGTACCGAATTTTGATGAAGACGAGTGTAACGGATGTAAGAAATGTTCTGTTGTAGCAGCCTGTCCGATCAAGGCATGTAAAGTGGTTGACGGAGTGCTGGAAATTGACGAAGACGTATGTAATCACTGTGGCCGTTGTGTGGGAAAATGTCGTTTTGATGCTATTGAAGATGGAACAAGAGGATACAAGATCTATATTGGAGGGCGTTGGGGTAAAAAAGTAAAACAGGGGCGTGCATTAAAGAAAATCTTTACTTCCAAAGAAGAGGTTTTGGATATTGTAGAAAAAGCGATCTTACTGTTCAGAGAACAGGGAAGAACAGGAGAAAGATTTGTAGAAACAATTGACCGTCTGGGATTTGAGAATGTGGAAGAACAGTTGATGGGAAATGATCTTCTGGAGAGAAAACAGGAAATTTTGGATGCGAAGCTTCATCTGACCGGAGGAGCAAGCTGCTAACAGGTAAATAAAAATGATAAAAGATGCTGTGAAAAAAATGCAGCATCTTTTATCATTTTTTTGTTGAATCCTGAGAAGAAAAGGGTATAGTAAAGATAAGAAAACTATTGGGAGGAATCACTATGAAATATCATAATGGTTGTTGGTTGTTAAAAGAAGGTTATGCCTGTTTTTCTCCTCAGGAAGTATATGAAGTCAAAAAAAATGATACAGAAGTAGTTTTGTGTATGCCAACTTCAAAAATACGTCAAAAGGGAGATACTCTGGAGGGGGTAAATCTTACGGTTCGTGTTACAGCGCCGTTGCCACATATTTTACGGATGCAGATTTACCACTATAAGGGAGGAAAGAAAAATACGCCTGCATTTGATTTGAATTTATCACAAAACCAGAAATTAAATGTGGAGGAAACAACACAGGATATTCATATTAAAAACGGAAATCTGAGTCTGGTAATAGAAAAAGATACTGGGGCAATGCGATACGAGCGAAATGGAAAAGTTATTACAAGAATAAGTGATAAAGATTTAGCTTATATTCGTGAAAATTGGACAGGTTTTGCTTATGAAAAAGACCAGCCGGCATATATGTGTCAGCAACTGGGACTGTCAGTGGGAGAATTGATTTATGGTTTGGGAGAGAGGTTTACTCCTTTTGTAAAAAATGGACAGTCTGTGACTATTTGGAATGAAGATGGGGGAACAAGTACAGAACAATCTTATAAAAATATTCCGTTTTATCTTTCCAACAAAGGATATGGCATTTTAGTAAACGATCCGGGAAAGGTTGAATTTGAAATAGGAACAGAGCAGGTTAGTAAAGTGGCGTTTAGTGTTCCGGGAGAAGAGCTGGATTACTTCTTTATTGATGGTCCGGGAATGAAAGATGTTCTGGTGCATTATACAGATCTTACCGGTAAACCCTCTTTGCCGCCGCAGTGGACGTTTGGACTTTGGTTGTCTACGTCTTTTACAACAGATTACGATGAAAAAACCGTCATGAGTTTTATTGACGGAATGCTGGAAAGAGGAATTCCTCTCAGTGTGTTCCATTTTGACTGCTGCTGGATGAGAGAGTTTCACTGGACAGATTTTATATGGGATGAGAGAGTGTTTCCGAATCCGGTCTCTATGCTTCAGAGAATAAAAGAAAAGGGAATCAAAGTCTGCGTATGGATTAACCCGTATATCGGGCAGGAATCAGCGTTGTTTGACGAAGGAATGGAAAAAGGCTATTTTATAAAGCGGCTGAATGGAGATGTATGGCAGTGGGATATGTGGCAGCCAGGTCTTGCTATCGTAGATTTCACCAATCCGGAAGCGTGCAGGTGGTATCAGGAAAAACTGGAAAATCTTTTAGATATGGGAGTGGATTGCTTTAAAACAGATTTTGGTGAGAGAATTCCTGTCAATGTAAGATATCACAATGGAGCCGATCCGGAAAAAATGCACAATTATTATACATATTTATATAATAAAACAGTTTATGAGGTAATCGAGAAAAAAAGAGGAAAAGAAGAAGCTGTTTTGTTTGCCCGTTCTGCGACTGTAGGCGGTCAGAAATTTCCTGTGCATTGGGGTGGTGATTGCTGGTCAAATTACGAAGCTATGGGAGAAAGTCTGCGAGGTGGTTTATCGCTTACCAGCAGCGGATTCGGATATTGGAGTCATGATATGGGTGGATTTGAGAGTACGTCTACGCCTGATGTATATAAAAGATGGGCGGCTTTTGGTTTGTTGTCTACTCATAGTCGGCTTCATGGAAGTACTTCTTACCGTGTTCCATGGCTGTATGATGAGGAAGCAGTGGATGTGGTTCGATTCTTTACAAAGTTGAAATTAGAATTGCTGCCATATTTGTATTCCAGTGCAGTGTACACTTCGCAAACAGGTATTCCTATGATGCGAAGTATGGCATTGGAATTTGAACAGGATAAAAATTGCAGTTATCTGGATCGACAGTATATGTTGGGAGAACATCTTCTTGTGGCTCCTATTTTCAACGAAGAGGGATTGGGAAGTTACTATTTACCGGATGGCAGATGGATAAATTATTTTACGGGAGAAGAAGTCACAGGAGGAGCGTGGAGGGAAGAATACCACGATTATTTGTCTATTCCTTTGTGGGTAAAAGAAAATGCTGTCGTTCCGGTACAGTTAGATCCCGGTAGAGCTTCTGATTCTTATAAAAACAAATTGGAATTACGGATATTTGGATTAAAGGACCAGGCCGAAACAAAGGTATATGAAAATCAAAAAGAAATACTGTACATAAAGGTGGAACGGAAAGAAAAGAATCTGTTGGTACATTGTAGCAGAGAATGCAGAATACGTTTTGTAAATAGTTTCGTAAAACCTGTTGGAAAAAATTCTTATGAAATGCAGGGAAACGACACAGTGATCGATGTAACAGAAAAAGAATTTGTATGTGAAACAGGGGAAATAGATAGTGGAAAATAAAAAGTACATTCATGAGGTGATCATACCCAATCAGGATCTTCCCTTTAAACTGTTTCGGTTTGAGGGGAAAGACGGTCACTATTACAGAGAAAAGCACTGGCACAGATCCATAGAAATTTTTGCGGTATTTGAGGGAAATATTACTTTTCATTTAAATGAGGAAAAATATTTACTTTCTCCCGGAAAATTTATTATCGTAAATTCCAATGAAATTCATTCCGTGGATTCTCCGGAACCGAATCATACGGTAGTTCTTCAAATACCACTGAATACTTTTCAAAATTATTATACGGGGGAGCAATTTATCCGCTTCACCCATGATGCAAGAGAACAGGATCAGGAAATGATGGATTTGATCTGGAATATGCAAAGGATTTATGAAGAAAAAGAGACAGGATATGATATGCGGGTGACCAGTGAGTATTTTCGACTTCTGTATTTTATGGTTTCCAAGTACAGAGAATTGTATGTGACTCCTGATATGTTGAAAAAGAACAAACGCTTGAACCGATTATCGCAAATTACCTCTTACATAAAAGAACATTATGAAAGTGAGCTTTCTTTAGATCAGGTGGCAAAAACTTTTGGATATTCGTCTGCGTATCTGTCTCGTATGTTTCAAAAATATGCAGGAATTAATTACAAAGCCTATGTCCAGAATGTTCGGGTGGAGAAAGCGTATCAGGAGTTAATCCATTCAGAGCATACGATCAGTGAGATTGCTCTTGCACATGGTTTTCCCAATAGTAAAGCTATGAGCAGAGCCTTTCAGAAGAAATACGGAATTGTACCCAGCGAATATAGAAAAATGGTAAAAATGTCAAAAAATTGCCATTGATTGGATAAGTTATAGGTGGATGAAACGTTGAGATATTGTTATGATATTCTAAGAATAGTTAAAGTGTAAGAAGAAAAACAGATAAAATTTCAGAACGAAAGGAGGAGGGACATGTTATATATTGGAATTGATCTGGGTACATCTGCAGTCAAACTGTTATTGATGAATGAAAAAGGTCAGATTCAGAAAATTGTTTCAAAAGAATATCCTTTATATTTTCCTCAAACTGGCTGGTCGGAACAGAATCCAGAAGATTGGTATGAGGAGACAATAAAAGGGTTAAAGGAATTGCTGGAAGGTTGTGATAAAAGCCAGATAGCAGGCATCAGTTTTGGGGGACAGATGCACGGGCTGGTAGTGTTGGATGAAAATGATCAGGTGATTCGTCCGGCTATTTTGTGGAACGATGGACGGACGGGGAAGGAAACAGATTATCTCAACGAAGTGATAGGAAAAGAGAATCTTTCCCAATATACAGCCAATATTGCTTTTGCCGGCTTTACAGCGCCGAAACTTCTTTGGATGCGGGAAAATGAACCGGAATTATTTCAGAAAATAAAGAAAATCATGCTTCCTAAAGATTATCTGGCTTACCGTTTGTCAGGGGTACATTGTACAGATTATTCGGATGCTTCCGGTATGTTGCTCTTGGATGTGAAAAATCGGTGCTGGTCGGAGAAAATGATGGAAATTTGCGGGATTTCCAGAGAACAGCTTCCAGATTTATATGAAAGTTATGAGTCAGTGGGAACGCTGAAACCGGAACTGGCAAAAGTACTGGGAGTATCGGAAAATGTGAAAATTGCAGCAGGAGCCGGTGATAATGCCGCTGCCGCTGTGGGTACAGGAACGGTGGGAGATAATAAATGTAATATTTCTCTGGGAACCAGCGGTACCATATTTATTTCCTCTGCCAGATTTGGTGTGGATGAACACAATGCTTTACATTCTTTTGCTCATGCGGATGGTCATTACCATCTGATGGGATGTATGCTCAGCGCCGCATCCTGTAACAAGTGGTGGATGGATGACATTCTGAAAACGAAGGACTATAGCGGTGAGCAGGCAGAGATTGAGAAGCTGGGCGAGAATAAAGTGTATTTTCTTCCCTATTTGATGGGTGAGAGATCTCCCCATAACGATCCGGATGCCAGAGGTACTTTTATCGGCATGACTATGGATACGAAAAGAAGCGATATGACACAGGCAATATTAGAGGGCGTTGCTTTTGCGCTCAGAGATTCTTTCGAGGTGGCAAAAAGTCTGGGACTTGCTATTGAGAGAACAAAAATCTGCGGCGGCGGAGCAAAAAGTCCTCTGTGGAAAAAAATCATTGCCAATGTGTTAAATGTCAAAGTAGACGTACCGGAGACAGAAGAGGGGCCGGGATATGGGGGCGCTATACTGGCGGCAGTAGCCTGCGGAGAGTTTGCCTCAGTAGAGGAAGCGGCAGAAAAGCTGATCCAGGTGAAAGAAACAATAGAACCGGAGCCGGAATTGGCGGCGAAATACGAAGAACGCTACCAAAAATTCAAAGAAATTTATCCAGTGTGCAAATCACTGTTTAAAATTATTAAATAATGTATTGGGAGGAATAGAACAATGATGAATATACCAAAAGTGAAAGTGGGTATTGTGGCAGTAAGCCGTGACTGTTTCCCGGAATCTTTGTCAGTGAACAGAAGAAAAGCATTGATAGAAGCTTACGGAAACAAATACGATAAGGAAGATATTTATGAATGTCCGGTTTGCATTGTAGAAAGTGAAATTCACATGGTGCAGGCGCTGGAAGATGTGAAGAAAGCGGGATGTAATGCTCTTGTGGTTTATCTGGGAAACTTTGGTCCAGAAATATCAGAAACTCTTCTGGCAAAACATTTTGACGGACCGAAAATGTTTGTGGCGGCAGCGGAGGAATCCGGAGATAATCTGATTCAGGGACGTGGAGACGCCTACTGCGGTATGCTGAATGCCAGCTACAACCTGGCTTTGCGTAATATCAAAGCGTATATTCCGGAATATCCGGTGGGAACAGCTCAAGAATGTGCAGACATGATCCATGAATTTCTGCCAATCGCAAGAGCAGTTATCGGATTGTCGGATTTGAAAATTATCAGCTTTGGTCCCCGCCCATTAAATTTCCTGGCTTGTAACGCGCCGATCAAACAATTATACAATCTGGGTGTGGAGATTGAAGAAAACTCTGAACTGGATCTTTTTGAAGCTTTTAACAAACACGCTGGAGATTCCAGAATTCCGGAAGTTGTGGCAGATATGGAAGCAGAACTGGGAGAAGGAAATAAAAAACCGGAGATACTTGAAAAACTGGCACAGTATGAACTGACTTTGCTGGACTGGATCGAAACCCATAAAGGATATCGGAAATATGTAGCTATTGCCGGTAAATGCTGGCCTGCATTTCAGACCCAGTTTGGATTTGTACCTTGCTATGTGAACAGCCGTCTGGCAGGAAGAGGAATTCCTGTATCCTGTGAAGTAGATATTTACGGCGCTCTCAGCGAGTATATTGGAGCCTGCATCAGTGAAGATGCCGTTACTTTGCTGGATATTAATAATACAGTACCGTATGATCTGTATAACGAAGATATTAAAGGAAAATTCGAATATACACCACAGGATATTTTCATGGGCTTCCATTGTGGAAATACCTCATCAAAAAAATTATCCTTCTGCCAGATGAAATATCAGTTGATCATGGCAAGAAGTCTTCCGGAAGAAGTAACTCAGGGAACACTGGAGGGAGATCTTGTACCTGGAAATATTACCTTCTATCGTTTGCAGAGTACAGCAGACAATAAATTGCGGGCATACGTGGCACAGGGAGAAGTGCTTCCAGTGGCAACCCGTTCCTTTGGTTCTATAGGAATTTTTGCAATTCCGGAAATGAAGAGATTTTATCGTCATGTACTGATTGAAGGAAATTATCCTCACCATGGAGCAGTGGCATTTGGTCATTATGGAAAAGCGTTATATGAAGTATTCAAATACATCGGTGTGGATGTGAAAGAAATCGGATATAATCAGCCGGCGGGCGTGAGATATCCTACAGAAAATCCATTTGCCTGATGGGAAATAATTTGCTGAAATTTATAAATATTTAATTGATTTAAAGCAATAATAGTAATAAATATCTGGACGAACAGTCGGAAATATATTATGATAAAGGCAGCGGTCTTATGACTGACACAAAGGTAAAACGGCTGTGACAAGCACGTTTTCAAAAGTAAAAGGAGGATTAATCAATGCAGATTACCAATGACATTCTCTATGTAGGAGTAAATGACCATGATGTAGACCTTTTTGAGGGACAGTACGTAGTTCCCAATGGAATGGCTTACAATTCTTATGTGATAAAAGATGAGAAAATTGCGGTTATGGATACAGTAGACGCCAGATTTTCCCATGAGTGGCTGGATAATGTGGCGAAGGTATTAAATGGCGCAAAACCGGATTATCTGGTAGTACAGCATATGGAACCAGATCATGCAGCAAATATTCATAACTTTATGAAAGCATATCCGGATACAACCGTTGTAGCAAATGTGAAAACTTTTGCTATGATGAAGAACTTTTTCAGAACTATGGATCTGGAAGGAAAGATGCTGGAAGTAAAGAGTGGAGATTCTCTTACCCTCGGAAAACATGTGCTGACCTTCGTATTTGCTCCTATGGTTCACTGGCCAGAGGTTATGGTAACTTATGACAGTACAGATAAAGTTCTGTTTTCCGCAGATGGATTCGGAAAATTCGGCGCTCTGGATGTAGAAGAAGACTGGGATGACGAAGCTCGTCGTTACTACATCGGTATTGTTGGAAAATACGGCAAACAGGTTCAGAACCTTCTGAAAGTAGCCGGTACTCTGGATATTCAGACCATCTGTCCTCTGCACGGACCGATTCTGAAAGAAAATCTGGGTCATTATATTGAAAAATATGATATCTGGTCTTCTTACAGTGTAGAATCTGAAGGTGTCATGATTGCTTATTCTTCCGTATATGGAAATACTAAAAAAGCAGTAGAGATTCTGGCAAACAAACTCCGGGAAAAAGGATGCCCGAAGGTTATCGTATGTGACCTGGCAAGAGAAGATATGGCAAAAGCAGTGGAAAATGCTTTCCGTTATGGAAAACTTGTACTGGCAACTACCACTTATAATGCAGGAATCTTCCCATTTATGAGAGACTTTATTGAGCATCTGACAGAACGTAATTATCAGAAACGTACCATCGGTCTGATTGAAAACGGAAGCTGGGCTCCTCTGGCAGGAAAAGTCATGAAAGGAATGTTCGAACAGAGCAAAGATATCACATGGCTGAAAAATAACGTAACAATCATGTCTTCTGTAAGTGAAGAGAACATGGAACAGTTGGAAAATATGGCAGAAGAACTGAGTAAAGAATATATCGCTCAGTCTCCGGAAAAGGCAAATAAAAATGATATGACAGCGCTGTTCAAGATTGGATACGGTCTGTATGTGGTTACTTCCAATGACGGAACAAAAGATAACGGTCTGATCGTAAATACAGTAACTCAGTTGACAGATACGCCAAACAGAGTAGCAGTAAATATCAATAAAGCAAATTATTCTCATCATGTGATCAAAAAGACAGGAATCATGAATGTAAACTGCCTGTCTGTGGAAGCTCCATTTGAAGTGTTTAAAAACTTCGGATTCCAGAGTGGACGTACCGTAGATAAATTTGCAAACTGGGAGACCATGCGTTCGGATAATGGTCTGGTATTTTTACCAAAATACATCAATGCATTTATGTCTCTGAAAGTAGAGCAGTATGTAGATTTGGATACTCATGGTATGTTTATCTGTACAGTGACAGAGGCTCGTGTAATGAGCGATAAAGAAACAATGACATATACCTATTATCAGAACAATGTAAAACCAAAACCACAGACAGAAGGAAAGAAAGGTTTTGTCTGCAAGGTTTGTGGATTCATTTATGAAGGAGATGAGCTGCCGGAGGATTACATCTGTCCATTGTGTAAACATGGAGTGGCAGACTTTGAACCGATTGCATAAGAGGTATTCGTGAAGTAAGGTTTTAGGGTTTTTAGTTATGCAGGGAAAGAGTCGTATTGAATGGAAATCGTTTTTAAAGGTTGTGTTTGTAATAGCACTTCCGATTGCGTGTCAGAATTTTCTGACCACAACAGCCAGTATGGTAGATACGATCATGATCGGCAGCCAGGGAGAACTTTCAGTAGCAGCGGTGGGAATCTGTTCGCAGATTTCCTCCCTGTTTTTTTCCACCTATTTTGGTTTTGCCGGCGGCGCTTTATTGTTCTTTTCCCAGTATTGGGGAGCAGGAAATAAAGAGGGAATCAACCGTACTTTTGGATTGGCAATGTTGTGTATGCTGGGAGTATCCTTGTTGTTTGGAGGCCTGGCAGTAGCAAATCCGGGATTTTTGTTGAGAATCTATACGGATAAAGAAAATATTGTACAGGTAGGTATTCCTTATATCAGGATTGTGGGATTTGCCTATCCGCTTCAGGTGTTGGCTATTATTATCAGTTTTTTGATGCGTTCCACAGAGAGAGTAAAGGCGCCGTTGTTTAGCTCTATGGCAGCTTTAGTTACCAATTTTGTGTTGAACTGGATTCTTATTTATGGTCGTTTTGGCTTCCCGAAAATGGGAGCAGCAGGTGCGGCGGTAGGTACATTGGTTTCCGGAATTGTCAACCTGGTAATACTTTCTGTTGTTTTGATAAAAGACAAGAAAACGGTGGCTTTGAAGTTGAGTCTTATGTTTGACTGGAAGGGCGGATTCTCCGGTACATATTTAAAAAAATGTTTTCCTATTATTTGTAATGAATTATTCTATGGAATTGGTCAGATGTTGATCAATATTGTAATTGGACGTCAGACAGAATCAGCGATTGCAGCTATGGCGGCATTTCGTGTTCTGGAAGGATTTGTATTTGCTTTCTTCGGCGGTCTGGCAGATGCCAGTACCGTTGTGGTGGGAAAGGAAGTTGGAGCCGGAAAGCACATGAAAGGATACCAATATGTTAAAGGTTTTGCCATTTTGTGTCCTATGATTACCTTTGTGATCGTGTTGATCTGTCTGTTGCTGAATCAGCCGTTGCTTGGTCTGTTTGGACTGGGAGCAGAAGCACTCAGCTACGGAAAATATATGTTGCTGATTTATCTGGCGGCAGGTACGGTTCGTACATGTAATTACATTATGAACTGTTGTTACCGTGCTGGCGGAGAAGCTGTTTTCGGAACGGTTCTGGAATTGGGATGCCTCTTCTTGGTAAGTGTGCCGGCTACCTGGATTGCGGGAATGGTGCTGCATCTTCCGTTTTTGGCTGTATTTGCCTTTGTATATACGGATGAATTGATCCGACTGGTATTTGAACTATGGTATACAAGAAGCGGAAAATGGATCAAGCCGGTAACAGATGAAGGAAAGGCAACATTAGAAGAGTTTAGAAAAGAATTGGCAGCTCAAAGACAGAGAGCATAAAAAGAAATGTCACCATTTTTTCAGGGAAAAGTGGTGACATTTTTTCGAACATAGTTTAAATATTTCAGGAGGTATTTAAATGATAAAAGCAGTCTTATTTGATATGGATGGAGTGCTGATCGATACGGAGAAATATCTTATAAGATTCTGGAAACAGGCGGCAGATGAAGCCGGTCTTCATCTGGAACTTACGGATTTTTACCCTTTTCGGAGTCTTGCAACTCGTTATGCATCTGTGCAATTTCAGGAAAAATACGGTGAAAAATATGATTATTTTGCAATCCGTGACAGAAGAAAAGAATTGATGCAATCACATTTAGAAGCAAATGGATTGGAAATCAAGCCGGAAGTGAAGGAAACCTTACAGATATTGAAAGAAAAGGGGTATCAGTTGGCAGTTGTGACAGCGACAGATGAGGAAAGAACAAAAGAATACCTTACAGAAATCGGCATATACGATTGGTTTGATTCTGTGATTTGTGCCACCATGGTAGAACGGGGAAAACCATTTCCAGATGTTTACCTTTATGCCTGCGAAAAAATTGGATGCAGACCGGAAGAATGCGTTGCAGTGGAGGATTCGCCTAATGGAGTCCAGGCGGCATATGATGCAGGGTGTAAGACCGTGATGGTTCCGGATCTTACCTGGCCGGATGAAGAATTGGAAAAAAAGGTGGTGGGGGTGGCGCCTTCCATGAAAGGAATTTTGAAATATGTGAAGAATATGTAACCGTCCAGTCTTACGGAGGAACTAACGCTTTGGGGGACTTATCACGGGTAACATTTTTTGGGATATTTATTGAGGAATTTGAAGAAATTTGGGCATGGGAAATATGGATTTCTGTATATGTCCAAAATAATCAGGAAAAAGATGAATTTTTCGGCGTTTTGGGTATATAGCAGGTGAGCATATGAAATAAATCCCGTGTAACGGTGATTTTTTGGATATATAAGAAAAGTAGTATATATGTATGCCCAAACAAAAGCAAACAGCAGGATTCAGAAGAAAAAATTGGGCATAGGACATAGAAGTGAATCCTATATGTCCAATTCCCGTGGATTCAGCCGTCAGGCTGAACCGTTACTGTTCACTCCGTTTACTCGCGGGATAGTTACCGCATGAACAGTAACCTGCTAATGAGAATACGGAAAGATAAAAGAAAAACATCTCCACAAAAGAAATTGTTTATGATATAATAATGAGCGTAAGAGAGTCAGAAAGCTGCTTGCAGATTTCTGACGAACGGCGAATATCGATCACAATAGAGGCATTGACAATGGTGCGTATCAAAGATGTGAATTGTGATATAAAAAAGGAAAGACGAGGTTGTAATGATGAAAATAGCAGTAACTTATGACAATGGAAATGTATTTCAGCATTTTGGAAAAACAGAAAATTTTAAAGTTTACGAAGTAGAAGATAACAAAGTGGTTTCCAGTGAAGTGATGAGTTCCAATGGTTCCGGCCATGGCGCACTGGCAGGTCTTCTGGCAGAGCAGGGAATTGAGGTACTGATCTGTGGTGGAATCGGCGGCGGCGCACAGGCAGCATTGGAAGAAGCAGGTATTGAACTTTGTGCAGGAGCCCAGGGAGATACCGATCAGGTGGTAGAAGCTTATCTGAATGGTGAACTGGTTTCTACAGGAGTAAACTGTGATCATCACCATGAAGACGGACACAGTTGCGGAGATCACGGTGATGGACATAGCTGCGGAAATTGTGGGGGCGGATGTGGTTCTCCCCAGCCTACCATGACAGGAAAAAATGTAGGCAAAACTTGTCGTGCGCATTACAGAGGAACATTTAATGATGGAACACAGTTCGATTCCTCCTATGATAGAGGAGAGCCGCTGGAATTTATCTGTGGCGTGGGTCAGATGATTAAAGGATTTGATGCGGCAGTAGCTGATATGGAAGTAGGTCAGGTTGTGGATATCCATTTGATGCCGGAAGAAGCATACGGAATGCCGGATCCGAGCGCTGTATTTGCTGTTGAGATCGCACAGCTTCCAGGTTCCGAATCATTGGAAGTGGGTCAGCAGGTGTATTTGTCCAATCAGATTGGCCAGCCATTTCCTGTAAAGGTTGTAGCAAAAGATGAGAAAAACATTACTTTTGATGCAAATCATGAAATGGCAGGAAAAGAACTGAATTTCCATATTGAATTAGTAGAAGTAAAATAGGAAACTGAAAAGGCTGCCTGAAAAGGCGGCCTTTTATAAAAAATAAAGGTAGTTTAATGATGGAGTGAGACAGGAGGATTTTCTTATGAAGAGAAAAATAAAATGGGGTGTTTTAAGTACGGCAGATATTGCCATGAGATGTACCATACCGGGTATGAAAAAAGCTGAGAACTGCTGTCTGTACGGAATTGCAGGCCGTTCCAAAGACAAAGTAGATAGGTATAAAGAACGATTCGGATTTGAAAAAGCATATTACTCTATGGAAGAAATGCTAGATGATCCAGAGATTGAGGCGGTGTATATTCCTCTGCCCAACACCTTACATAAAGAATGGGTATTAAAAGCTGCGGCTAAGGGTAAACACATCTTATGTGAAAAACCGTTAGCAGGAACAGAAGCAGATGTGAAAGAAATGATAGATGCCTGTGATAAGGCAAATATTGTATTTATGGAGGCATTTGCATATCTGCACAGTCCTTTGATTGCGTCAATAAAAGAAACATTGGATTCCGGTGTGATTGGCAAACTGTCGTTTATGGAGTCTATTTTTATTACGCCCGGATATACACCGGAGAATATCCGTGTACGTCGCGATACTCTGGGAGGATCTGTTTATGATCTGGGATGCTACTGTACCAGTCTGATGCTTACTCTGTTTGGAGAAGAGCCAAAAGAAATCAAAGCAATCGGACACTTTACAGATCAGCATATTGACGATTTTGCTTCCGCATACTTTCATTTTGACGAGAATCGGAGAGCCTGTATGGTATCAGGGATGTGTTCTGCCCAGAGAGGGGATCGGTTCTTCCTTTATGGAACAGAGGGAACGATAGAAGCGCCGATTCCCTTTAACGCAGATGGCGAGCTGACATACTATATTAAAAAGGGAGAAGATTGCCGGCCTGTTTCTGTCAGCGTCAAAGATAATTACTGCCTTGAAGTGGAACAACTGGGAAATTGTATCCTGCATAGAGAACAGCCTCATGTGAGCCATGAGTTCTCACTTCAGAATGCAAGAGTAATGGACAGAATATTAAAAGAGATCGGATATTGATGCAAATCTTAGACAGTAAGGGCGTATAAGATGACAAATAAAACAGAAGATATACAAGTTCAGATTATTTACAGCAACCGAAAAACACTTTCTGTTCAGGTGAAAATGGAAGGTGTCATTGTGCGGGCTCCCCAAGGAATGAGCAGGAGAAAAATCAATGATTTTCTCAATGAAAAACGAGCCTGGATAGAGAAACATCTGGCCAAAATGCAGAAATGTAAAGAGTATATCGAACAGGCACCTCCATTGACGATGGAAGAAATCAGAGCTTTGGCAGACAAGGCTCTGATTGTCATTCCTGAAAAAGTAAAAAAATATGCTCCACTGGTAGGAGTGACATACGGAAGAATTACCATTCGAAATCAACGTTCCCGCTGGGGAAGCTGTTCTGGAAAAGGAAATTTGAACTTTAATTGCCTTTTGATGCTGATGCCGGATGAGGTGATTGATTATGTGGTTGTCCATGAACTTTGTCATAGAAAACACATGAATCATTCTGCTGAATTTTATGCAGAAGTGGAACGAGTATTTCCGGAATATAGAAGATGGCAGAAGTGGCTGAAGGAAAATGGGGGACTGTATATAAGCAGATTGCCGTAGAAGTGAGGAGATTGCAGAAAAGTAATGGTAATTCTCTATAATAACATTATTTAACGGAAAAAATGTTGATATCTGGTTGTTTATGTATTATAATTAAGAAAATATAAAGGTTCTTTAAGAAAAAGGGCTGTGATAAATAATGCAGTTCTTTTATTTTGCGAAATTCTTTAGCAAATGCATTGACTTTATAATTCTTTTGTCAAAGAAATAGTTTGATAAGTGGAATATGAGGGGGAAATATAGATGTATGGAAAAATATCAGAAAGCTGGCTGAAACATTGGGATTTTATGGTGATAGATCTACTGGGGTTGCAGGCGGCTTATTTTTTGTCTTGCTTTGCAAGAAATCACTGGGAGAATCCTTATGTAAATGAATTGTATCTGAATATGGCGGTAATCATCGCTCTGGCAGATATTTGTGTTGCTTTCTTTACGGAAGGCTATCGAGGAATTATGCGTCGGGGATATTTTCAAGAATTCAAGGCGGTATTTCGTCATGTCGCCTGGATACTTTTATTGCAAGCGTTATATCTTTTCCTTAGTAAGCGAGGCGAAGAATTTTCCCGAGTATCTTTTGTAGGTTATGTTTTTTTAGCAATGATATTTTTGTATGTGGGAAGAGTTCTCTGGAAGAGATTTCTTATGCGTAAATGTAAACTGGTATATAATAAGAGAAAAGTTCTTTTGGTTACAGATTCTATTCGGGCAGAAAAGGTCGTTTCTACTGTATTAGGTCATACCTATAATGAAATAGAGATTCCGGGAATTGTGATTGTAGACAGAGATGATTTTGTTGGAAAAGAAATTTGTGGAATAAAAGTAGTATGTACCCTGGAAAATACATTAGATTATATTCAGACAAGATGGGTAGATGGTGTACTGCTAGCAGTAAGGAAAGATATTCGTCTTCCACAGGATTTTATTTCTCAATGTGTGGAAATGGGTATAACAGTGCATGCAGAATTGGCAATGGAAAATGAAAATACAGCGAATCAGCGTTTGGATCGGGTGGGTGGTTTTATTGTATTGTCTACCAACATTCGAATTGCCTCTGCAAAACAATTGTTTATGAAGCGCGCCCTTGATATTTGTGGGGGAATTGTGGGAATCCTGCTTACAGGAATTGTAACAATTTTTCTGGCGCCTGCTATTTATATTGCTTCGCCTGGACCGATATTCTTTTCCCAGATACGAGTGGGTAAGAATGGTCGGAAATTCAAGATATACAAATTCCGTAGTATGTATATGGACGCAGAAGAGAGAAAAAAGGAATTAATGGCTAAAAATGAAATGCAGGGATTTATGTTCAAAATGGATGCGGATCCCAGAATCATTGGAAGCGGACCAGATGGAACACGCCATGGATTGGGATGGTTCATTCGGAAAACATCATTGGATGAATTTCCTCAGTTTTGGAATGTGCTGAAAGGTGAGATGAGTTTGGTGGGAACCAGACCGCCCACAGTAGATGAGTGGGAGCAGTATGAGCATCATCACAGAAGTAGAATGGCTACAAAACCGGGGTTGACAGGTATGTGGCAAGTGAGTGGGCGAAGTGATATCACAGATTTTGAAGAAGTGGTACGGCTGGACAGAGAATACATAGAAAAGTGGAACTTCGGACTGGATATCAAAATATTACTGAAAACTGTATTGGTTGTATTGAAAGGGAGTGGATCGAAGTAAAGATGAAAAATTAAAATTCGTCAAATTTTGCATTAAAATATATCGAGTAACAATAAATATCGTCAAATTTATTTCCGGTTTGCGGTTGATATGTTACAGAATATGCTATATAATTTAAAAGAATGAGCAATGCATTAGGAATAACACATTTACTATCTATTGTATGATAATAGAAATTAAAAATGCAGGTTAGACTTCTTAAGAAAGGTAAAATGTGTTAGAGTGAAAATGGAATTTGGTCGCTGGGATAAGTGATTGAGATCCTATTAATGCAATGTAAGCTATTGTCTGGGCGATATTTTTAGTGGGGCATGTAGTAAGAGAAATAGAAAAAGGAGGATATTCTAAATAAACGGCTACGAAGAAAAACTTTTAATATAGGATGTGCAGTTTAGGAGTACTCAAAAGAAAACTTTTGGGAGATATGCTATTTCCAGATAAAAGGTTAATAAAATGATGGGTTAAAAAGCTAAGTCTGCAAGATTATGTTGCGGACTTGTTTTTTGGAATGGAAAAGATATTTATGTTTGAAGAAAAGTAGATTATAAAGACGTGACCGGAAAATGACAGAAGGTGTTGTAGATGTCTAGGATATGCTCTGTGATGAAATGAGTTGGATGGAAGAATAGAGAGCGTTGCTCTGATAGGGGAATATGAATAAAAAGATGGAGAAAATATTATGAAAAATTATAAGATTGCAGTTGCAGGAACAGGGTATGTTGGACTTTCTATTGCAACATTACTTTCCCAGCATCATAAAGTAATGGCAGTGGATATTGTGCCGGAGAAAGTTGAAATGATTAATAATCGGAAGTCTCCGATTCAGGATGAATATATCGAAAAGTATCTTGCAGAGAAAAAATTGAATCTCACAGCAACTTTGGATGCAAAATCTGCTTACAGTGATGCGGATTTTGTGGTTATTGCGGCTCCCACGAATTATGACAGCCGTACACAGCACTTTGATACATCGGCAGTTGAGGCAGTGATCACGTTGGTTATAGAATACAATCCGGATGCCATTATGATTATCAAGTCTACGATTCCAGTGGGATATACAGCAAGTGTGCGTGAGAAATTCGGTAGTAAGAATATTATTTTCAGTCCGGAATTTTTAAGAGAATCTAAGGCTCTTTATGATAACTTGTATCCTTCTCGCATTATTGTTGGTACAGATCAGAAGGATGAGAGATTAGTAGCATCTGCGCATGAGTTCGCTGAATTGTTGCAGGAAGGTGCAATAAAGGAAAATATTGATACATTATTTATGGGCTTTACCGAGGCAGAGGCAGTGAAATTGTTTGCAAATACTTATCTGGCGCTGCGTGTGGCTTACTTTAATGAACTGGATACTTACGCAGAGAGTAAGGGGCTGAATACCCAACAGATTATTGATGGTGTTTGTCTTGATCCTCGTATTGGCAGCCATTATAACAATCCATCTTTTGGATATGGCGGTTATTGTCTGCCGAAAGATACAAAACAACTTTTGGCAAACTATGCTGATGTACCGGAAAACCTGATTGAGGCGATTGTTGAAAGTAATCGCACTCGTAAAGATTTTATTGCTGATCGAGTATTAAGATTAGCTGATTACTATGGCTATGGTGAGGATAACGAGTGGAGTGAGGAACAAGAAAAATCTGTAACGATCGGTGTTTATCGATTAACCATGAAGAGCAATAGTGATAACTTTCGTCAGAGTAGCATCCAGGGCGTTATGAAACGTATTAAGGCAAAGGGTGCAGCTGTTGTGATTTATGAGCCGGCATTGAAAGATGGGGAGACATTCTTCGGAAGTGTTGTTGTTAATGACTTAGAGAAATTCAAGAACATGAGTCAGGCAATCATTGCAAACCGCTATGACAAGTGTTTGGATGATGTGAAGAAAAAAGTGTACACGAGAGATATTTTCCAGAGGGATTAATGGTGGGGATAGGCAGAGAGTGAAAGAAAGTATATAGAGAGGGGACAGGGTATGGAAAAAAAGAAATTGCTGATTTATGCGCATTATTATATACCAGATACCGCATCTACGGGTCAGATTCTCCGTGAGCTTGTGGAAGGTATGTTAGATAAGTTTGAAATTACAGTGATTTGTGTGGTTCCAAGTTATTTAGGAACTATAGAGGACCAATATAAGACACAAAAGTATTATGAAGAAGAAATCAATGGTGTGAAGGTGCTGCGAATTCGTGTACCGGAATTTAGCAAGACGAATAAGAAGAGTCGTGTGAAGAATATTCTCTCTTATTTCTTTGGAGCAATGCGTGCAACTTTCAAGGTTGGAAAGAAGGATTATGTGTTCTCTATTTCTCAGCCACCGATTCTTGGCGGTCTTCTTGGCGTTTGGGGAAAATGGGTGAAACACGCCAAGTACATCTATAATATTCAGGATTTCAATCCAGAACAGGTGCTGGCTGTGGGATATAGTAAGAATAAATTGATTACTAATGTTATGATGTGGCTTGATAAGTTCAGTTGTAAGCGCAGTGATCTAATCATCACAGTTGGACGAGATCTGGTAGAAACTGTGGAGAAAAGATTTAAGGACAAAAAGGTTCCCAAGACGGTTATGATCAACAACTGGATTGATGAGAGCGAGATTTACCCACTGGATTCAGAAAATGAGAAAGTAGTTGGATTCAAGAAAAAGTACGGTTTAGATGGCAAGTTTGTCATCATGTATTCCGGTAACATTGGTCTGTACTATGATCTTGAGAATTTGATTAAGGTTGTTGAGAAGTTTGGCACAGGTACGAAGACGGCAGATGGCAGAGAGGTTGCGTTTACTTTCGTTGGTGCTGGGTCAGTGTTAGAGATATTGGAAGATTATGTGAGCAGGCATCATATGGAGAACGTGGTCTTTATCCCGTATCAGGATAAGGCGGATTTGATTTATAGTTTGAGCGCTGGTGATGTCCACTGGTGCGTGAATGCTAAGGGGATTAAAGGGGTATCTTGTCCTTCAAAAGCTTATGGAATTATGGCTGTTGGTAAAGCAATCATTGGCGTTCTGGAAAATGGGACTGAAATCAGAGGACTAATCGAAGAATGCAATTGTGGTAAGTGTTGTGAACCAGAAGACTATGTAGGCGTGGCGAATATTATCCTTTGGTATATTGAAAATTCTGGCTCTGGCGAAGTGCAGCAGATGGGTATGAATGGTCGTAAATATTTGGAAGAAAAACTGACCAGAGATGTGAGCATTAATCGATACACGGAGGAAATCTTAAAACTTTAACAAGACATGTAGATAGAAGGTAAGAGGTTTCGGAATTATAGAATGCAATGAAAATAAAAAGAACATGAATAATTCTGAGAAAATTCTATAAAGAAGCAAAGAAGAGGCATTAGTAAAATAAGAAAGGGTATTCTATTCGAGGAAAATAGCGAAATGCGTGTGTCTATCGTACCTATTGAAAAATATTAGAGGGATAAATACTCTTTTGGCTACATTCTTAGGATGTATAAAGCTACGAAAGAGACATAGAGTTTAACTATGTTGGAACATACAACCAATTGACAGGGTATCGATTGCATGTGAAAGACAATGCTATATTTTAGGCACAGAGGGTGTTGTTATATTGGATCAAATGGAGAATGTAACGTTGAAATTGTTGTAATGTTATAGTGGCTGGAATGTATGATAGTAAAAGTTTGAATGAAAAAGTGATACGAAACGATGATAAATGGAATAGATGAATAATTTGGAGGAAATAGATGAATAGAATACTTATTACTGGAGCATCTGGATTTATAGGAACTAATTTACTTGAACATTTTAAATCTAAAGGTTATGAAGTTATTAATATTGATTTTAACAAACCGAAGATTAAAGGAAGAGAAAGGTTTTGGAAAAATGTTGATATAACAAAATACGAGTTATTTTGAGAATGCTGTGTTAGAGTTTGATCCGGATTATATTGTTCATCTTGCTGCGCGTACCGATTTAAATGGCAAAACGCTTGAAGCGTACGATGCGAATATTTCTGGTGTTAAGAATCTGATGAAAATTGTTCATAAGTGTCATAATCTAAAAAAGGTTATTATAACATCGTCTAAATTTGTAACCCGTAATGGATATAAGATTAAGAATCAGCATGATTACTGTCCGCATACTAAATACGGAGAAAGTAAGGTTGAAACAGAAATCAGTGTGTGGAATAATGAACCACAATGTGATTGGTGTATTATTCGCCCTACTTCTATATGGGGACCTTGGTTTGGAACACCTTACCGTAATTTTTTTGATATGGTCATGAGAAGAATGTATTTCCATATTGGAAATATTAAATGTCACAAGACATATGGATACATTGGAAATGCGATTTATCAGATTGAGCAGTTGCTATTCACGGAGACACCAGATAAAAACGATAAGGTATTTTATATTGGAGATGAACCATCCTATGAAATTAATGACTGGGCTGATGAAATTGCGAATGAATTGGGCTTTAAAGTTCCAACGATGCCTGTATGGTTTGTAAAAGTGCTCGCAAAATTTGGAGATTTTCTTGGCTTATTTGGAATTCATTTTCCAATGCAGTCGTTTAGGTTTGGAAATATGACAAATGATGGTGTGAACGATATGAGTAATACATATGAGATAGCTCCAGATATGCCTTTTACAAGATTGGAAGGAACAAAGGCAACACTTGCGTGGATGAAAAAATATGAGGGAAAATAAGATGAAAGAGAAACAGTCGTTGATTAACATATTGAATCCAGAACCGAATTCAACAGTAATGATTTATGATGTACATGCTAGTGAATCGGGTGCTTTGGCTATCTTAGATGATTTGTATCGTCAGATAAAGTCATATCCAGATAAAAGCATTAGGTGGATTTTTATTGTTAGTACTCCAGAGTATGAAGAAACGGATAACATAATAGTACTCCGTTTTCCATGGGTGAAAAAAAACTGGGGATTCAGATATTATTTTGACACTGTAACAACAAAAAAACTGATCCGAAACCTTAATCCAGATCAAATATTTTCGCTTCAAAACAAAGGAGTAGGATGCTTCAACAAAGAGCAAGTTGTATATTTACATTTACCCTTTGTTCTTACAGATCATAGGTTTACTGTTCGTGCAGATGGAAAGAAACTGTGGCTTTATCAGAATATAGTGAGTAAAAGTATTTTCCGCTCGTTACGGAAAGTTAAGTTCACGATTGTTCAAACTCATTGGATGAAAGAGGCACTTGTAAAAAAAGCAAAAGTTGATAAAGAAAAGGTAATTATTCTTCAACCTGATATTTCAACGAATTGTATTGGAACATATGTGGATTCGATAAAAAATAGACATTCTTTTTTCTATCCAGCAACTGCGTTCTCGTATAAAAATCATATGACAATGCTGAAAGCGTTAAATTATGCAAAAAATAGAGGTTTAAAAGACTATAGTGTTATGTTGACAATTAAGCCAGACGAGAATGAATTGACAAGAGCGTTGTTTGAATACGCACAGAGTCATCAGCTGAATGTGATGTTTGAAGGCCAGATATCTCGTGAAAAAGTATTTGAAATGTATGCTAAATCAGTTTTGCTCTTTCCTTCTTATGTGGAATCATTTGGGTTGCCATTGTTAGAAGCGAGGATGTCAGGCACATATATTATTGCAAGTGATTGTCCATTTAGTCACGAAATCTTGTCGGGATATGATAAGGCTAAATTTTTTGAGGAAATGGATTATAAAAAGATGGGTGAATTGATTTTGGATTTAGAGGGAATGAAATGAAAAAAATAGGATTATTATCTGTTTATAATCATAATTATGGAAGTATTCTGCAAGCATATGCTCTTCAAACAGTGCTTAAAGATGCAGGGAATGAGGTTGAAATAATCTTTTATAAAAAAAACAATATATTTCAGCAAGCAAAGAGGCTCTTTTATATTCCGCTTCTTAGAGCAACAGTTAAAATGAAGTGGAAATCAATATATTGCAAATGTTTTCACAAAAAAATGTATGATGCAGTTCTTGTAAGTCGAGAGAAAGCGTTTTCGGAATTTATTAAAAACAATTTGCATTTTTCTAAAGTTTATGAGGGAAGAAATCGATTGATTGAAGGAACGAAGAATTATGATTGCTTTGTATTGGGAAGTGATCAAGTGTGGAATCCTATGAATTTAGGTGGAGATTTCTATACAATGACATTTATTCCAGAGGACAAAGTGAAGATTACATACGCTCCGAGTTTTGGTGTCGCAAAAATTCCAGAGAAACAAAAGATACAAACACAAGAATACTTGAAACGAATAGATTACATTTCTGTTCGCGAGAGTGATGGTGTAAGGATTGTAAAGGAGCTGACAGGACGTATAGTTAAACGGGTTGTAGATCCTACGATTCTGATTGATAGAGTTGTATGGGATAATAATAAGGGGAAACGGATTATCAAAGACAACTATATATTTTGTTATTTTATTAGTGCAAATTCATTGTATAGAGCTTTTGCACAGAGATTGGCACAGAAAACGGGACTGAAATTAGTAGCTATTCCGCATGTAGATGAATTCGTCAAAGCTGATCAGGAATTTGGGGATTTCGTTCCAGAGAGTGTTGGTCCACTTCAGTTTGTCAATTTAATTAGTAATGCATCGTATGTATGCACGGATTCTTTTCATGGATTGGTGTTTTCAACTTTATATGAAAGACCATTTTTTACTTTTAGTAGATATTCTGGCGATGGAGCAGACTCAACTAATTCTAGGTTGTATTCTTATTTGCAATTAATTGGAATGGAAGAACGGATGTATACAGCCGAACATGAAATTACGGATAAAGATTTGAATATTCCTGATTTTACGATGGCAAAAGTAAATCTAGAAAAAGTGCGTAGAGAATCAGCAGAATATTTATTTGATGCATTAGATTCCGTAAGGAGCTCAAAATGATTGAAATAAAAAATAAAAATGATTGTTGTGGATGTACGGCATGTGCATCAGCTTGTCCAAAGCAATGTATCACAATGAAGAAAGATAATGAAGGATTTCAATACCCTTTTGTAGATAAAGAAAAATGTATTGATTGTCATATTTGCGAGAAAAAGTGTCCAATTGTAGGAAAAGAGAAAGTGGTTGCTTCGCTTGAGGGTGATAAATACGAAGTAAATCGAAAGGCGATTGAAACTGCGAAGTATTTGCCAGAAACTTATGTTTGTTTTCTAAAGGATAACAGAATAAGGGAGCAGAGTACTAGCGGGGGGATATTTACAGCCCTGGCACAATATGTTCTTGAACAAAACGGAACAGTATGCGGTGTAATATTGGATGAAAATCAAAATGTAGTTCATGCTTTTGCAGAAAATGAAATAGATATTGAGAAGATGCGACGGTCAAAATATGTGCAGTCGGATCAAGTGGGTGTATATAAGAAAGTTAAGGAAGAATTATGCCAAGGTAGAATTGTTTTATATACAGGAACTCCATGTCAAGTTGCTGGATTAAAGTCATATCTTGGTAAAGAATATGAAAAACTACTGACAGTGGATGTTTTTTGTCATGGTGTTGGTTCTCCACTTTATTGGGAAAAATATGTTCAGTATATTTCAAGGAAGATGAAGTCAAAGATAAAAGAAGTTAGATTTAGGGAGAAGACTTACGGATATAATAGCGCATGTCTTGCTGTATATTTTGAAAATGGTAAGAGTATCCATAAAGGGCACGATGATGATTTGTATTGGTCCGCATTTTCGAAAAACTATATATACAGACCATCATGTTATGCATGTGTTTTTAAATCCATAAATCATGTATCAGACTTTTCAATAGGTGATTTTTGGGACACAAGTAATCTGTCAGAAGTATACAAATCAGCAAATGGATGCTCAATTGTACTATCCCATACGGATAAGGCAAAAAAGGTGTTAGAACAAATAGAAAATCTAATTGATAAGCAACCAGTGAGGATAGATGAAGCACTCAACATCAATGGAGGTCACCAACCATCTATGCTGATTACATGCCCTTCAGTTCCTGAAAGGCGAGAGTCTTGGTTTGATGATATAGTAGATATGACTCCAAAAGAACTTGTTAATAAGTACATTCCTTTAGGTATTAAAGGAAAAATTAAAAGCGTGCTAAAACCTATCTTTTATAAGGTAGGTTTATTAGAAAAAATGAAATCAATACGATGAGGTGAAAAAATGTTGGAAAATAAACCTTTAGTAACTGCAGTAATTACAACATATAGGAGAGAACCAGAGATTGTTGTTAGAGCAGCAAAAAGTGTTTTACAGCAAACATATGAAAATATAGAGCTTTTTATAGTTAACGATTACCCTGAAGATGAGAAATTGTCTCGACGGCTAAAAAAAGCAATAGAAAATTTAGAAGATTCTAGAGTTGTATTTGTTTGTCATGAAAAAAATAAGGGTGCATGTGCTGCTAGAAATACTGGAATAAGGAGAGGAACGGGAGAGTATGTTGCACTTTTGGATGATGATGATGAATGGATGTCAGATAAGGTAGAAACTATGCTTAGTGCGTTTAAAGAAGATACAGGATTGGTATATTCTTCTTTCTATTTGGGGGAACCTTGCGCTGGGAAAGTTGTCTCTAGGGGTGATAAAAGTGGGTATATCAAGCGAGAAATGTTGTGTAAAAATCTTATAAGTGGAACTTCTATGCCAATGATTCGAAGAGAATGTTTTGATGACTGCGGAATGTTTGATGAAAAACTTCTTTCGTCTCAGGATTATGATATGTGGATGAGAATTACATTGAAATATCCAGTTGTATATGTTGATCGACCACTTACCATACGTCATTTTTCTAATGATTGTATTACAACAAACACAAGTAAAAGAAAACAAGGATGGGATTATTTTACGATTAAGTATATGGAGTATTACAAGGAGGATCCGTATTTGTATAACTATAGACTTAATGCGATAGTTAATGCTTCATTTATGATTGGAGAGTTCAAGTATGGGTTTGAAAAATATAAAGTAGCAGTAAAAGTAAGACTATTTAGTATTCAGAATATTCTTTGCCCATTAAAAGGGGTGTTAAAATATATACTGAATAGACGTTATCAATAGTGAGGGAGGAGATGCGATGAGTGATACTAAAATTGCGTTGGTTGTTTTGCATTATCAAGCAATGGAAGATACAATAAAGTGCGTTGAATCTATAAAGAATAAGATAGGAATAGAAGAGTACAAAATTATAATCGTAGATAATGCGTCACCCGATCAGAGCGGTCGTGTACTCCAGAAAAAATATCAAAGTGATAAAAAGATTGTTGTTATATTAAGTGAAGAAAATCTCGGATTTGCTAAAGGCAATAATCTGGGCTATATGTGGGCAAAGAAACATTTTTCACCTAACTTTATTGTGTTATCTAATAATGATATTGTGCTAATAACTGATAATTTTTACCAAAAGATAGAACGAGAATATTCCTCATTTGAATTTGGAGTTTTGGGACCACTTATTCTTAATGCAGATGGTAAGTTTGACAGTAATCCGATCACCTTGGCAAGAGTTTCTAAGAAGGAAATCCTTTACCAGATTAATGATGCGCATTTTCATAGAAACTTGAACAGATATGGATTATTAAATTTGTATAATACTGCATCTGTAATAAAACATGTCCTGAAAAGAAAACCTCGGAAAATGACTAATTCTCTAGAATATCATGAAGGTTGTACGCTTCACGGAGCTTTTTTGATTTTTTCACCTTTATTTATTAGGAAGAGAGATGGTTTGAATCCAAATACTTTCATGTATAAAGAAGAGTATATATTACATGCCGAAATGGAAAAGATGAAAATGAAGATAGTTTATTCACCAGAATTGTGCGTATTTCATAAGGAAGATGCTTCAACAGATTCAGTTGTAAAAAAAACCAAGGAAAAGTGGGAGTTCATTTATTCAAACATAATTAAATCTTCTCAAGTGCTATTAGATGTTTATAATCAGCTTAATCTAAGTTAATATTATGCATTTTCAAAAATACGGATAAAAAGATAGGACTTTAAGGAGGATCATAAGTGCTTGTAATAGGATTTACTTTTGTTTTTGTTTTACTGATTGTCTACTGTAATTATTTATATTCAAGACATCCTAAAGCTATTCCATTTTTACTTTTATATATTTTTGAGCTTGCATGGATACTTGCGTCGATTATTTATATAGAACATGGTACATATATATCAGAAATTGCTGATTATTCGTATGCAACAGGGGCAACTGTTAGATTTCTTCTTGTGGTTTTGCCATTCTGTATATGTGCTCCGGTTTTTCTAGATAGAAGAATACGTACTAAAGATGTGTATATGTTACGCATTGGCGAAATGCGTGCGCCGAAAGACGCGTTGCTTTTTGGGGCTTCATTGATATGTGTATATGTTTTTGTGAATGTTCTTATTTCGGGAAATGTTTTTACAAATTCTAATATAACGAAAGGAAATTTTTATTCTAACTATTCTAAACTTCCCCTTGCAGGTGAATTTGGTGCTGCTTATTTAAAACTGTCAGTCTTTATTCTTGGAATATATGCATTTGATTTGAAAAACAGTCAGAGTAAGAGAAGGTTAGCTATTACTATGTTTTTTATGGCAGTGTTTTCAAAAGTTGCCGTAGGGGAAAAGTTTTATGGAATATATACACTTGTATTTTGCTTTTTTCTATACAAGTTGATTTTGTTAACTAAAAATATAAAACAAGGTCATCATATGCAGATTAAGCAAATTGTTATTGCTGGTGGTATTTTTTTGATAGCGTTTTTATGTGTTTATCAACTGGGCTATATTAAATCTTCTAAATTGGAGTATTTGATGGCGTTTACCAAAAGTGATAATGCATTTGATGCTATGTTATCAAGAACTCTGGCACTACAGGGACATACTTGGTGGGGAATTGATCGTGTTCTTGTAGAAACAAAACAGTTTTTTGGTGACTTTGATCAAGCGATTCGTGAATTAAAGGCAGCGCTACTAGATGTGTCTGTGTATGATGGAACTATTGGATTAGGAAGAATTATGTATATGGTTGCACCTTATAATATTGCAAATAGTTATCTGTCAGGGCATACCCGTTTTTATGGGGGATATTGGACAGTATTTGTTTCGTTTTTTGGCTATGCAGGAGCTATGCTTTTTGGAATTCTTGTTGCATATTTGTTTGCAGTAACATATAGCACACTATATAAATCGATCAAAAACTCCAGTTATTTCTGTGCTTCAATTTGCTTGTTATATAGTTTGAATTTGTATGAATTTTTTAGAATTGGGAATTTAAGTTTGCTGTTTACGAAACGTGCAATTATAAGATTTGTACTTATTCTTATAATGAATGCCAGTTTTTCTAAACGAAGAAGATTATAAGATTATGTGAAATGAGCAAAACGGTTACTATGTTTATAAAATCAGAAAATGTAAGTCCATAATGTATAGATAAGGAAATTGAAGAAATGAAAAAATCATTAAAAAAGAATTTTTTGTTATATTTTGTAAAACAGTTGATGTCTATAATCTTTCCTCTCATTACATTTACATATGCAGCAAGAGTATTAGGCGTAAATGAAATGGGGGCAATTAACTATTCTAAATCTATTATTACATATTTTACACTTATTAGTTCATTTGGCATAAGCAATTATGCAATTAGAGAGGGAGCAAGAATACGAGAAAAGAAAAAAATTATTGATAAATTTGCAACTGAAATGTTCATTATAAATATTTGCAGTACAGCTGTTGCGTCAATTAGTGCATTAATTGTTATAAATATTCCAAAGTTTGCTGCCTATAAAAACTTTCTTTGTGTTTTTTTCTTAATGGTTCCTTTTACACTTATTGGAGTAGAGTGGGTGTATAGTATTTTTGAAGATTATTTTTACATAACAGTCCGTGCAATCTTAGTTCAGATAATTTCTTTGTGCCTGCTCTTCTTACTTGTTAAGAGTAAAAAAGATTCGGTAAAATATGTTCTAATTACAGTTGTCGCAACAGTTGGCTCTAATCTGTTCAATTTTTTTCATTCAAGAAAATATATTCACTTTTTTGAAAATAAAAATGGCACATATGAAATAAAAAAACATCTTACAGCGATATCCACCGTATTTATGACTACATTGGCTTCGCAAATCTACCTTAATATGGATGTTACTATGGTCGGTTATATGGCTGGAGATTACGCTTCTGGTATTTATTCGGCCTCAAATAAATTGGTTGTTACAGTCACTACATTGATTTCATCTCTTCGAGTAATTTTGCTTCCCAGATTATCATTCTATTTGAGCAACAAGAAAACGGAAGCTGAATTCGAAAAACTTAATTTAAAGTCTTCAAGAATACTTTTGTGTGTTTGTGTTCCTCTTATGATAGGAATATTTTTTTTAAGCGGAGATGCTATTAGCATTTTTTGTGGAGATGAGTATATGCCAGCTAGATTAACATTGAAGATTCTTGTGTTTGGCATGGTATTCTCAGCTTTAAATGGTTTTATTGTATATCAAATCTTTATGCCATTGAAAAAAGAACGCATAGCTTTGATGGGAACAATTATTGGGGCAATTGTTAATTTGACTGCGAATAGTATATTAATAAAAATATTGAAACAAGATGGCGCCGCTGTAGGAACGGTTTTAGCTGAAATCTCTGTTTTTATATTCTGTGCTCTAATGAGCAGAGAATATATAAATTATGTTTCTCTATTTAAGGTTATTATGAGATACTTTGTTGCGGGCATACCAATTGCACTTATTTGTGTTTCTGTAAATTGTTTCATAAGTAACATAATTCTTAGAGTTATTGTATCTATTGTATTTAGCGCATGTGCATACTTTATTGTATTAAAAATCATGAAAGATGAAGTCTATAAAACTGTTATAGAACCAGTTTTTCATTCTATGGGATTTATTGTATGTAGTTGGTTAAATTCAAAATAAGAGGTAGGATAGATTTAACGAAAATATGGCAAAGGTAACAGCAGAATATTGATAGATTTGAAACATTATAGGTGGATTTAAATTTCTTAAAGAATAGCTTGAATCATATAGATTAATGTGAAAATCAGTCTCTGTCAATTTTAAATTCCATGTGAACAATTTCTTTGAAATGGCGGAAGAATTGAACTGTGAACAACAATGGTAGAAGATTAGATTGGCTATGATGATGTGTACAAAGTGGTTATGTGAAAAGTAGGATGTGTTACTTCTGGATAGGAATCCACCATTAAAAATTGCAAGAAATTTTACATTGATTTAGAAAAATTTGATTCAAAAGAGGAAGGAACTATATTATGAAAAATTTATTTTCGTTATTTTTGTCTCAGTCTTATCAGGATTGTTGGGATGATTATAACCGGTCGATCAAATCGCACAATTTCCCATGTTGGGATTATATTGTTTTGACGGCGTCGAATGAACAGCAGGCGGAAGGGTTTCAAAAGCAGATTGCGGAGCGTTCGGATTTTCTTCCGGCAAGAACAAAGTTTGCAGTGATTCCTGACCGTGACGGAAAACGGGTGGGTTCCGGTGGAGCTACTTTATCGGTAATCAAATATCTTCATGAGCAGGAAGGGGATTTTCAGAATCTTCGGGTGCTGGTGATCCATTCAGGTGGGGACAGTAAGCGTGTACCTCAGTATTCCGCATTGGGAAAATTATTCAGTCCGGTACCTCACAAGCTGCCAAATGGAAAAACCTCCACTTTGTTTGATGAATTTTTGATCTGCATGAGTTCGGTTCCATCCAGAATTCGGGAAGGTATGCTCCTTCTTTCCGGAGATGTTCTTCTTTTGTTTAATCCTCTTCAGATTGATTACAGTGGAAGAGGGGCGGCTGCCATTTCTTTTAAGGAAAATGTGGAAACCGGAAAGAATCATGGTGTCTTTTTGAATGGAGAAGATGGCACGGTCAGAAAATTTTTACATAAGCAGACGGTAGAGACTTTGAGAACTTACGGAGCAGTAAATGAAAATGACTGTGTGGACATTGATACGGGGGCAGTTATTTTTTCCAGCGAGATGTTGAGTTCTCTGTATGGTCTGATTTCTTCGGAAGAGTTGTACGAAAAATATGTCAATGAAAAGGTTCGCTTATCTTTGTATGGGGATTTTCTGTACCCGTTAGCTGCGGATTCTACGTTGGAGCAGTTTTATAAGGAGAAACCGGAAGGCGAATTTTGTGAGGAATTGCAGGAGGCGCGTACGAGGGTATGGGAGGCTCTTCGCCCCTATCGTCTGAAATTACTTCGTCTTGCTCCGGCAAAATTTATTCATTTTGGAACAACCAGAGAGATTTTACAGCTGATGAGCGGCGGCGTGGAAGAATATGAAAATCTGGGTTGGAGCCGTCAGGTAGGCAGCAGTATGAAACAGGAATATTGCGCTGGATATAACAGTGTGTTGAGCAGTTGTGCGACGATAGGGGAGAATTGTTATTTGGAAGTTTCTTTCGTACACAGTAAGGCGAATATAGGAAAAAATGTGGTGCTTTCTTATATTGATATTCATGATGAGAAGATTCCTGATCATGTGGTACTTCACGGCTTAAAGCAGAGAAATGGAAAATTTGTCGTGCGGATGTATGGTGTGGAGGACAATCCGAAAGAAAATAAACTTTTTGGCAGAAATCTGGATGAGATTAGTGTGCAGCTGGGGGTAAATCTTTGGGAGAATGAACCTCATACGTTGTGGGCAGCGGACTTGTATCCGGAGAAGGATACAATCAAAGAGGCGGTCGCAGCTGCATTGGATGTATACGAGCTGACATCGGGAAGAATTTCTTCCGGGGATGCGCGGCATGATGAAAAACTGGAAAACTGGAAAAATTCTTCCCGGAAATCTCTGTGTTCCGGATTTCAGGCGGCAGACCCAGATGCGATTATTGCATGGGATAAGCGGATGCGGGAACTGGTGCAGATGGATGAAATTACGAAGGCAATCCGTTCTCAAATTCCGGCAAGACAGATGAAACATTTGCCGGAGCTTACCGGAATACAGAAGGAATGGCTGAAAAAGCGTTTACGATCCTCTGATTTCAGTGACAAAATGCGGTTGAATTATTATCTGGGAACAGTTTTGGAGTCGGAAGAGATGATTCAGGAATGTTTTCGTACGATTCAGTCCACGATTTTGGAATCTACGATTAGAAATTTAAAATACAATCCCAATGCGAAAATTGTATGTGATCGTCATACGGTAAAACTTCCTCTTCGTGTGAACTGGGGAGGCGGATGGAGCGATACGCCGCCTTATTGTAATGAACATGGCGGTTCGGTTTTGAATGTGGCGATTTTGTTAAATAAAGAAAAACCGGTGGAAGTTACACTGGAAAAAATACCGGAATATAAAATTGTATTTGACAGCCGGGATATGGATGTACATGGAGAATTTGATACCATAGAACCGTTGCAGGCAACCGGAGATCCTTTTGATCCATTTGCGCTGCAGAAAGCCTGTCTGTTGGCTTGTGGGATTATTCCAAGAGAGGGATATGAACTGCGAGAAATCCTGGAACGTTTAGGCGGCGGATTTGTCATGCACAGCGAGGTCACCAATGTTCCGAAAGGTTCCGGATTGGGAACTTCTTCGATTCTTTCCGCAGCCTGTGTAAAAGCGGTGTTTGAATTTATGGGGGTTTCCTATACAGAAGAAGATCTGTACAGCCATGTGCTTGCTATGGAGCAGATTATGTCTACCGGCGGCGGCTGGCAGGATCAGGTGGGTGGCGTTACTCCTGGCTTGAAAATGATTACTTCTGTGCCGGGGGTGGAACAGAATCTCAAGGTGAGTCATATTGAATTGAGCGAAGAGACGAAAAAAGAGTTGAATGATCGCTTTGCATTGATTTACACCGGGCAGAGAAGGCTGGCGAGAAATCTTCTTCGGGATGTGATTGGCCGTTATGTGGGGAATGAACCGGATAGTCTATTTGCATTGAATGAGATTCAAAGAGTTGCCGCATTGATGCGTTTTGAATTGGAACGGGGAAATGTAGATGAATTTGCAAAATTGCTGGATTATCATTGGGAGTTAAGCCGGAAAGTCGATCAGGGCAGTACAAATACGTTGATTGATCAGATTTTCAGCAGTATTGATTCTATGATCGATGGAAGACTGGTCTGCGGAGCAGGCGGTGGTGGATTTTTGCAGGTAATCCTGAAAAAAGGCGTGACAAAAGAGGATGTACAGAACAGATTAAAGGCAGTATTTCAGAATAGTCTTGTGGATGTGTGGGATTGCGAGCTGGTGTGGTAGATACATTGTGGAGTCGGAGGAAATTTTCCTTTTATCATCCATATCTATTCGCAAAACAACGAAAAAATCATGGATTTTTGGTTGGTTTGCGAATGTGTTACTTATAATTTGAGAATTTCACGAGAGATTCCTATGGGAAAATTGATTTTACTACTGCTTATTTTTCCATGCTGCTGTTCTGATTACATTTTATTATAATTTTTCTGTAGTTCTTTGAATGAAAGGCCTAATCCCCCAGCTATGCTGGGGAGAATGGAGTAAGCGGAAGCGGTAAGGCTATCAAAAGAAAACCTCCTATGTTATAGTGAGAATGGTGTCGCAAGCCAAACTCAAAAAACATAGGAGGTGGTCCAAATGGACAATAGAAGCATATCACATACTCGCTGGAAATGCCAGTATCATATCGTATTCATTCCAAAATACAGAAAGAAAGTATAATATGGAAAAGTAAGAGAAGATGTGAGAGAAATCATAAGTGTATTATGCAAATATCGGGATGTAGAAATAATAGCAGGAGCAGTGTGTAGAGATCATGTACATTTAAGCGTAGCAATCCCGCCTAAATACAGTATTTCAAATTTTATGGGATACTTAAAAGGGAAGAGTACATTAATGCTATATGACAGGCATCCAGAGTTACAGAGCAAACGGGATAAAGCATTTTGGGCAAGAGGATATTACGTGGAAACAATTGGTAATATAACCGATAAAGCAGTACAGAAGTATATAAAAGAGCAAGCAGAGGAATCGAGAAAAGCAGATTCAAGAAGTATCGCATTGTAAGCGAACCAGTAAGAATGCTTGCGACACCGCCCTTCGGGGTGAGCAGTAACATAGCCCTTTGGAGGGCTAATAACAAACCACCAGTTGAACTGGTGGTTGCTGACTTAGAAATATGTTATATTCTTTCTATAAGATTCCTCTGCAGAACAGGAGGAAACATGAAGAAACGAAAAACATTACAGGACCTGACGATCAAGGATAACTTTCTTTTTGGTGCAGCCATGCGAGTGGAGGAAAACTGTAAAGGTTTTCTGGAGATGGTATTGGGATTTCCAATCGCCCGTGTGGTGGTGAGTAAGGAGAAGAGTATGAGACAATCCCAGATACCTTTGTGATCTTCGTATGTGATTTTGATCCCTTTGGACAGGGACTTTACTGCTATACATTCCGAAATGAATGTCAGGAAGACAGGAAAGTGAAATTAGAGGATGGAAGCTGTACCATCTTTCTGAACACCCGGGGAAGAAATGAAACGGAAGTGTCGGAGGGACTTGTCAGGTTCCTGAAGTTTGTAACGGCTGATTCGGAAGAAAGCGAAGGGGATTTCCAGGATGAACTGGTCCGGCAGTTCCAGGAAACAATCCGCAGGATCAAGACAGACCGCCAGATGGGAGAGCGCTATATGATTTTCGAAGAAATGTTGAAAGAGGAAAAGCAGGAAGGAAGGCAAGAAGGCAGACTGGAAGCAAAAAAAGAAGATATTTTTGAACTCCTGGAAAAACTGGGAGAGATTCCTGAGAAATTGAAAAATAGAATTGAGAAACTGGAGAATCTTGCAAAGCTGAAGATTCTACACAAGATGGTTACCAGGGCTGATTCCATATCTGCATTTGAAGAAGAAACAGAAAATCATTTCAATTCATAAAAATAAAATTTGGTAATAGACTATTGTCGAACATATCTGCCCCATGTCTATACGGCATGGGGATCATTAAAACTTGTTTAAAACGTGTCTTACTGATTCAGTAATCAAATCAAGCATAAAATAATTTAAGACAGAGGAATTCTATATTAGACTGTAAACAGGGCGTGTAATTATTTAATATATGAATAAAATCTATGAAGGATTCACGGTAAATAGTGCATAGGATTATCTTGACAAGATGTAGAATGCAACATATGATAATTATCAACCCAAACCGGAATCACACAGGTCAATATGTATTTCAATGCAGAGAGAAAATAAAATATAAATGAGATGTATAACAATACAAAGAAAACGGGAGGGCGAAAGTATGTTTAATACGATTCATCATATTGCAATCATAGGGAGTGATTATGAAAGTTCAAAACACTTCTATGTGGATTTACTTGGGTTTCAGATAATCAGAGAAAATTATCGGAAAGAGCGTGACGATTATAAGCTGGATTTGGCATTTGGACAGCAAGAAATAGAACTTTTTATCATAAAAAATGCTCCGGCTCGTGTAAATTATCCAGAAGCGCTGGGGCTAAGACATCTGGCATTTAAAGTTGAAAGTGTAGATGATACGGTGAAAGAGTTGAATGAAAAAGGTATTGAGACGGAGCCAGTGCGGTTGGATGATTATACCGGGAAGAAAATGACATTTTTCCATGATCCTGACGGATTGCCACTGGAGATTCATGAATAAGGATGGAACAGAAATAAATTGTTTTAGGATTGCCATGGAAAAAGAGCTGTGCTATAATCATATACTATAGTGATTTAATACATAAAAGTGCAGTAGGGAAGCAATTGGTTCCTGAATAAACAGATAGGAGAGAGAACAGGATGGAAGTATTATACAGAAGTACCAGAGGAGATAACACAGCAGTAACAGCATCTCGTGCTATTTTGAAAGGGTTGTCTGAAGACGGAGGTCTTTACGTACCGGATCAGATTCCGTCACTGGATATTCCTGTCCAGGATCTGGCAAAAATGTCCTATCAGGAGGTGGCTTATCAGGTAATGAGTCGTTTCCTGACTGATTTTACAGAAGAAGAGTTAAGAAGCTGCATTCAGCGCGCTTATGATAAAAAGTTTGATACCGAGGTGATCGCGCCGCTTACCAAAGCAGACGGGGCTTATTTTCTGGAATTGTTTCATGGAGCAACGATTGCTTTCAAAGATATGGCGCTGTCTATTTTGCCTTATCTTCTTACCACATCTGCAAAAAAGAACCAGATTAAGAATGATATTGTAATTTTGACAGCAACTTCCGGAGATACGGGAAAAGCAGCTATGGCTGGTTTCGCTGATGTGCCGGGAACGAAGATTATTGTTTTTTATCCCAAAGATGGCGTCAGTCCGATACAGGAAAAACAGATGGTTACCCAGAAAGGGAAGAACACTTACGTGGTTTCTATTTATGGAAATTTTGATGATGCGCAGACGGGGGTAAAGAAGATTTTCAATGATGCTCAGATGAAGCAGGAGCTGGCAGAAGCAGGATATCAGTTTTCCTCTGCCAATTCTATCAATATTGGGCGTCTTGTTCCTCAGATTGTATATTATGTGTATGCCTATGCCCAGTTATATAAAAATGGTCAGATCAGTGATGGAGAGAAGATCAATGTAGTTGTTCCTACAGGTAATTTCGGAAATATTCTTGCTGCATTTTATGCCAAAAATATGGGTCTGCCTATTGGAAAATTGATTTGTGCATCTAATGATAATAAGGTATTGTATGATTTCTTTGCTACTGGAGAATATGACAGAAACCGGGAGTTTCTTTTAACCACATCTCCATCTATGGATATTCTGATTTCCAGTAATCTGGAACGACTGATTTATCGTATTGCGGGAAATGATTCTGCCAAAACCAAGGAATTGATGGATGCTTTGACTGTTACAGGAAAATATTCTATTACAGAAGAGATGAGAGATCAGTTAAGTGATTTCTATGGGAATTATGCCAGCGAAGAAGAGACGGCAGCCATTATTCGAAGAATTTATCAGGAATGTGGCTATGTGATCGATACCCATACCGCAGTCGCAGCATCGGTTTATGAAAAGTATAAAAAGGATACACACGATACAACAAAAACGGTGATTGCATCTACAGCCAGCCCGTATAAATTTACCCGCAGTGTCATGGAGGCCATCGATCAGGAGAAATATGCAGGTATGGAGGATTTTCAGTTGGTAGATGAGCTTTCAGAGATTTCCAATGTTCCGGTTCCTCCTGCCATTGAAGAAATCCGAGATGCCAAAGTGCTTCATGATACCACAGTAGAAGTGGATGAGATGGCGGGAATCGTAAAGAAAATTCTGGGAATATGATATTCAGCTTGAATTTGTGCATAGACTAATGTATAATAGGTCTAGAGAAAAAAGAAAGTATCCTGGAATGTTCGATATACCCCTTATTTTTGAACCTACATTTACGTTTATGGGATTCCTATATTGTTGATTGGATGTCAGGCCGTCATTACGCAGCGGAAGGCAGAAGAGATATTGCGGTCACCCACCTAGCACCCGCTAGGCGTCAAAAAAAGGCAAACGGCATTCCGGGACTACGAAAGATAAACAAGAGAGTCATTTATATGGCTCTCTTTCATGGTTAAGGGAGGTTTTTATGAGCGTAGAAAGACAGAGTTTTGGGAAAACAAAGGATGGACAGGAGATTTCTCTGTTTACGGTAACCAACGATCAGGGTATGGTGATGAAGGTTACAGACTTTGGAGCGATTTTGGTAAGCGTTTTAGTGAAAGACAAGGATGGAGAATATAAGGATGTGGTGCTGGGATATGAGCATGGAGAAGATTATCAGGTAAATGCACCTCATTTCGGTTCCACCATTGGCAGAAATGGAAATCGTATCGATCAGGCATCGTTTGTATTAAATGGAGAAAAGATTCAGTTGACGCCAAATGAGAATGGAAATAATCTCCACAGTGGTCCGGATGGTTTTGAATTTATGATGTGGGATGCCAGTCCTTTTGAAAACGGTGTGGCTTTCCATCATACAAGTCCCGATGGAGAACAGGGATTTCCTGGTAATTTTGAGATTACCGTGACTTACACATTGACAGAGGATAACAGTGTGGATATTCACTACGAGGGAATCTGTGATCAGGATACCGTGGCAAATATGACAAACCACAGTTATTTTAACCTGGGCGGAGATGATTCCGGACTGGTTTACGATCAGATTGTACAGCTTCACGCTTCTTCTTATACTCCTGTGATTGATTCCAAATCTATTCCTACCGGTGAGATCGCTCCGGTTGCAGGAACGCCTATGGATTTTACGGCGCCAAAGGCTATCGGAAAAGAAATCGATGCTGATTTTGAACAGTTGAAGCTTACAGGCGGATACGATCATAATTTTGTTTTAGATAAAGAAGAGGGCAAGATGGACTGGATGGCAAAAGTATATTGCGAAAAGACAGGTATTCATCTGGAAGCCTTTACGGACTGTCCTGCAGTTCAGTTTTATACCGGTAATTTCATAGAGTCTGAGAAGGGTAAAAACGGAGTGGTTTACGAAAAACGGACAGGATTCTGTCTGGAATCTCAGTATTGCCCTAATGCAGTAAATGATTCTCATTTTGCGCAGCCATTCTTAAAAGCCGGAGAAAAATACGATACAAGAACAGTATTTAAGTTTTATCTGTAATTATTTTATACCAAGTATGCTCTGTACATTTTATGATGTACAGAGCATTATTTTTGTAAAAAAACATATACTAGGTTATGATGAAAAATGACAGAAATGAATGGAATTATGTGGGTCTGGTAAAAGTTTTGGTTTATATGACCGTGTTACTGTTACTTGTTTTAGGGAGAAAAGAGAAACTTTTATATCAGGAATTTGAAGAGCGTATTTTACAGGAACAAAAAGAACAGAAAATCCCAGAAAAAGAAAAAAAGGAGAAAAGAGAGGAAAGGCAGGTTTCTGGTACAGACAAACCAGAAGAAGCGTCGACTGTTTCTGTAGAGATACCTTCCGCAATCCGGGTACTTTTAACGGATAACAGACAATCCGGGTATGTACATGAGAATGTGGTACTAAAATCTTCCGGAGGAATTCTGATTACGGGAGATTTGGAAAAAGAGATTCCTCCTGACGAAGAGATCAATATAAAAGATATTCTTACAGAAGGATATATTCGATTACAGGAAAAAGAAAAAGGGAAGGGAATTATAGTTACTACTCTGGAAAAAAATCAGAGTATGGCGGCGTATGAAGGCATATTGGAGCTCCAGTGTGTACCGGGAGGGTTTCAGTTGATTAATGAGGTGGATCTGGAGACTTATCTGAAATATGTGATTCCCAGTGAAATGCCTTCCGGTTATCCCATGGAAGCATTAAAAGCTCAGGCGGTTTGTGCCAGAACGTATGCCGTCAGCCAAATAAAAGAGGGGAGATTACAGGATTACGGCGCTGATGTGGATGATACCGTTTCTTTTCAGGTGTATCATAATATTGCCCGTCAGGAATCCACAGATCAGGCGGTGGAGGATACGCGGGGACAGATCATGTGCTGTCAGGGAGAACCGGTGCAGGCATATTTCTTTTCCACCTCCTGTGGATATACCAGTACAGATGAAGTATGGGATACGCAAAAGCCAGCGCCTTATCTGAAAAGTATTTCAGTGTCCGAAAAAACGGTGGAAGCTATGGCTTCTGGGCAGGAGAGCAGCAGGAAGAATGGATTTACAGAAGAGGAATTTCGTCAGTTTATCCTTGGAATCCAGGAGGATGATTTTGAAAAGGAAGAACCCTGGTATCGCTGGAAAATAACATTTCCTGTGGAGGTGCTGCAGGCAAGATGCGAGGAATACTTTCCTCAGATAGGTGAACTTCGGGAATTTCAGGTAGTAAAGCGTTCGCAGGGAGGGAGTGTCAGGGAGCTGGCTTTGATAGGAGGAGATGGGAAAGAAAGGATTTGTAATGAATATGATATACGCGAATTCTTCTCGCCGGGAGATATCTCTATTCTGTGCGGAGATGGAAAAGAAAGGGGAGATATGAAAATTTTGCCCAGCAGTTACTTTGTGATTGATGGAGCATATGAAGAAGAACACTTAACAGGTTTTACAATTACCGGGGGAGGATACGGTCATGGAGTGGGGATGAGCCAGAATGGAGCGAAACATCTGGGAGAAATGGGAAGAAGCTGGAAAGAGATCCTTCAGATGTTTTATAAAGATATAACTATAGGAGAAGTAAAAAAATGAAGATTTCCTGTTGCTGATCATAGGGAAAAACTTGCAGGAAAAGGGAAAAAATAGTATGATATATGGATAATAAGATAGATGCCTGACGAATTGTTTCGTGCTGCGCACTTCCACAATTCTGCCCCAAATTCGGATATCGTGGGGCATTCGCCCCACTTTTATCCTCATATTGGGGCGGGTCATAAAGGCATAAAACCACTTATGTGCAAGCACAACGTGGTTTATGACCTTTTGACCCTGGCATCATAAAAATATGTTCAGAAAGGAAAATAGAATGAAAAAGTATCTGAAAATCATGATTGGTTTTATGGATCGCCTAAAGGAAGATCATGTAGGTGCTTTCGCAGCGCAGGCTGCCTATTTTATTTTGTTATCCTTTATTCCTTTTCTAATGCTATTGATTACGCTGATTCAGTATATTCCACCGATTAGAGATCAGAAAATTGTTACAGATATGCTGATTCAGATTATGCCGGATACAGATGAATTCAGAAATTTTCTTTTGGGGATTATTTCGGAAGTATATGCGAAAGGGACGGCTGTAGTGCCAGTATCAGCAGTATTTACCTTGTGGAGTGCGGGAAAAGGAATAAAAGCGCTTACAGATGGGGTGAATGCCATTTATCACGTGGAGGAAACGAGAAATTATCTGGTTACACGAATCCGTTCTGCTATTTACACGCTGTTTTTTATCGTGGCGGTAATCGGAAGTCTGGTATTGTTGGTATTTGGTAACAGTATTCAGAAATTACTTACAAAATATGTTCCTATGCTGGGAAGAATCACAGCGTACATTATCGGAATGCGAACGGTGATTTCGGTTTGTATTCTGATACTTATTTTTCTTATGATTTATAAATTTCTTCCCAATAGAAAAGCAAGTTTAAAATATCAGATTCCCGGAGCAGTAAGCTCAGCAGTTGCCTGGTCTTTATTTTCTCTTGGATTTTCCATTTATATTGATGTGTACGATGGTTTGTCTAATATGTATGGAAGTCTGACTACTTTGATTCTGATTTTGTTGTGGATGTATTTTTGTATGTTTATTATTTTGATCGGCGCAGAGATCAATGCGTATTTTGAAGATCGGTTTCGAAAGCTTCATCAAATGGCCAGCGAGAGACTGCGGATGGAATATCGGGAGTTTTTGGAGGGCTTTCGTGATGATGAGGTAAAAGAGGAGGATGAAGAAGATAAAGAGGAACAGGATAAAAAACTTGACAGACCGTGAAAATATGGTTAGAATAAACGGTGATAGAAAAATGCTGTGAAGGTGTCAGTAGATATATATTTTCTTTCAGAGAGAGAGGGTCATCGGCTGCAAGCCCTTTTAAGTTCAGATATATATTGAGATTCCCACCGGAGCTTCATCCTTGAAATAATAGTAGGGGATGGCGTCAGAACGCGTTAAGTTCAGCCAGAGTGTCCGGAAGATATCCGGGAATCAGGGTGGTACCGCGAGATTATACCTCGTCCCTCTATGTAACTGTAGAGAGACGAGGTTTTTTGTATTACAGAAACAAGGGATCACAAAATATTTCACAGAATAAGAAAAGAAAAAGGAGAATGGTCATGAGCAATAGTATAAAAGAAACTTTGCAGGCAATTCTGGACGAGGCTTCTGAGAGAATTCAGCAGTCAGATGCCCTGGACAAATTAAATGATGTCAGAGTAAGTTTCCTTGGTAAAAAAGGGCAGCTTACCTCTGTATTGAAAGGTATGAAGGATGTGGCGCCGGAGGATCGTCCTATGGTGGGACAGATGGTAAATGACGCCCGTGCCAGCATCGAAAAGATGATGGAAGAGACAAAGAGCCGTCTGGAAAAAGAAATCAGAGAGGCAAAACTGGCAGCAGAAGTGATTGATGTAACACTTCCGGCAAAAAAAGCGAACGTAGGACACCGCCACCCCAATACCATTGCCCTTGAGGAAGTGGAAAGAATTTTCATCGGTATGGGATATGAAGTGGTAGAAGGTCCGGAAGTAGAGTATGCAGATTATAACTTCACAAAACTGAATATACCGGAAGATCATCCGGCAAGAGATGAGCAGGATACCTTTTTTATCACGGACAGTATTCTTCTGCGTTCTCAGACGTCTCCTGTGCAGGCAAGAACCATGGAAGAGGGAAAACTTCCCATTCGTATGATTGCCCCGGGCCGTGTATTCCGTTCGGATGAAGTGGATGCTACCCACTCCCCGTCTTTCCATCAGATCGAAGGTCTGGTTATTGACAAACATATTACCTTTGCAGATTTGAAAGGTACTCTGGAAGAATTTGCAAAAGAATTATTTGGTCCTGAGACAAAGACAAAATTCCGTCCTCACCATTTCCCATTTACAGAACCCAGCGCAGAAGTGGATGTTTCCTGCTTCAAGTGTGGAGGCGCTGGATGCCGTTTCTGTAAAGGTTCCGGATGGATTGAGATTCTGGGTTGCGGTATGGTTCATCCTCATGTTCTGGAAATGTGCGGTATTGATCCGAAAGAATACACAGGATTTGCTTTTGGCGTAGGTCTGGAGAGAATTGCTCTTTTGAAATACGAGATCGATGATATGCGTCTTCTGTATGAAAATGATTACAGATTCTTAAAACAGTTCTAGGAGGAAGAGGATTATGAATACATCATTATCATGGATTAAAATGTTTGTCCCGGATCTGGATGTGACAGCACAGGAATATACAGATGCTATGACATTATCCGGAACAAAGGTGGAAGGCTATGAGAAGCTGGATGCAGATCTGGAAAATATTGTAATTGGTCAGATTGAAAAAATTGAAAAGCATCCGGATGCCGATAAATTGATTATCTGTCAGGTGAATGTGGGGGATAAAGTAACTCAGATCGTTACCGGCGCTCCCAATGTAAAAGAGGGAGATAAAGTTCCTGTGGTACTTCCAGGAGGAAGAGTTGCCGGAGGACATGACGGTAAAAAAACTCCCGGTGGAGTGAAAATCAAAGAGGGTAAACTAAGAGGCGTGGATTCTTATGGAATGCTCTGTTCCATAGAAGAACTGGGTTCTACAAGAGAAATGTATCCGGAAGCGCCGGAATATGGAATTTATATTTTCCCGGAAGATGCAGTTGTAGGAGAAAGCGCCATCAAAGCCTTAGGTCTGGAAGACGTAGTTTTTGAATATGAGATCACATCAAACCGTGTAGATTGCTACAGTGTGTTGGGTATTGCAAGAGAAGCAGCAGCTACTTTTGGCAAAAAATTTGTTCCTCCTGTAGTAAAAGAAACAGGAAATAATGAAAATGTGGAAGATTATGTGAAGGTACGTGTGGAAGATACCAAGCTTTGTACACGGTATTGTGCAAGGGTTGTAAAAAATATTAAAATCGGTCCGTCACCTAAATGGATGCAGAGATGTCTGGCTGCAAATGGTATTCGTCCTATCAATAATCTGGTGGATATTACCAATTATGTAATGGAAGAGTACGGTCAGCCCATGCACGCATACGATTTGGATAAGATTGCAAATCATGAAATCGTAGTTCGTTGTGCCAGAGAAAATGAGAAGTTTGTTACTCTCGACGGTCAGGAACGCACCATGGACGAAAACGTACTGATGATCTGCGATGGTGAAAAACCGGTAGGTATTGCAGGTATCATGGGTGGTGAAAATTCCATGATTACAGATGATGTGCACACCGTATTGTTTGAAGCAGCCTGCTTTGACGGACCGAACATTCGTCTGTCTGCAAAAAGAATTGGACTTCGTACAGATGCTTCCGGCAAGTTTGAAAAGGGACTGGACCCGAATAACGCTCAGGCAGCCATTGACCGCGCCTGCCAGTTGATGGAAGAACTGGGAGCCGGAGAAGTTGTAGGCGGTATGGTAGATGTGTACAGTAAGAAAAAAGAACCTGTAAGAGTTCTTTTTGAGCCGGAAAAAATCAATGATCTTCTGGGAACAGAGCTTTCCAGAGAACAGATGCTTTCTTATCTGGAAAAAGTGGAACTGGCATATGATGAAAATACAAATGAGATCGTAGCGCCTACGTTCCGTCATGATATTTTCCGTACAGCAGATATTGCGGAGGAAGTGGCAAGATTTTACGGATATGACAATATTCCTACCACTTTGCCGAAGGGAGAGGCTACCACAGGGAAATTGCCATTTAAACTCCGGATTGAAGAGGTGGCAAGAGATGTGGCGGAATACTGCGGATTTTCTCAGGGATATTGCTATTCTTTTGAAAGTCCCAAGGTATTTGATAAATTGCAGATTCCTGAGGGAGATGAACTGAGAAAGGCAATTACCATTTCCAATCCTCTGGGAGAAGATTTCAGTATTATGAGAACTGTTTCTTTGAATGGTATGCTGACTTCTCTGGCAACCAATTATAACAGAAGAAATAAAAATGTCCGTCTTTATGAACTGGGAAATGTGTACCTTCCAAAAGAACTGCCTTTGAAAGAACTTCCTGAGGAACGTATGATGTTTACTCTGGGAATGTATGGAGATGGGGACTTCTTTGACATGAAAGGTGTGGTAGAAGAATTCTTCGATCAGGTGGGTATGCATAAGAAAGTGGATTATGATCCAAAAGCAGGTAAAACTTTCCTCCATCCGGGTCGCCAGGCGCTCATCTGTTATGAGGGTGATGTGATTGGTTATTTGGGAGAAGTTCATCCGGCTGTAGCCGATACCTATGGAATTGGTACAAGAGCATACGTTGCAGTATTGGATATTCTGAATGTGGTGAAACATGCTACTTTCGATAGAAAATATGAAGGAATTGCAAAATTCCCGGCTGTAAACCGTGACATTTCCATGGTAGTGCCTAAAGAGGTTATGGTAGGTCAGATTGAGCATATGATCGCACAAAGAGGCGGAAAAATCCTGGAAAATTATGAACTCTTTGATATTTATGAGGGAAGCCAGATTCAGGAGGGATATAAATCTGTAGCATATTCTATTACTTTCCGTTCTAAAGAAAAAACATTAGAAGAAGCGGAAGTAACCAGCGCTATGAAGAAAATTCTCAATGGTCTGGAAAGTCTGGGAATTCAGCTTCGTCAGTGATAAAGACGTAAATTGTCTTTGGGAGAGAAAAATATATGAGGTTATATATTATCAGACACGGGGAAACGGTCTGGAATACCCAGGGGCGTCTGCAGGGCAGGGCGGATATTGAATTAAATGAAAACGGCGTCCGTCTTGCCCAGGTCACTGCCGGGGGAATGAAAGAGATTTCCTTTGATCTTGCAATTTCCAGTCCTCTGAAGCGGGCAGTAGATACGGCGAAGATTGTCTGCGCCGGGAAAAAGGTTCCGCTGCTTACAGATGAGAGAATTCAGGAGATAACTTTTGGAGAATGGGAAGGTCTGTGTTGTCGGAAGGATAATTATGAAATACCATCTAAAGATTTTCCGAATTTTTTCAAGGAGCCTTTTTCCTATGTGCCGCCGGCAGGAGGAGAAACCATATTTCAGGTTCTGGAGAGAACCAAATATTTTTATGAGGAACTTATTTCCACACCGGAATATCAGGATAAAACCATTCTGATTGCCTCTCATGGGTGTGCCAGTAGAGCTTTGCTGTATCATATGATTGAGGGAGAACATAGTTTTTGGCTGGATCATGTTCCTGCCAATTGTTCGGTTTCCATTGTGGATATTCATAATGGGAAACCGGAGGTTGTGGAGTTGGATAAAGTGTATTATGACGCCGATGATATTGTGGATTTTTATGGAACTGGGATGAGATAAGAAATAAAAGAACTGCTGAGTTAGGGATTTGTATAGATATTTATGTCTATAAAACACTAACTCGGCAGTTCTTTTAAATTATCATTTTCCTCAGCTCCTCATAGAAGTTGGGATAGGAGATGTTTACGCAGTCTGACCGCAGCAGTTGGGTGGTTCCTTCGGCTACCAGTCCGGCGACAGCGAAAGACATGGCAATTCGGTGATCCAGTCGGCTGTCAATGATGGCTCCCTGCAGTGGTTTGCCTCCATGAATAATCATTCCGTCTTCTGTCTCTTCGATATCACAACCCATGGCAGTTAATTCGTCCACCATAATGCGTAAGCGATTGGATTCCTTCACTTTCAGTTCTTCTGCGTTCCGGATGACTGTCGTTCCCTGTGCACAGGCAGCCAGTATGGCAATGATGGGAATTTCATCAATCAATGTGGGAATCAGTTCTCCCTCGATCACAGTGCCGTGAAGGGAACTGTGACGAACCAGAAGATCTGCAGTTGGTTCTCCGCCCTCAAAAGAAGGGGAAAGAATCTGAATATCTGCTCCCATATCTTTGCATACCCGAAGAATTCCATCTCTGGTAGGATTAATCCCTACATGCTTTATAAGAACTTCGGAACCGGGAACCAACAGGGCTGCGGCAATGAAATAAGCAGCAGAAGAGATGTCTCCGGGAACAGAAATGTCAGTTCCGTATAGTGTGGGTTCCGGCTGTATGGTGGCTGTGGTCTGCTGAGAAGTAATCTTGGCGCCAAAATGTGCCAGCATCAGTTCTGTGTGATTCCTGGAAAGGAAGGGTTCTGTAACGCTGGTGGGAGCATCTCCGTAGAGACCTGCCAGAAGCACACAGGATTTTACCTGAGCAGACGCCACAGGTGAATGGTAATGGATGCCATGAAGGGAGCGTCCCTGAATTTTCAGAGGGGCACAGTTATTTCCCCGGATACTTTCAATGGAAGCTCCCATCTGGGAAAGGGGAGTGATGATTCGTCCCATAGGGCGGCTTTGAATCGATTCGTCTCCTGTCAGACAGGAAGTAAAGTTTTGTCCTGCCAAAATTCCGCTGATCAATCGCGTGGTTGTACCACTGTTCCCTGCATCCAGATAATCGGCAGGAGCTGCAAGTCCATGAAGTCCCTTTCCATGGATACGTATTTCAGAAGATGTATTTTCAATGGAAATTCCCATTTTTTGAAAACAGGATATGGTAGAAAGACAATCTGCACCCTGTAAAAAATTGGTAATCCGGGTAGTCCCCTGTGAAATGGCGCCAAACATAACTGCCCGGTGGGAAATGGACTTGTCTCCGGGGACAGTAATTTCTCCCCGCAAAGGGGAGGATGGTTTCTGAAATTCCATAGCCGTTTCCTCCTGTGATTATGGTTTTTGTATTTTATAATTTCTCTCAATCAAAACTTTTTCTGCTCTCAGACAGGCTTCTTCCTCGTAAAATTCAATGCGAAGAACCCCCTCTTCAAATTCTCTGTTATGAATGATTCCAATATTTTTAATATTTATATTATTCATTGCCAATAATGTGGCGATTGTTGCGATTCCACCGGCTTCATCATAGATATCACAGTAAATGGCATATATTTTTTCTAAAGCGCCTTTGGTAGAATAAGGGATAGAATCCCGATAATCTTTTGCACTATTGAAAAGCTGATAAATATCGGAAGCTTCTTCGTTGTCTATCCAACATTTTGCCTGAACGATCAGTCGAATGTATTCATCTAATACCCGGGAAATCATTTCTTTGTTTTCCAGGCAGATCTGCTGCCACATGGTGGGTGAGGAAGAGGCAATACGAGTAATGTCTTTAAAGCCGCCGGCAGCAATCAGCTTCATATTTTCCTCAGGGGTGTCCATTTTCTGGATGGCGTTCACCAGGGTAGAAGCGATGATATGAGGCAGGTGACTGACAGCCGCTGTAATATAGTCGTGTTCCTCGCAGGTGAGTACCAGAGGAATAGCCCCCAATGAAGTAATCAGTTCCATAAAATCTGTAAGGCGAAGAATATCTATTTCACCGCCGGGAGTAAGGATATAATAAGCATTTTCTATAAGAAAGTCAGTGGCGTTTTCATATCCTGTTTTTTCGGAACCAGCCATGGGATGACCGCCGATAAAATTACCATCCAGGTGAAGTTCCTGAACAGCTTTATGTATTTCTCCTTTTACGCTTCCCACATCCGTAATGATACAATCCGGAGCCATATGGTCTTTTAGCCAGGAGAGATAGGCAATATTATCATTTACAGGAGCGCAAAGGAAGATATAGCGACATTTCTGAAAGTAGGGGTCTTCTTTTGTGCATTTGATATCTACCACCCCTTCTGCCACAGCCTGATCCAAGGTGGTTTCCGTACGGGTGTAGGCGCAGATTTCCACCTGGGGGAAAAATCGCTTCAGAGATTTGGCGATGGAACCGCCGATCAGTCCCAAACCAATAAAACCAACGCAAAAATGTTCTTCCATGATAAATAAATCCTTTCTCTTTATCACAGTGTTGTCTGAAGTTGCCTGTCTGCCAATTGGATATAAGCTTTCATCTCTTTCATCAGTTCGTCAAATTGTGAGAAAGTAAGAGATTGTGGCCCATCAGACAGGGCATGAGCCGGATCATTATGAACTTCAATCATTAAACCATCTGCTCCGCAGGCAATAGCCGCTTTTGACAGTGGCGGTACATAAGCCGCCACTCCTGTAGCGTGGCTGGGATCTACGATAATAGGCAGATGTGTTTTGGAACGAATCACCGGAACGGCGCTCAAATCCAGTGTGTTTCGGGTAGTAGTTTCGTAAGTACGGATTCCCCGTTCGCAAAGGACAATATTGGAATTGCCTTCTGCCATAATATATTCTGCGGCATTGAGCCATTCATCGATGGTGGCTGCCAACCCTCTCTTTAACAGTACGGGAAGACCGGAACGGCCAGCTTCTCTAAGAAGCTGAAAGTTTTGCATATTCCGTGCGCCAATCTGAATCATATCAACGTATTTGGCGGCAGCTTCAATCGCTTCTTCGCTGATTACTTCACAAATAGTAGCCAGACCAGTCTCTTTTTTTGCTTCTTCCATATAACGAAGACCTTCTTCTTCCAGACCCTGGAAAGAGTAGGGAGAAGTTCTTGGTTTATAGGCTCCTCCACGGACAAACTGGGCGCCGGCTTTTTTTACTGCCCGGGCAATTTCCATAAGCTGATCTTCTGTCTCTACAGCACAGGGACCTGCCATGATAGTCAGTGTGTCAGGACCGATTTCGTAATTTCCTACCTGGATTCTTGAAGCCTGGGGATGAAATTTCTTATTCGTAAGTTTGTAACTTTCTGTGATGGGGACAATTTTATCTACATAAGGCATGACTTCAATATTCTGGTTGTTAAGTTTTCTTTTGTCTCCCACAACACCGATAATTGTAACCTGTTCCCCCTGGGACAAATGAGTCTGTAGACCTTTGGAACAGATGATTTGCGTTATGGATTGAATCGCACTTTCTGGTGCATTTGGTTTCATTACTATAATCATATACGTATCCTCATATTTCTTATTTGACATGTTTCTGTTTTCAGTACTGGTGATACTGAGTTGTTGCGATAGTTTTTATTGTAAAGCAGAGAAAGAAAAAAGTCAATAATTTATCGCTTTAAAGCGAAAAACAAGCCATAAAAAGGATAAAATGACTAAAATTGTTCGAATTTATCGAAAAATTAGTGAAAATGATTCAATGAAAAGGAAAGAAATGCAGAAAATAATTGTCAATATTTGATAAATTACTTGAAAAATACATAAAGTTTTAGTAAGATATATACATACAAAAAATTTGGAGGTATTACATATGGACGTTTTTAGAACAGACCGAATAAGAAATGTAGTGCTGCTTGGACATGGTGGAGCAGGAAAGACTACACTGACAGAAGCTATGGCTTATCTTTCAGGTATTACAAATCGACTGGGTAAGGTAGCAGATGGAAATACCATCAGTGATTTTGATAAAGAGGAAATTAAACGTAAATTCTCAATCAGTACCTCAACCGTGCCAATCCAGTGGGATAAAGTAAAAATTAATATTTTAGATACTCCTGGTTTCTTCGATTTTGTAGGAGAAGCAGAGGAAGCAGTAGCTGCCGCTGACGCAGCAGTGATCGTAGTTTCCGGTAAAGCCGGCGTACAGGTGGGAACACAGAAAGCATGGGAGTTGTGCGAAAAATATAAACTGCCTCGTATGATTTTTGTAACAGAGATGGATATCGACAATGTAAGTTATCGTCAGGTAGTGGAAGATCTGACGGAACTTTACGGAAAACGTATCGCACCTCTTCATATGCCGATTCGTGAAAATGAAAAGTTCGTGGGATATATCAATATTGTTAAGAATAAAGGTCGTAGATATATCGACAGAGATAGAAAAGAAGAGTGTCCGATTCCTGATTATTCTAAAGAATATTTAGAGAAATACAGAGAGATTCTTCTGGAAGCAGTTGCGGAGACCAGTGAAGAATTTATGGACCGTTATTTTGAAGGAGATGAATTCTCAGTAGCTGAAATTTCTGCAGCGCTGGCTATGTGCGTAGGCGATGGAAGTATTGTTCCTGTATGTATGGGATCTCCTGTAAATCTGCAGGGTGTAAAGATTCTTCTGGATGATATCTGCGGATATTTCCCAAGTCCTAACCAGAGAGAACGGGCAGGTATCCTTAAGAGTACCAGTGAAATCTTTGAAGCAAATTATGATTTTACAAAAGCAAAATCTGCTACCGTATTTAAAACGATTGTAGATCCGTTCCTGGGAAAATATTCTCTGTTGAAAGTTTGCTCCGGTGTTGTGAAATCAGGAGACGTACTTTATGATGTAGATCAGGACGTAGAAGTGAAACTGGGTAAATTATATGTAATGGAAGGTTCCAGACCTGTGGAGGTAACAGAACTTCATGCCGGAGATATTGGCGCTGTGGCAAAATTAAATGAGCTGCGTACCGGCGACAGTCTGGCTACCAAAGCAGTACCGGTTATGTATGGTAAACCGGAGATTTCCACACCGTATACATGCAAACGGTACAAAGCTGTAAATAAAGCGGATATGGATAAGATTTCTCAGGCATTGTCTAAAATGTGCCAGGAAGATCTTACAATGAAGATCGTCAATGATTCTGCAAATCATCAGACATTGCTTTACGGTATGGGCGATCAGCATATTGATGTGATCGTCAGCAAATTGCAGGAACAGTATAAAGTAAACGTAGAAATTTCCAAACCGAAGGTTGCTTTCCGTGAAACTATCCGTAAAAAATCTGATATTGATAAGAAATATAAGAAACAGTCCGGTGGTCATGGACAGTACGGTCATGTAAAGATGACATTCGAACCTTCCGGTAACCTGGATGAAGCTTATGAGTTTGAACAGATTGTTGTGGGCGGTGCAGTTCCGAAGAACTACTTCCCGGCGGTAGAAAAAGGATTACAGGAATCTGTATTATCAGGACCTTTGGCAGCTTATCCCGTAGTAGGCGTAAAAGCTGTATTGTATGATGGATCTTACCATCCTGTGGATTCTTCCGAGATGGCGTTCAAAACAGCTACCCGTATGGCGTTCAAAGACGGTTTCCTGGCAGCTTCTCCTATCCTTCTGGAGCCTATCGTGAATATGAAAGTGCGTGTTCCGGATAAATTTACAGGAGATGTTATGGGAGATCTGAATAAACGCCGTGGCCGTGTTCTGGGTATGAATCCGGACAGAGACGGTTATACTGTTATTGAAGCAGATGTTCCGGAACTGGAGATTTATGGATATTCTACAGTACTTCGTTCTATGACAGGCGGTGCAGGTGATTTCTCCTATGCTTTTGTTCGCTATGAGCAGGCGCCTTCCGATGTACAGGAAAGAGAAATTGCAGCAAGAGCAAGCAAGCTGGAAACAGGCGAAGAATAAAAATACTACAAGTATTAAGAATGTATAAAATAAATGGGCGGGGACTTGACTATTTCAGGTTCCTGCCCTATATTCTTCTATAATTGTTTGGAAACTTCGGGACACGAACAAAATAACCCCGCAGATGCGGAAAAGAAATGGAGAAGGATATGAAAAAAATGAAAACGAAGATTCTGTTGGTTCTGGCATTATTATTGCTGGCGGGTATTTACTATTATGTGACTTTGCCGGCGATCAATATTCACTCCACAGGATTCTGGGTATTTATTGTAGCAGTAGTTGTAATTTTGCTGGCGCTGTATGCAGCTAAGAAGAGAATCAATACGGTTCAGGAAATAAAACAGAGCAAAATGATGAAGGTGGGAGTGACCGCTATTTTAGCTATTGTTCTCGTATACGTGATCGGAGCAGTATTATCTTCCCCTATCGTAAATGCAAAGAAGTACAGAAATTTGCTGGATATTGAAGAGAGAGATTTCACCGAAGATATCAAACCTTCCGATTTTAACCAGATTCCTCTGTTGGATAAAGAAAGCGCTGCTCTTTTGGGAAACAGAAAGATGGGAAGTATGGTGGACATGGTTTCTCAGTTTGAAGTGAGTGATCTGTATTCCCAGATTAACTATAACGGGAAGCCGGTTCGTGTAACACCATTGGTTTATGCCAGTCCTGTGAAATGGTTTACCAATCAGGCAGAAGGTATTCCGGCTTACATTATGATTGATATGGCTACGGAGGATACCACTCTGGTAAATCTGGAAAAACCCATCAAATATTCTCAGGCAGAGTATTTTAACCGGAATATCTACAGACATTTACGTTTCCGTTATCCTACCTATATTTTCGATCAGTTGAGTTTTGAGATCAGTGATGATGGAACTCCCTACTGGATCTGTCCGGTGAAAAAGTTTGAAATCGGTCTTTTTGGAGGTCAGACTATCGGACGGGTAGTAATCTGTAATGCGCAGACGGGAGAATGTAAAGATTATACATTGAAAGACTGCCCTACCTGGGTAGACAGAGCAAATCCGGCAGATCTTTTAATTCAGTTATATAATTATCATGGAACTTTGATCAATGGGTATATTAACAGCATTTTTGGACAGAAAGGTTGTCTGAAATCTACAGATGGATTTAATTATCTTGCAATGGAAGATGACGTCTGGGTGTATACAGGAGTAACTTCCGTGAGTGGAGACCGTTCCAATGTAGGATTTGTATTGATGAATCAGAGAACAAGAGAAACCCGTTATTATAAGGTAAATGGTGCGGAAGAACACTCCGCTATGGATTCTGCGGAAGGTCAGGTACAAAATCTTGGCTATCAGGCAACATTTCCTATTTTGGTCAATGTATCGAATGAACCCACGTATTTTATGGCGCTGAAGGATGGAGCTGGACTGGTGAAAAAGTATGCAATGGTCAACATTCAGAAATATCAGAATGTGGCAATTGGAGATACGGTGGCACAATGTGAGCAGGCTTATATCAAATTATTGAATTCCAGCGGAATTTCCAAGGGAGAAGAAGGGGAAGTTAAAAAAGTATCCGGAACTGTGGAAAGAATCGCTCAGAGTGTCATTGACGGAAATTCTCATTTTTATCTGGTGCTTACCGGAAGGAAAGAGATTTTTGATGTTCCGGTTCAGGATTTTCTTCAGGTAGTAGCCATAAAAGAAGGTGACCGGGTGAGCCTGGAATATACGGAGGGAGATCCGGTATGTACCGTATTGGGTCTTAAGTAGATATATCCGATTTGTGAATGAAACAAATACAGTAAGGAGAAACAAACGTATGAAGAAAATTCATATTTTTGCAGACAGTACCTGTGATCTGTCTCAGGAACTGATTGATAAATATCAGATTACAATTATTCCATTGTGTATTATTCTCGATGATAAAAGTTACTATGATAAAGAAGAATTGATGCCGGAAGAGATTTTCCGCTGGGCGGATGAAAACAAAACCACCCCAAAGACAGCCGCAGTATCTTTTGAATATGCGGAGAAAATGCTTCGTCCCTGTCTGGAAGCGGGAGATGACGTAATCTTTTTTGGTATATCAGAAGAAATGAGTACCACCTGTAATGTGATGCGGTTGGTGGGTGCAGATTACCCTCAGGGAAGATTGTTTGTGATAGATTCTCAAAATCTGTCCACGGGAATTGGTTTGCAGGTACTGCGCGCAGCAGAATTGGCGGAACAGGGAATGGATGCGGAAGAAATCACAGATTTGTTGGAAAAAGACAGAAGCAAGGTAAGAGCTAGTTTTGTGGTGGATACGCTTACGTATCTGGCACGGGGAGGCAGATGTTCCGGAGCTACCGCGCTGGTGGCTTCCACATTAAAACTTCATCCATGTATCAAAGTGGTTGACGGTAAGATGATCGTAGGCAAAAAGTATCACGGCAGCGTAGAGAAGGCGTTGCTGCGGTATGAAAAAGATTTGGAAGAAGAACTTTTGCGTGCAGATCATCGGAGAGTATTTATTACCCACTCCGGTACGGCTCCGGAAGTGGTAACGACGATCCGAAATCGCCTGGAAGAATTAGATTATTTTCAGGAAATCCATGAAACGGTAGCGGGAGGTGTGATTTCCAGCCATTGCGGACCGGGAACGCTGGGTATCCTGTTTTACGAAAAATAAAAGTGATTGTTTAGTACCTTGGGGGAAAATTGATTACTGAATAGTTACAAATAAAAACAGAAGCTGGGAGGATGGGTATGCAAAAACAGTTAGAGAAGGGAAATTTATTGAATCCAGAAGGCAATCTGGAACAGGCAGGTTATGCCACCAGTCTGGTAAAAAAGTATGATCGTAAGGCAATCCGGGGAGAGAAACTGCGGATTAAAGAATGGGATTATTACCTGATTTATAATGAGCATTTTGGCGTTGCCCTTACTGTAGACGACAACAGTTATATGGGACTTCTAAGTATTTCTTTTTTGGATTTTGATAAGAAAACAGAAAAAACAGTAAGTCCTATGACGGTGATGCCTATGGGAAAGACGAATCTTCCTTCCAGCTCTGCCGAGGGAGTAACCCAATATCAGGATAAGCGCTGTTTTTTCAAGTTTTCGGTGGAAGAGGGCAGGAGAATACTTCTTGCCAAGATGGAGAATTTTGATGAGGGAATGCCTATTCGCATGAAGATTATTTTATCAGAAGAGCCACAGGACAGTATGGTAATTGCCACACCTTTCGATAAGCCGGGACATTTTTATTATAATCAGAAAATCATCGGTATGAGAGCAAAGGGCGTGGTAGAGTATCGGGGACAGAGATATACCTTTGATCCCTCGGACAGCTTTGGATTACTGGATTGGGGAAGAGGGGTGTGGACCTATGAAAATACCTGGTACTGGAGCGCTATGCAGGGACTTGCAGATGGCAAAGTTCTGGGCTTCAATCTGGGGTATGGATTTGGAGATACATCAGCGGCTTCAGAAAATATGGTTTTTTATGATGGAAAAGCTCATAAACTGGAAGAAGTGACATTTCATATTCCCACAGATACAGAGGGAAAAGAAGATTATCTTCGCCCTTGGCGTTTTACTTCCTCAGACAAGCGTCTGGGATTGGATTTTACTCCTGTTTTGGACAGAAAAGCATATACTTCTGCGGGACTTATATCCAGCGATCAGCATCAGGTGTTTGGATGGTTTGACGGCTGGTTAAAACTGGATGACGGCTCAAAGATTTTTGTAAAACATATGCTGGGATTTGCTGAGAAAGTGAGAAATAAGTGGTAAAAATCAGGAAAAGGCTTGACAAAAAAACATTGCTTGAGTAGAATATTTGTAGTCAAAGGGAGAACCCCTTCATACAATATCTGCTTGGATGGCGAGTAGTAGAAGCTGTACCGGATTTCAGAGAACTGTCGGATGGTGCGAGACAGGAGAGGAAAGCTTTGAACTGGCGCCGGAGTTCTTTTTCTGAAATCACAGTAGGAGAAAGCGGGAATTCCCGTTACAGAATCAATAAGTGCACAGAGTAGATACTTTGTGAAATAGAGTGGTACCACGGAAATAAAGTCCTTTCGTCTCTATCTGTATGAACAGAGAGACAAAGGACTTTTTTAGTATAAAACAGGAGGAATTTATCATGACAATACCTTATAATCATAGGGCAGTAGAAAAGAAATGGCATGATATCTGGGAAGAGCATCCCGTGAATGTGGATGATGGCAAGAAACCCAAATATTACTGTCTGGATATGTTTCCATATCCATCAGGAAACGGACTTCACGTAGGACACTGGAGAGGATATGTAATCTCCGATGTATGGAGTCGTTATAAACTTTTAAATGGTTATTATATCATCCATCCTATGGGATGGGATGCATTTGGACTTCCGGCAGAAAACTATGCGATTAAGATGGGAGTTCATCCGTCCAAATCTACAGCAGAAAATGTGGCAAATATTAAACGTCAGATTAATGAAATTGCCGCTTTATATGACTGGGACAGAGAAGTAAATACCACAGATCCTGATTTTTATAAATGGACACAGTGGATTTTTGTAAAGATGTTTAAAGAAGGACTGGCATATGAGAAGGAATTTCCTATCAACTGGTGTCCTTCCTGTAAAACAGGTTTGGCAAATGAAGAAGTTGTTAATGGCAAATGTGAGCGCTGCGGTGCAGAAGTTACGAAGAAGAATCTTCGCCAGTGGATGCTGAAAATCACAAAATATGCAGATCGTCTTCTTAATGATCTGGATAAGCTGGACTGGCCGGAGAAAGTAAAGAAAATGCAGGCTGACTGGATTGGAAAATCCTACGGCGCAGAAGTAGATTTTCCGGTGGAAGGAAAAGAGGAAAAAATCACAGTTTATACCACTCGTCCGGATACCCTTCACGGCGCTACCTTTATGGTTCTGGCTCCTGAACACGCTATGGCGAAAGAGCTGGCAACAGATGAGACGAGAGAGGCTGTAGAAAAATATATCTACGACGCATCTATGAAATCCAATGTAGACCGTCTGCAGGACAAGGAAAAAACAGGCGTATTCACCGGAAGTTATGCGATCAATCCGCTGAATCATGCGAAAGTACCGATCTGGCTGTCTGATTATGTACTGGCAGATTATGGTACGGGAGCAATCATGTGTGTTCCAGCACATGATGACCGTGATTTTGAATTCGCAAAGAAATTTAATATTCCGATTATCCAGGTTATCGCAAAAGACGGTCAGGAAATTGAAAATATGACAGAAGCTTACACAGAAGCAGCAGGAACCATGATTAATTCCGGAGAGTGGAATGGTATGGAATCTTCTGTGCTGAAAAAAGAAGCTCCTATGATGATTGAAAAAATGGGAATTGGACGTAAAACAGAAAACTTCAAACTTCGTGACTGGGTATTCTCCCGTCAGCGTTACTGGGGTGAACCGATTCCGATTATTCACTGTCCGCATTGCGGAAATGTCCCTGTACCAGAAGACCAGCTTCCTTTACGGCTTCCGGATGTGGATTCTTATGAACCTACAGGAACAGGTGAATCCCCACTGGCTGCTATTGATGAATGGGTGAATACAACTTGTCCAGTATGCGGCGCTCCTGCAAAGAGAGAGACAAATACCATGCCTCAGTGGGCAGGATCTTCCTGGTATTTCCTTCGTTATGTAGATAACAAGAATAATGAAGAGTTAGTTTCCAAAGAAAAAGCAGACAAATATCTGCCGGTAGATATGTATATTGGCGGTGTAGAGCATGCGGTGCTTCATCTTCTGTATTCTCGTTTCTATACAAAATTCCTGTATGATATTGGAGCGATTGATTTTGACGAACCATTCCAGAAACTCTTTAATCAGGGTATGATTACCGGAAAGAACGGAATCAAGATGAGTAAATCCAAAGGGAATGTGGTTTCACCGGATGATCTGGTAAGAGATTACGGCTGTGATTCTCTGAGATTGTATGAATTGTTTGTAGGCCCGCCGGATCTGGATGCTGAGTGGGATGACAGAGGAATCGATGGCGTATATCGTTTCCTGAACCGTTTCTGGAAACTGGCACAGGACAGCGCTGAAGCTAATGTGGCTGAAACGAAAGAAATGATCAAGATTCGTCATTGTCTGATTCATGATGTGACAGAACGTCTGGAAAGCTTCAATCTGAATACAGTTATCTCCAAATTTATGGAGTACAACAATAAGCTGATTGAACTGGCGAAAAAGACAGGTGGAATTGACAAGGAGACACTTTCTACTTTCTGTCTGCTCCTTGCTCCGTTTGCACCTCATATTTCCGAGGAATTATGGCATGTATTAGGACATGAAACATCTGTATTTGCTGCTCAGTGGCCAGAACATGATGAAGAAGCGATGAAAGATGATGAAATCGAAGTACCGGTGCAGATCAATGGAAAAACCCGCGCGGTAATCAGTATCCCTGTAGATACATCCAAAGAGGATGCTATTGCAAAAGGAAAAGATGCTGTTGCGGACAAATTGACAGGAACAATTGTAAAAGAAATATATGTACCGAAGAAGATCATTAATATTGTGCAGAAGTAGACAGTACAGATAACAGAAAAGATGGACTTATCCTGTTTACAGGAATAAGGACATCTTTTTTGGCATCTATAAGGTATATGTCCGTCAAGCGAACGAACTTGTTCGTGAGCTTGTGTGCATGGCTTTAGACGGAGGTGAGAATAATGCCTGTTATATTGTTTATAATCATACTTATAGTAATAGTAAATACACCCAGCTATATCAGAAAACATTTGACACAAGAAATTGCTGCCGAAAGCTGCAATTACAGAGATAATCATCAATTATCAGAGTGGAATCCATTATCAAAAATAGAATGGTTGCGTCTATACCCACTGAAGAAAGTTTTATTTGGGATATTCTGGTTAGTTTGTCTATATATTTCTGTTAGAGGTATTTTTTTAACAGTAAATAACCCTCGTAAAACTTTCATATTCCTTACAGTTATCTTTTGTGCGATAACACTTTTCACTGCTCGTAAGGTATGGCGATATATTCGATTACCATATCATTGCATTCCGGTATTAAACCATATACAGACAAAAGAAGAAATAAAAGAAGCGTTACAAGGCGAGTGTTTTGAGGAGGTACCATTTCAACATCATTGGTTGCAAAAATACTTTAAGGTTCTACTCAGTCAAAATTGGGCTATAATCGATGGATATCTTATCTCACGAAAAGCAGTTAAGAAAATATATTTTCTGCATGAAGATCCGGTTGTGAACTATATTCAAATAAAATTTGTATATTTTAACGGAGAAGAATTTTGTTTGCCAAGTGAAAAATTTTATACTGATGAAAAGCGTGAAAATGAAGTATCAGCGTTTCTACATAAAATATCACAGGAAGTTATTGAAAAAGCAGATGAAGAAAACTTATCAAGAAAAAAGGATAAATCTGTTGTTTATTGGAATATGAATTATAAAGGTAAATTTAGGAGAACCTTATGGTTTATCCCTGTCGTAATTATCTTATGCTTTTTAACACCATATTTTATGGGAAGATTTTGGTTCGTTTATGACATTATTCTTGTTGCAGTTTTAATAGGGCAGCTTTGGTATACCTATAACATGAAGAAGGTCGAAGAAAAAATAGAAACTGGTGATTACATGATTTGTCCTAATTGTAAAAAGCCAATTTATAAAGATGAAAATAGTTGTCCACACTGTCATTTTGATGTACATTCATCGTTTTTACGCTAGTTGTTGAAATCGCTAATCATGGCAAAGAGGAGGAAATAGAATCTTACCACCCTTTTTTGCAAAAATATTCTTCAAATCCTCAGCATTGTGCAGAAATATTGTCTCATTATTTCGGTAGGCCTTCCCATCGCTTTGCTGTGGTATTTTTGAGTTTTATTGTCACACCGAGGAGAAAGAGCTGGATAAAGAAGCGAATATTTTAGATATTGGTATGCCATATAGAGGAAAGTGAAAAAAGAGAAAAAACTTGAAAAGAAAAACGGATGACCATATAATGAAAAATAAAGGAATACAACAGAGATAAAGTGATGGACGAAAGGGAATGGAGGGTGTTGAGTATGCATAAAATACGAAGGATGCAACAGGAAGAGTATGGTCATTTAGAAGACTTTTTGTATGAAGCTGTTTTTGTGCCGGAGGGGGAGGAGCCGCCGGAGAAATCTATTATTTATCAGCCGGATTTGCAGGTATATGTAAAAAATTTTGGTGAGTTAAAAGATGATTATGCTGTAGTTGCAGAAGCAGATGACAAGATCGTAGGCGCAGCCTGGGCAAGGATTATGGATGATTATGGCCATATTGATGAGGATACTCCTTCCATTGCAATATCTCTGTATAAGGAATACAGAAGTCAGGGAATTGGAGCTGAATTGCTGAGAAGCCTTTTGCAGGTTTTGAAAGAAGCAGGTTATAAACAGGTATCACTTTCCGTACAGAAGGCCAATTATGCAGCGAAAATGTATGAAAAGGCAGGGTTTAGGATTTTGTTGGATAAAGGTGAGGAATATATTATGGCAGCACAACTATCTGTGGAAAAATTACCGGACACGGTTTTTGAATCGGAACGTATTGCATTTGTGAAAATCAGTGACCATCTTGTGCAGGATTATCTGAATATGGTGAATGATCAGGAAAATGTTGCCAGATTTATAGGCGAGAGGACAACACCATATACACTCGAGGAGGAGTTAACGTTTATAGAGGAAAAATTAGCGGAAGGTGCAGTTATTTTCTCTATGCTGGAAAAGGAAACAGGCGATTTTATTGGAAATATTGAATTTATGGATATAGAAAAGGGATGTGGAGAACTGGGTATTGCAATTACAGCATCAAAACAGAACAGACAGTATGGAAGAGAAGCAATCCATAAAATGTTAGAGTATGGTTTTTCTGAGCTGAAATTGACAAGAGTATTTCTTAAAGTATATCCATACAATAAACGAGCGATTCACGTATATGAAGATTGTGGCTTTACAAGATATGATGAAAATGACCATGATATCTTTATGGAGATTTTCCCGAATTAATAAAATGGGCAGTCTGAAACGAAATATTTTCAGATTGCCCATTTTATTTAAAAGTTATTTTAAAGGAATCATGTGTTTTTTGGAATGTGATTTTTTTAATTTCTTTTCCATTTTCTTTTCGTTTCTTCTTTTTTTCCAGTTGCTGATGTTCCGTATCAGAATGGAAATGTAGCGAAGCAACGGTTCTGTGGCAATGGCGAAAATAATCAATACCAGACCACATTTTGTAGTAATCTTACCGATAGCAAAAAGGTCTTTCAGGAAGATACTGCAAAACAGAAGTCCCGCTACCATTCCAAACCAGATTACCCAGCGGAATTTATTCATAGGTTTGCTGATGTTAAAGAGAATCATCAATCCCACAATAGCCAACAGGAGAGTGGCAGCAGTGGAGATTTCTTCATTTGTCAGTCCGAAGACTTTCCCGAATACGGTGAGGAAACCTACGATCAACACATCTGTCAATCCGGCAGGCAGAGCCTTCAATAACACATTGGAAAGGAAATGTCCCTGAATCATTTTTTTGTTTGGTTCCATTGCCAACAAAAATGCAGGAATACCGATAGTAAACATTCCAATCAGTGAAATCTGAGAGGGTTCCAACGGGTAAGTCATCATAAATGCCATGGAAAACATAGCCAGAAGGAAACTGAAGATATTTTTAACCAGAAACAGGCTGGCAGAGCGTTCAATATTGTTTACAACCCGGCGGCCTTCCAGAACTACAGAAGGCATACAGGAAAAATTGGATTCCAACAATACCAGTTGTGATGCCTGTGCAGCAGCGTCACTTCCGGAAGCCATAGCCACGCTGCAGTCCGCATCTTTTAAAGCAAGTACATCATTGACGCCGTCTCCGGTCATGGCTACCGTTTTTCCAGCTTTTTTCAGAGAACGGACAAATTGCCGCTTCTGGGCAGGCGTTACCCTGCCAAATACTGTATATTCCAAGACAGCTCGATCAATTTCTTCCTCTGTTTGCAGAGTGCTGGCATCAATATAATTTTCTGAATGGGCGATTCCCGCCTGAGAAGCAACTCGTGATACAGTTACAGGATTATCTCCGGAGATTACTTTAATATCTACGCCTTGATCGGCAAAATATTGGAATGTTTCCCATGCTTCTTTTCGGATAGGATTTGCCAACAAAACCAAACCGTATGGCACTACTTTTTCTGTCAGTTCTTTTCCGTCAGGTATTCCTTCATATGCGCCAAATACAAGAACCCGGTATCCTTCATTTCCATAAGTTTCAATGATTTCCTGATAAGAAGCGTAGTCTTCCCGAAGTACAAATTCCGGCGCTCCCAGTACATAAGAAGTTTCTTCAAAGGCAGCGCTGCTGTATTTGAAAGCAGAAGAGAAGGAAGTTACCGAACTGGCAATTTTCCCTGTATTTTCTGTAAAATATTCCTGCATTGCTGCCATGGTAATATTGTCCTGGGACATGGCATGGGCAAAGTCCCCGATCAGTGCATGGAGTGGTTCCATGGCATCCGGGTCATAAGGCTCCAGTGGAACTACGCTGCTGACCTTCATAGTATTTTCTGTGATAGTACCTGTCTTATCTACACAAAGTACATTCACCCGGGCCAGAGTTTCGATACATTTCATATCGTGTACCAGGACCTTTTTACCTGCCAGGCGCATAACACTGACAACCAGAGCCACGCTCGCCAGAAGATACAAACCTTCCGGAATCATGCCGATTACGGCGGCTACCATCCCCTGAACACTTTCTTTGATGGAACTGTTCCCCAGAAGATACTGCTGTCCAAATAGTACGGTTCCGATAGGAATAATCAGGAAACCAACAATCTGAACCAGGCGGTTCAGAGAACGGATCATCTCCGATTGTTCTCCCTGGCGGCTGGCTTTTGCTTCCAGAGTAAGTTTGGAAATGTAGGAATCAGCGCCTACTTTGTCCAGACGGGCATGGCAGGAACCGGAAACAATAAAACTGCCGGACATCAGGGAATCTCCCGGTTTTTTTGTGATTTCATCAGACTCTCCGGTAAGCAAAGATTCGTTGACCTGTACTTCCCCATCCAGCACAATGGCATCGGCACAAATCTGATTTCCAGCAGCAAAAATCACTACGTCATCCAGAACAACCTGATCGGCGGGAAGAACCTGTGGATTACCGTCACGAACCACGGTGGCTTTTGGTGCATTTAACACATTTAAGTTGTCCAATACTTTTTTAGAACGAATTTCCTGGATGATTCCCACCATGGTATTACAAAGGATGACGGGAAGGAAAGTGAGATCTCGAAAAGCGCCTACAAAGATTAAAAGCGCTGCAATAATTGCAAATATCAAATTAAAATAGGTAAACAGGTTGGAAGTAATAATTTCTTTTACCGTCTTTGAGGGCGGATCTACAGGAGCATTATTCCATCCTTTTACCATTCGTTCTTCTG
>JAXEUM010000128.1:0-10304 GCA_034114925.1 Oliverpabstia sp.
GCCCTGTCGTGAATACATGATTGCAAGTCTTCATATTACGGTTGCCATGATCTACTGCTACTCTTAATTTCTTAATCATAAAATGATCACTCCTTTTTCTTTCTACTTACTCTGTACGTACTACCTACGTAAAACGCAACCGCTCCCTCTAAAAATGCGTAAAAGCACCAGCGATATTTGCCGATTCCATCATCCATTATCCCATCTCTATTTTCCTCTCCAGTTTTCCATGCACCAGATACCGATAATTTCGGTCCGAGTTGACACAGGTAGAAAGCGTAACGATATGATCCGTATCCATAACTTCCGTTCCTGTATCATAGGCAGCGTAGGATATAATCTTTTCCAAAAAGTCCTGAAAATCTTCCTGCTCAGGAAACCTATAAGTATACCCCACACTTCCTGTCTTTCCCGCATAGCAGGATACGATCCGGTACTCTAAGATACCATCCGGAAGATAAATATAAAAACAAGGATATTGCCGAAATAGTTCTTTTTCCTGATACTGATCTAATGTTCCAAACATACTTCCATTTTTCATATTATGCCCATATATGATCGTGTTACTGTCAGTGAAATCCGGTTGGTTATGGTAGTCGATAAAGATACTTCCATTCTTATTTTCCTGTCCGTCAAACATATGATGCAGATAATAAGAATTATCCTTCCCCTGTACAACCGGATAACTGACAGAAAGTGCTGGTATCTGAATCCATGCTGCTACATCTGGATTCTGAGCCTTTATTTCCTCAAAATCTACCTGAAGGAATGTAAACCCTGATTCATCTTCTGGATCCGGATCATTTTTACCGTGTTCATCTGCTTCTGGCTCCTGTACGTACTCCATAAGTTCTTCATACGTATGATTGCCTTTCTTGTACTCCAGATAGATTTCAATTAATTTGCCTGCAGCAAATATAAATATAATGAACGATGCAATCATTACCAAAAGTAATGGTACATTTCTTTTACTTTTCATAAACCTTCTCCTTTCAAGAAAGACCAGAGCAGAATACTCCGGCCTTCCAGTTTCTATAATCTTTAAAACATTTTATCTGACTGATTTATGTACAAATCATAATATAGATCATCAATTCCTTTAATTTGTCCACGCCATTCTTTGTTTTCATCCGTATCCCAAAGCATCCGTTTCACCGGCAAAGAATATTCCCTACAAAGTTCGTACAGTTTTTTGCACCCACTTTGAATAATTTCCCGTTTTTTCACCTTATAAGAACACTCTCCAAACCTGTTACTCTGCGTGCATTCTCTGCATTTAGTATACTGTCCATCACAGGCAACCGGCATTTTCTTATCCATGTCATAAGTCTCATACACAAGCTGAAGATTTCTTTTGGAAAGGCTCTCCAAAATGGGGCGAAGATTCCGATGTTGGTTCACTCCCGGCACACATAAAAACGTAGATCCGGACAGATAATGTGCAATGGTTCCCTTTAAAGCACCTTCTGTCACATACACTTCTTTCGCATCCAGATTCCCGATTACATGAACCGGGCTTCCGGATGAGACTCCATATTGGTAATTTACACTGGAAAGCCAGATGTATTTTCTGGAATCTGTCACATGATCCAGCCGAATCTGAAATCCTTGGATCAAGCCTTCCATGGAAAGAATCGGAATCAGAAATCCGGAATTCTTCGCTGAAAAATGAATCGTCCATTTTCCATCCTCATCCTGATAAAATCCCGGTACTCCCTGCACCGTACATCCTTTTTCCTGTAGTTTCCTGGTCAGATTTTTTAATCCAAAGAGAGGGACACTCCGATATCTTTGTGCCTCGATCTGCTCATCCGTAAGCCCTCTCGCCAGCAAGTCTTCCCTGTGCTTTTCTGATAATATAAGATAGGAAAGCAGCATGGAATAGGTATGGTTGATTTCTGCATCCGATGCACGGTCACTGTTTTCATGAATCTCAGGCTCCGGCTTTTTCTCCGGAATTTTATAATCATCCCGGTATTGGCCCAGGTTTAATGCCTCCCGAATCTGCCGGTTTGCTTCTGCTTTTGAAAGTCCATATAACTTGGCATATAAATCCAGCATTCCCCCCTGCTCGTTGCAGTAGTTACACCGGAAGACGTTTTTCCTGATATTAACATTCATCTTTCCTGTTTTATGGTTACAGAAAGGACAGTCCACGTCATAGGAACTGGGATTTTTCCGACGCACCTGCAGATTCAGTACACGCACCACATCGCGGATATCGTAATCAAACCCTGACATGTCATACATCCATATTCAAGCCTCCTTTCCCCCGCAGTCAGATAGCTGACTGTGGGGTCTTAACAGGCAGAACCCATTAGCCTGCCATTGGTAATGCTTTATTTAACAAAAATTTAGCTGCAGCCGGAACCGCATTGTTATTTCCGGAATAACTTCTGGCAAACCAGTCCAGACTTTGCGGACTTTCTTTTGCCACCTGTCCCATGGTCTTTCCGCCAAATTTTCCTTTGCCCGGAATCACAACCTGCACTGCCTGCTCATAAGTCATGTGCTGCAGAAGTTCTTCCACTGGTAGGGAACCGTCTATCGCATTTCCCACTGTACCAACCGCCATGGAATTCATTCCCAGCTGCTGGCCATAGGTATTTTGCATGGATGGCTGACCGATGATGGAGCCATTTGCCTGTGCCTGTTGAAAAAACTGTCCCATCATGCCAGACTGTGGCTGCATCGGCGGAATGGAACCACCCGTCATCTGCCTTTCAGGCTGTTGATACGTATTTTCAGTCGATTGATAATCAGCCCGATTCCTGCTATAAGGACTCTGCACAGTTCCCGAATTCTGAGATGACTGCAGAATCTGAATCCCGGCATCCACCTGTTCCGGATCATTTTCTTCACCTACATCCGCAAACTGAAGTCCAAAACCAGCATCTGACAGTGCCCGTCCGACAGCAGCCGTTTCCGCAAGTTCCAGAAATTTTGCTCCAAAATTCGGATCCTCTGACCGGAATTTCTGTGAAAACGCATTGGCAATAAAGCTATCCTCTTCATCACACTTATCCAGATAGATTCTCGCTTCCACCAAAGCTGCATTTTCTGAAAAACTACGGACAATACTGATAATCTTCCCCATGGGATATACCAGACGGAACCAGAGTTTCCGGTATTTCACATCCAGATACAGCTGGTCTTCCTGTCCTTCCTTTTCCAATCTTCTTGCAAGTTCCACAGGATTAAATCCTTCCACCCGGTTGAGTGCTGCAACAGCTTCTGATTTGTCATATAAGATTGATTTCATTCGTTCTGCTCCTTTCGATTTCTGTTCAAAATAAAAGCAGACGAAAACCCTACATAGAGTAATAGTCTGCATTTCTCTGAGATTGTAATATTTCTTAAAATTTTTATACTGCCAGTTTTAACTGTTCCATTTCTTGGGCAGGTTTTTTCTGGCTTTGATACTGGTCATAATAGCTGCAGATTCTCTCTGCAAGCACTGTATTTCTCTTTCCACTGTCATCAGTATGAATCGCCTGACAAACTGCATTCCAATCCCCGACCAGATATACTTTGGACTTGGCCCTGGTCACTGCAGTATAGAGAATGTTTCGTTTCAGCATAACATAGAATGCCTTCACCCACGGAATAATCACTATCGGACACTCTGATCCCTGCGATTTGTGAACTGTGATTGCGTTTGCATGTTCAATCATTTCCATCTGCTCCAACTCATACTCTATCATCCGGTTCTCTGTAAACTGGATACTGATCTTAGGGTTTCCTTCCTCGTCTTCATCAAAATCCAGAATGGTTCCCATATCTCCGTTGCTGATAAGTCCAGTATTTTTATTCTGTATGATCTTATCCCCAACCCGGAATACGTCTTTTCCAATCACAAGTTCCTTCTTTCCGCTGACTGGTGGATTGATGATATCCTCCAGCGTGCGATTCAGTTCCACTACACCAGCCGCTGTCCTTACCCGGAAAGGTGTCAGGATCTGCACCTGGTCGAGACCATTTTGGATGACTTCTTCCTGATAAAGTCTCTTTACGGTATCTGCAGTTTCTTCTGTTCCTTTGCAGGGCACAAACACAAAATCATCGCCCAGGATCAGGTTGGTTTTTCCCTCCTGCATCAGCTTTGCATTCACTGGTATGCTGCTTGTGGCACCCTGACGATACACAAGGTCAAGCACTGTGACCGGTATCAACCCACATTGGATAAGCTGACGGAATACATCACCGGCTCCCACTGAAGGAAGCTGATCCACATCTCCCACAAGAAGGATTCTTGTATCCCCTTTGACTCTCTGGAAAAATTCATAAGCCAGCCGCATATCCACCATGGACGTTTCATCCACATTGACAAACCCTGCCTCCAGATAGGCAAACTCAGCCGTATAATCTTCTCCCAGAAGCCCCAGTGCCATATGCATGGTCGAGGCGTTCTGATTACCCGTACTTTCTGCCATCCGTCTTGCAGCTCTGCCGGTCGGTGCCATTAACTGAACTTCAGACTTACATTTCATGCCGTGAATATAAAGGATTACCTTTAAAACAGTTGTCTTTCCGGTACCCGGACCTCCCGTAATGATACTGATGGGATTTGCGAACACCATCCGCACCGCCAGTTTCTGCTTTTCTGACAGTGTAATTCCCAGGACTTTCTGCGCCTGTACAAGTTCAGTCTCCACATCAAGCGATTCCATAGGATAAAGAATCCGCCTTGCAACCATGGCTGCGGTCTGTTCCTCTGCTTCAAACTGGCGGAAGGTATAGACCTTTTCCCCATCTAATACAATGCTGTTCTGCATGACCAGACGGTAGAGTACATTGCTTACATTCTGAGCAGTCACTGCCTGAAAAGTCAGATCTTTATTCAGCACTTCCAGTACTTGTTCTGTTAAAATTTCCCATTCCAGATAAAGATGCCCTTCCTTCATAGCCTCACTTAACACGTAACTGATGCACCCGGAAATACGCATGGGATCATTCAGCGTTTTCCCAAGTGCCCTGCCAATGTTATCCACTGTCAGGAATCCAAATCCCTTGACTGCACATAACATATAGGGGCGTTTCCGGATGATATCCACAGATTCATCTTTAAATGTCTGCAGAATCATATTCACTTTCTTCGGTGTCACTTTGTAAGGAGCCAGAAAGGTCATCAGTTCCCGAAACACCCGGTTCTTTCCAAAGGAATCCATAATCCCATAAAGTTTCTTTTCTGAAATTCCCGGAACGGAAAGCAGTTTCGCTGGTGTTTTCTCAATGATTTCCAAAGTATCCAGACCAAAATGATGATAGATAGCTTCCGCCGTCCTCTGCCTGACGCCTTTAATTGCACCAGATGCTAAATAGCCTATGATTCCTTCTTTTGTCCGTGGAACAATTTCCATAAAGGATTCCACTTTATACTGCAGACCATGACTTCCGTTTTCCCAGGCTCCTTCCATTTCCAGTTCAATCTGATCTGTAAGCGGCAGATTGTATCCAACAGCAGTAAACCCGATCATCTTTCGGGATGCCAGATACTTATCCCTTGCTGACAATGGCACAGAAGTATCCTGCGTACTATAGAGCGCTACAGTAAAGCCATTTCCTTCATTCATATAGATCTTATTCAAATATCTGCATCGCATCTTCCACATCCCTCCAGTTTGAATCTGCCAAACATTATGCAGCCTCCTTCTTGATACGAAATGTCCTGCTCTCAGTTGTCTTCGCATATTCTTCATAAATATCAGGATGCTGGATCTTCAGCTTTTCCATCTGCGCTTTTCCGATCTGTGTACGTTTTGTCGGATTATACGTAACCCGGTAACAATTGGTACCATCCTTTAAAATGGCTTTGCATCCAGCTCCTAACTGCTCCACAAAAGGCACACTGATCGCACGCTGCTCCGATTCGATTTCTTTTTTTCTTTTTTCAATTTGGGATTTTTCTTCTGCTAAAGCAAGATATCTTTCAAGATTTTTAGATTCCAGACATGATAATTCGATTTCCGGGAGACTAATGTCCGCATATCCCACAGACCTTCGGATACTGTCTAAAATAAGGTCTGTCTTTCCGTTATACGGCGGTTCCACATGTTTTTCAACATATTTCTCCCAGAAGAATGCTTCCTGTTCTATTAGGTCTTCTTCATCCATCAGGTCACGCTCCAGATAACGGAATACAAATTCGTCTTCATTATTCCCATACAGACATGCAATATAAGCTTTCTGCATGTTCATAACCGACAGATAATGTTTGACCTGAAGCACATAATTATCCGGAATTGCATCATCATCCCATTTCTTACTCGCATTATAATTACAGGTCTTACATTCCAGAATTCCGTATGTGCCATCGGAAAATGAAATAAAAAAATCCACATCTGCAAGCATGAACGGATACAATGGATGCCGGAACATTTTTCTTACCGGAAATACCTTCAGCCCTGTCTTTCTGACAAAAATTTCTGCGACAAGATCTTCCAGCCGATGTCCGACTTCCTTTGCAACCCAGTTACTTTCTTCTTCCTCCGGAATAGCAGGCAGGATACCCACCTTGTTGTTATATAGATCCCTGATTGTCGCAAATGGGGAGATTCCCATAATAGCCGCCACATCACTGCCACCAATTCCCTTTTTACGATAATCAAGCCATTCCTCTCTCGTAAGTCCTCTGATATCCACCACAATCTCCGGTTCATAATTCAAATTCAGTCCTGTCATTCTTTATTGCCTCCTTCTTATTTTTCTTCTCGCCTTACCATTTGATTGCTCCACCTACATCAAACTCTTTCCAGTCTAAAGCCAATGCACGAGTAATCTGTTCTTCCAGATTAATGATTGCTGCCCCCTGCATTCCTTCACAGGCTGCAAAGAACGATGCTTCGTTCATGGCAAAATAAAGGTCATGTGCCGTGCAGGATCCGTTTCCTTTCTGGAACTCGAACATTTCCGCCACATCATTGATCAACTTTTTTCGGATTCCCAGGCGTTTCATCAATAAACGAATACAATTCAGCGGATGACGGATTTCGATATCCATCAATTTTGTTATATCTGAAATTGCATCCTGATATCTGGAACAGAGCATTCTTAAATTTGCCAGAAACTGTGTCATATCAGCACCGCCGGTATGCGCCAGTTTAATTGGACTGCCAAGACTGATCGTCCTGCCACTGCTGGAACAAGTCAGCATCGGATACAGATTTGCTCCGCTTACTGCAACATCTGATGTAGTAAGCCTTACAGCGGGTGCAATGATATTATCGCTGATGCCATGATCACTTAAAGCATCCCTGTAAGTATCCAGAAGTTCCTGATTTCCCCCAAGTTCCCACATTGCGGAAACAATGGAATGATCGAACATTCCGGAACCTTCCACGTAACTGTTTCCCGGAAAATTGGTATTCAGAAACTGCATGGTCATTTCAAATACTGCCCTCATATCCAATATGCTGTAATCGTGGTGATCTCCGCCGTGAACTGCAGACACTTTTCCATCTGCAATCTTAATCAGAGCATCCCCTTTCGCTACCTTCAGGCAATAATTCACTACCTTCGCATAATTTGCTGTTTCCAGTTTTCTGAGCCCTGAACCAGAAATTCCTGCCCGATCCAGAATTGTCCGGATTGCACAGGTACGCACCGGATAGGTCTCACCCTTGATTTTTAAGGCCAATTGTGTATTGTTCTCAGTATCCTCCAGTATCTCTTCCCAATTCTTTCCTACTGTGTCCTTCATTTTACCTGCTTCCTGAATAGCCGGAACCAGTCGCAGTGTTCTTGTAGGCTTACGGATCCAGGAAGATTCTTTTGCTCTCTGTGCCAGAAATTCCAGCATCTCCTTTGGGTCTGCAAACGTCGTCTGATACGCATCTGCAAAAATTCTTGTTTCATTCATGTGTCTTTCCACCTTTCTTAAAATAAAATTTTATCCATAAACAGCTCAACGCTGGTTGTGGCTGCATCATCTGCCATTAAACAAATAAAAAAAGGAATGAAAAGAGTATTTCTCCATCCATTCCTAAATCTCTGGTATTGTACCTAATAAAACAAAAAGCATCACTACCGCAATACACATCGCATAGTGACACTTTATACAAACATAAACAGCTTATGCCAGACAGGAAGTTTTTCTCTGCCTGTTGATTCCGGGATTCGCACAATCCCAGAACTTCCCTACAAGGGAATGCATAAAAAATAAACTATATCTGTATAGTAGCACAATATATTGTTTGTGTCAATTCTATATATACTATATATTGTTTTCTGTAATAAAGACAATATGCTCACCCAGGAATTCTTTACATGTCTGTTTTACCTTTCCGTACTGTTCACTGTCTTTCTTAGCAGCTCCTGCACACAATGCAGAAAGGGGACATCCCTCACAGTTGTTCTGCAAGGCTTCTTTAATCCATTCAATTTCCTGTTCTGTTCCGATTACTTTCATCTGACTCACCTCTATTACATCATACCCCGAAATCACATAAGCAACACATTTTTTATCTTGCTTTTTACGTCTGTAACACGCCAAAAGCCCACCATTTTACTTGATGCAATGTATTGTATCCGTAAATTACGGTTAAAATCAATAATATTATTCTTTATATCTTTAATACACCTATTTTAATCCGTAATTTCACTTTCGTAAATAGTTTAAAATAAAGGAAAATGGAGGTGTGACAGATGGATGAAAAATTTATCGCAGAACGCATTACCGAACTGCGCATTAAAAAAGATGTTTCGGAATACCAGATGAGTCTTGATCTTGGTAAAAATAAAAGTTACATCCAGAATATCAGCTCCGGACGTTCTCTGCCTTCCATGAGCCAGTTCTATGAAATTTGCCGCTATTTTGAAATCACACCTCAGGAATTCTTTGATGAAAGGCTTCATGATCTGCCTCTGTATCAAAAAGCCAATGAATTATTAAAACAATTGGACGAAGACGATATGCTGGCCATCCTCTCTATTCTCAAACGATTAACTGAAAAACATTCTTAATGTCTTATCGGCTGCCTGTATTACGGCAGCTTTTTTTCTGCTTTTTTCCAATATTTAAAATTCCATGACTATTTCTAAGTAAATGGGTAAGCCCCCAGTTGTACTTTGATAATTGCATACACCTCTCAGAAGATTGATATAGGTGCTGCAGATAGTGCTTACGTTTATTGCGTGCCTGCAGCTTTAAGATTACATAGTAACGCCTTCTACGTGGCCGGGAAGGGCATAGGAACTGGCTTTTGGGAGATTTACACCATTTTTCGTCAGGCTATTTTACAATAGTAAAATTACTCTAAACTTGATATAATAATGGACAGGTATTGAAGTTTTATCCTGTCCATAGAAAGGAGCAGAATGATTACAGTAACAAAAAGTGATTTGATAAAGTTAGGTTATGGTCCTTCTTTTTCAGCAGATATTATCCGGGAAGCGAAAAAGCTGATGATTGCCAAAGGCCATACTTATTATCAATCAAAGAAACTGGACAGGGTGCCAAAGGAAGCGGTTGAGGAATTATTGGGAATCACTTTGCCAGATACTGAAAACTAAGTGTACTTCTTGCATTAGAGAAGGAGTGTAACCATGGCAAAAGATCCAATCAAGAAAGCAACTAACGGAACCTATTATTTCAGGGCGAACTTAGGAAAACACCCTGTAACTGGGAAACAAATACAAAAATATCGCAGTGGATTTGCAACAAAGAAAGAGGCTCGGGCAGAATATTCAAAGCTTATTCTGTCTACACCAGATGAGCTTACGGAAAAGAAAGAGGAAGTGACTTTCAAAAAATTTATTCAGGAGATTTATCTTCCCTGGTATAAAACCCAGGTAAAAGAAAGTACATACAAGAACAGGTATGCTACCATTGAAAAACACTTTTCCTATTTCTATAAGATGAATACTGACAAAATTGAGCCAATTCATGTGCAAAACTGGCAATTAAAACTGGCAAAAAACTACAGCCCTAATTATGTGAGGATTATACAGGGAATGCTTGCGGTCGCATTTGACAGAGCTATCGTTCTGGGACTTTCAAAGAAAAATCCGGCCAGAATGATCGGAAATGTCAAAAGCAGAAAACCGAAAATTGATTTCTGGACACTGGAAGAATTCCAAAAGGTCATTTCTCTTCTGTATAAGGGAGATTATTATGAACATTATCTGTTCATTTCTTACTGGTTGTTATTTATGACTGGAATGCGAATCGGAGAAGCGGCAGCACTGCAATGGTCAGATATTGATTTTGAGACAGGTGTTCTCAGCATCAACAAGAATCTTTACTATAAAACCATGACCGACTATAAATTTGTAGAGACAAAAACGCAGGCTAGTATTCGGGATAT
>JAXEUM010000129.1:0-13712 GCA_034114925.1 Oliverpabstia sp.
GAAAAATTCAAGTCTATTTTGAAAAAAGGATAAAAAAGAATTTACGAAATTTTGATAAACCTTGGCTTTTTCTGATAAAACACTGTATAATACCGAAATCCGCAGGTTTCCAACAAGGCCGGCAGTTTATCATACCCATACGCCATCACCTGAGGAGTATGGGCATCCGAACCGATGGTAATCATTTCTCCTCCCAGTTCCCGGTATCTTCGAATCACATCCGGATGTGGATTGGGAAAGGAAAGCATCCGAAATCCAGCCGTGTTCACTTCCAGGGCAATTCCTTTTTCCACCAGAAGCTTCAGCACCTCATCGATCTCATCCTGATATTTTTTATAAGAATATTCTTTGTCTTTTTCTTTTCCATACCGCACCACATAATCCAGATGTCCCAGCGTCTGAATCTGCGGCGCTTTTTTCAACGCCTTGTGAGTAGCCCGAAAATACTCCCGATAAGCTTCCGAATCACCTACCCGTTCAAAAATTTTTCCAAAATAGGGATCTTCCCCATAAATTAAATGCATAGAGCCGATCACAAAATCAAAAGGATACTGATCCACGTAGGTCTGAAGTCTTTCCTGCAAATGTTCCTGCAGTCCCACTTCCACCCCCAGACCGATGGAAATCTTATCTTTGTACTCCTCCTGTAACTCCAATACCCTTTGCACATAAGCTTCCGTGTTCAGCTGAAAATCCCCGCCGGGATAATCCATATCCATATGATCTGTAAAACAGATACGGGGAATCTTGAGGGCAATGGCCTGCTCTACCTGATCTGTGATTTTTGTTTCACTGTCTGCTGAAAATTCTGTATGCATATGACAATCCGCTATCATACAATTGTTCCTCCTCCAAGTACATGGTCTTGCTGGTATAGTACGAGAGCCTGCCCCGGCGTTACTGCACGAACCGGTTCATCGAATCTGCACTCCAGCAGATCTTCTCCGATTTTTTTCACCCGGCAGGTTCCTCCTTTATGATTATAACGGATTTTTCCAAAAGCTTCCACCTCTTTTGTAATATCTTCTACTGCCATGAAGTTTAAATGAGAAGCCCGGACTGTATGAGTAAATAATTCTTCGTTACTTCCCAGAACAACTTCGTTGGTCTGAGGACGGATTTCCTGCACAAAAGCAGGATGTCCCAGAGAAATATTAAGTCCTTTTCTCTGTCCGATGGTATAATGGATGATTCCTTTATGGCGGCCCAGCACTTTTCCTTCCGTATCCACAAAATTTCCTTCCCGGATTTCTCCCATGCCGGATTCCCGGATATATTTTCCGTAATCCTTGTCCGGTATAAAACAGATTTCCTGGGAATCTTTTTTATGAGCCACCGGAAGACCAATCCTCTCAGCCATCTGCCGGATTTCATCTTTTGTGTATGCACCCACCGGCATCAGTGTATGCGCCAACTGGTCCTGGGTAAGATTATACAACGCATAGGTCTGATCCTTCGCCGCAGTTACAGAGTTACGGATTGCATATCTGCCGTTGGGAAGCTGTTCAATTCTGGCATAATGCCCGGTGGCAATATAATCCGCACCGATAGCAAGACTTCTCTGAAGAAGCGCTTCCCATTTCACATAGCGATTACAGGCGATACATGGATTCGGAGTACGGCCACACAGATATTCTCTGGTAAAGTAATCCATCACGTTTTCCTTAAATTCCTTCTTAAAATTCATCACGTAATAAGGAATATCCAATAACTGCGCCACTCTGCGGGCGTCATCCACGGCAGAAAGACCGCAGCAGCCTCCATTTTCTTCCTGCACGGTCTCCTCTTCATCCTGCCAGATCTGCATAGTCACTCCTATGACTTCATAACCTTCCTGTTTCAGCAGCCAGGCTGCCACAGAGGAATCCACTCCCCCGGACAGCCCTACGATTACTTTTTTCTTCATCAATATTCTTCCTCTTCTTCCTCTTCACCCTCGTGAATATCGGATTTTGGTCTGGTAAGTCCTTCGATCTTAATACCTTTTTTCTCTGCATAATCCCACAACGCTGCGTGGATTGCTTCTTCTGCCAGCAAAGAGCAGTGCACTTTTACCGGCGGCAGACCATCCAGCGCTTCCATTACTGCCTTATTGGTAACCTGCAGCGCTTCCTGAATAGTTTTTCCTTTTACCAGTTCTGTTGCCATGCTGCTAGTAGCCACAGCGGCGCCGCAGCCAAAAGTTTTGAATTTACAATCCCGGATAATTCCGTCATCATCTACATCCAGATAAATTCTCATAATATCTCCACATTTTGCATTTCCAACAGTTCCCACGCCACTGGCATTCTCAATTTCTCCCACATTTCTCGGATTCTGGAAATGATCCATTACTTTATCACTGTACATTTTTATTTCCTCCACTTATCAATCGTTTTACACTATTTATTTTTTTGCTGTCTCACAAAATCTTCATACAATGGAGACATATTTCTAAGTCTCTCCACAATTCCTTTTATCTTTCCTACTACAAAATCTACGTCTTCTTTTGTGGTTTCCTCCCCGATGGTCAGTCTGAGAGAACCATGGGCAATCTCATGAGGAAGTCCGATAGCCAGCAGCACATGGGACGGATCCAGAGATCCTGATGTGCAGGCAGAGCCACTGGAAGCGCAGATTCCTTCCATATCCAGCATGATCAGCAGGGACTCTCCCTCGATAAACTGGAAGCTGAAGTTTACGTTGTTGGGAAGACGAAGAACCGGATGACCGTTTAATTTACAGTAAGGAACTTCTTTTTTGATTTTTTCAATCATATAATCGCGAATTTCCCGTTCTCTGGCTGTTCTTTCCTCCATAGTGGTCATGGCAAGCTCTGCCGCTTTTCCATATCCTACGATTCCCGGAACATTCTCCGTACCTGCTCTTCTTTTTCTCTCCTGAGCGCCGCCATGAATGAAGGAACGAAGTTTCAGTCCTTTTCGAATATACAGGCATCCGATTCCCTTCGGTCCGTTAATCTTATGAGCGCTGGAACTTAACATATCAATATGGCATTCCTCTACATCCAGAGGAATCTGACCGAAAGCCTGCACTGCGTCTGTATGGAATAAGATTCCGTGTTCCTTTGCAATCATACCGATCTCTTTTACCGGCATCAAAGAACCAATCTCATTGTTTGCCGCCATAACAGAAATCAGGATTGTTTCCGGTGTAATAGCTTTTTCCAGATCTTCCAGACGGATAATTCCGTTTTCATCCACATCCAGATAGGTCACTTTCGCTCCCTGTTTTTCCAGCCACTGGCAGGTATGAAGCACCGCATGATGTTCCACCTTTGTGGTAATGATGTGGTTTCCCTTTCCTTTATAAGCCTCGTAAGTCTCTTTGATGGCCCAGTTGTCCGCCTCGGATCCCCCTGCCGTAAAATAAATCTCATTGGGTTTCGCACCAATTACCTGAGATATTTTCTCACGAGCTTCGTTTATTGCCTTTTTGCTTACTCCTGCCAGTTCGTATACACTGGAAGGATTGCCATAGTATTCGCTGAAATAGGGAAGCATAGCCTCCACTACTTCCGGCGCGGTTTTTGTCGTTGCCGCATTATCCATATAAATCATTTTCTTCATTATTCTGTCGCCTCCTGTCCAAACAGCCCGCAGGCTGTACCTGTCCTTTTTTTACCAGTCAAACTACTCTATTCTTTTCCCTTTTCTATTTCTTTGTTCTTTTCCACCAATTGCTCCAGATACATGGTATCTACTGCATTGGTAATGCTGGCATTAATTCTTTGCCACACATAACGGGAAACGCATAAATCAGCCTTTTCACAGCCACCTTCGCCTTCCTGCGCGTCACAGGTAACTGCTCTTAAGTCTCCTTCCAAAGCCCGCAGTATATCTCCCACCGAAATGCTTCCTGTTTCTTTAGCCAAACGGTATCCGCCGCCGGCTCCCCGGGTACTGGTTACCAGTCCGGCTTTTTTCAGTTTTGCCATCAGTTGTTCCAGATACCTCTCGGAAATATTTTGCCGGTCTGCAATACTTTGAATAGAAACCGGTTCTGTTTCACTATATATCGCCAGGTCGATCATGGCACGCAGGCCATATCTTCCTTTTGTAGATAATTTCATGATGTTCCTCCCTTCAGGGAAGTATTTCCTAGTAATTAACTAGGATTTGTTAGTAGCATAGCATCCTTCTTCTGTTCTGTCAAGAATGTTTTTCACATATATTATCAAAAAGAATGAAAAGAGTTATTTTTTATGTCTTCTTTAAAAAAACACCCTCTGATCACCGGCACCATTATCCTCACCCTCACAGGAATGGTCACTCGCATCATGGGCTTTTTCTATAGGATATTCCTCTCTCATACGATTGGTGCAGAAGGGTTGGGAATCTATCAATTGATTTTTCCTGTTTATGCCCTTTGCTTCGCTCTTTCCACAGCAGGTATCCAGACAGGAATTTCCCGATGCGTCTCCTCCTCTTTTGCCCGGAAAAATCCGGGGCGGGCAAGGATGTATTTTTCTTCCGGTTTTTTTCTTTCTCTTCTTTTATCTGTCGGAGTATCTCTTCTGCTGCACCAATATGCGGATGTGATTTCCTCCCTGATTTTGGAAGAACCACGATGTGCTCCTCTTTTGCGTCTTATTTCCTGGAGCATTCCCCTGGGCGCCATCCATTCCTGTATCATCGCCTGGTATTTTGCCCGAAAAGAGACGAAAATCCCCTCCCTCTCTCAATTCGTGGAGCAATTAGCCAGAATTTTTACTTCTTTTATTATTTACCTTATTTTCACGGAAAAAGGAATGAAACCTACTCCTCTTCTGGCTGCCGCCGGTCTTTTGGCGGGCGAACTAGTTTCCTCTCTTTTTTCCTCCCTTTGCATCCTGCTGGATTTTCAACACAATTCCTTCCGTACAGAAGAAAACTCTTCTGTCTCTTTCTACCTTGGCTGCACAGGGAAACTTCTGACTCTTTCCCTTCCTCTTACAGCAAATCGGGTGCTGCTCACCCTGTTGCAAAGCGCCGAAGCAGTTATGATCCCCGCCAGTCTGAAAAAATACGGACTTTCCGCTTCGCAGTCTCTTAGTATTTACGGGATTCTTACCGGTATGGCTCTTCCCTTTATTTTATTCCCTTCTGCCATAACCAATTCCCTGTCCACCATGCTGCTGCCGACTATTGCCGGAGAACAGGCACAGGGAAACAGCAAAAAAATTATTTCCTCCACAGAAAAAACTATGAAATACTGCCTGTTACTGGGTATTTTCTCCGGAGGAATCTTTTTCTTTTTCGGAGATGCCCTGGGAATGACGATCTATCAAAATAAAGACGCAGGCACATTTATGAGGATTCTTTCCTTTCTCTGCCCCTTCTTATATCTGACAGGAACGATGTCCAGCATATTAAATGGTCTGGGGCATACTTTCTTATGTTTTTTGCAAAATGCAGTGGGATTATCCATTCGTATTCTCTTTGTGATTTTTGCTGTTCCACGGGTGGGAATCCAGGGATACCTTTGGGGACTTTTGAGCAGTCAATTAGTAATTACTTTTTTGAATTACATCTTTGTCCGCCAGAAGGTATCCTTCACCTTCTATCCTGTAACATGGATCCTTTTTCCTGTTTTCCTCCTGCTGATAAGCTGTGGACTGGGGCTTGCTGCATTTTCTCTGTGCTGCCGCTATTTTTCCCCTCTGGTCTGTCTGATGATTGCTCTGGGAATTTGTGGAATTTCTTATGTTCTTTTTCTGGTACAGACAAAACAGATTCATATTTCTTCTTGATTTTTTCACTATAATGCTTTATCATACGAAACAGAACGTTTTATATTGCAGTATGGAAAAGACAAATGAGGAGAATTTATTATGAGTTTTGAATTTTTAAAGAAATTACCCACCCCCGTGGAAATCAAAGCAGACTATCCGGTAACCCAGAAAGTAGCAGAAATAAAAAAAGAACGGGATGAACAGATCCGTAAGGTATTTACCGGAGAATCCGATAAATTTTTGGTAATCATTGGGCCTTGCTCCGCAGACAATGAAGACGCCGTCTGTGAATATATCAACCGCCTCTCCCGCGTCCAGGAAAACGTGGCCGACCGCCTGATTCTGATCCCCCGCATCTATACAAATAAACCGAGAACCACCGGAGAAGGTTATAAAGGAATTCTCCATCAGCCAGATCCTGAGAAAAAACCGGATCTTCTTCACGGTCTGATCGCACTTCGCAAAATGCATATGCGGGCTATCGAAGAATCCGGCCTTACCGCCGCTGACGAAATGCTCTATCCGGAAAACTGGAGATATCTGGATGATATTCTCTCTTACGTTGCCATCGGCGCCCGTTCCGTAGAAAACCAGCAGCATCGTCTGGTGGTCAGCGGAATGGATATTCCGGCTGGTATGAAAAACCCCACCAGCGGCGATTTCACCGTTATGCTGAACTCTGTAGTTGCCGCCCAGGTAAAACAGAACTTTATCTACCGCAACTGGGAAGTAGAAACCACAGGCAATCCTCTTGCTCATGCAATCTTAAGAGGGGCGGTAAATAAGCATGGGAACGCCATTCCCAACTATCACTATGAAGATTTGCAGCTTCTTCTGGAAAAATATAATGAAAGAGATCTGGCAAATCCGGCAGTAATCGTGGACGCCAACCATTCCAACTCCAACAAACAGTTTAAGGAACAGATCCGTATTACAAAAGAAGTTCTTCACAGTAGAAATGTTTCACCGGATATTAAGACTCTCGTAAAAGGAGTCATGATTGAAAGTTATCTGGAAGAAGGAAGTCAGAAAATCGGCTGTAAAGATCACATTTACGGCAAATCCATCACGGACCCCTGCCTTGGCTGGGAAGATTCTGAACAGTTGATTTATACCATTGCTGATTTGTGTTAGAAATGATTCAGATATCAGAAAATCCTGGTAATTCCCCCATTCTTTTCTATGGGGAATCACCAGGATTTTTGTTCGCAATTGTGAAAACAGTTGTTTTGCCTTTAATTCCTTGGATGTGTTTTAGCATATACATCTCGAATCTTATACACATTCAAATTCATATACATCTGTGTGGTAGAGATATCGGAATGTCCCATCATCTCCTGTACGCTTTTTAAATCTGCTCCGTTTTGGACCAGGTGTGCTGCAAAAGAGTGGCGCAGCGTATGAGGTGTAATATCTTTTTCAATTCCCGCACTTCTTGCGTAGACTTTCAAAACCTTCCAAAATCCCTGCCGGCTCATAGCCTTTCCGGAACAATTGGTAAAAAGTAAAGGGCATTCTTCATCATGAAGGAAGCTTTCCCTCACTCCGTGGAGATACGCCTGCAATGCTTTTTTTGCAGCCGTTCCATAGGGAATAATTCTTTCCTTTTCCCCATCTCGACAGGTGATGTATCCCACATAGAGGTTCACATCTGAAAGTTCCAGCCGGATCAACTCGCTTACCCGGATTCCCGTGGCATATAAAAGCTCCAGCATAGCCTTATCCCGGATTCCTTTCGGAGTTTTGGGGGATGGCTGCCGAAGAAGAAGATCCACCTCTTCCACAGTGAGAATCTCCGGCATTTTCTTTTCCACATGGGGCGGCTTCAGATTTTCTGCCGGATCTGCCAAAATTCTATGTTCTTTATAAAGGTATTGAAAGAATGCTCTCATGGAAGCAACACTTCTGGAAACTGTAGATGCCGCAAAATGATTTCTCTCCAGATAAAGCATATAGGAATTTAAACTTGTCTCCGTAATCTGTGTAACATCGCTGATTTTCTGTTCCTGGGTAAAATACTGCATCATTTTCTTCAAGTCACGCTCGTAGGACATCTCAGTATTACCAGACGTTCTTTTTGTATTATGTAAATAAGATATGAAATTTTGTATTTCGCTTTCCATACTAAGCCCTGTCCTCATTACTACTGTATTTCTGTAAGTAATTTACCTTTCTGACTATTTGTAAAATTCGTGTACGATTCTTTGTTTTTAAGAAACAAAAGCCTCTTACGAATGAGATAACCTTAATTATAATCAGATTTTCCATGAAAATCAAATGCTATTTTTTCTGTTTTTTTCCGGGTTTCTTTCATTTTCGAGAAAAGTACAAGATATCGTCAAACTTCCATCTTATGTCTACCATATATAGTGATTTTCCAAATATTAATTTTTTGTTACATTTTCCCGCCATCGGGATTGCGTTTAAATCTCTTGAAACACCGTATTACAAGAACAATTACGCTCTTTCATACAGTTTTCACTTAAAACGCCTACAAAAATATCACATTGCATTTGAACATATCAAGAAGTCATTAAGTCGTGAGTATAGTCGAAGTCGGTTAAAAATGACTTTCTTTTTTAAGATTTGGGCATAAGAAAAACAGGAAGACCTTTTATGGCTTTCCTGCTCAGTGATACTACTTTAAGAGTAGCTATTATTTAATTATGTAAAATTTTATATCTAATTTTCGATTATCCTCATAAATACTATACTTTCAAGCATTTTGAAGTATAGAAAATCATTCATTTTACCACGAATTTACCACGATTGAATGAGCCTTGATATGACAATAAGAATTTGAAAAGGACACCTCATAGTTTGGTGTCCTTTTATATGAAAATTTATTAGTTGCTATTGATTGTTGCTATACATTTTGTTAATCGTTCTTATTTCTTTTACGTTTTTTACCGAATAAAACAGCTAATGCACCAGTTGAACTAGCAAACATGGAAGCGAACAATCCTACATTTGTTACATCGCCTGTTTTTACGGGGTTCTTTTGTCCGCTAGGCTTTGTTGAAGTAGTTGGCTTGTTCGGTTTCTGTGGCTGTTGTGGACTTATAGGTTTATTTGTTGTTTTTTCTTTTACTGTAACTGTAATTGTTTTTTCAGTAGAAGCTCCGTTTTTATCTGTTACCTTATAGGTTACATGGTAAGTACCAGCCTTAGAAGTATCAACATCATTTGCAATGATATTATCTTTTGTTAAAGCAATCGTTCCGTCCTCTTTATCCGTCGCAGTAACATTTGCCAATGGGTCGAACGTATCGCCTACATTCAATGTAACATCATTTGCGGAAATGGTTGGTGCTGTGTTAAGGTCGCCTGTATTTTGTTTCACAATTACAGTAATCGTCTTTTCGGTAGAAGCACCGTTTTTATCCGTTACTTTATAAGTTACATGGTAAGTACCAGCCTTAGAAGTATCAACATCATTTGCAATGATATTGTCTTTTGTTAATGTAATCGTTCCGTCCTCTTTATCCGTTGCGGTAACATTTGCCAATGGGTCGAACGTATCGCCTACATTCAATGTAACATCATTTGCGGAAATGGTTGGTGCTGTGTTAAGGTCGCCTGTGTTTTGTTTCACAATTACAGTAATCGTCTTTTCAGTAGAAGCACCGTTTTTATCTGTTACTTTATAAGTTACATGGTAAGTACCAGCCTTAGAAGTATCAACATCATTTGCAATGATATTGTCTTTTGTCAAAGTGATAGTTCCGTCCTCTTTATCCGTTGCAGTTACATCTTTTAATGGGTCAAATGTATCGCCTACATTCAATGTAATATCATTTGCGGAAATGGTTGGGGGTGTATTTGTAGGAATATCATCATTGAGTTTAAATGTAACATTTAAAAATACATGCTCCCCATTATTAGTGCCACAATCATATTTATAAGAAACATCTTTGGAAGTATCTTTTACGGTAACAATCCCTGTATTTTTATCTAAAGTACCGTTTGAAGTAATTGTAACCTTAGATAAATCAATTTTGCTATCCGTATTTTTTCTTAAATCAAACGTATTGTCAGTAAGATTGATTTCTCGTTCTATAAGACTGTTTATGTCAAGGTCTAAATTTGATTTATTTCCAATATTTAACCATGTTGGAAAGTACTTACCATTATCTATATATGCAAGATACTCCAAATTTGAATTATTACTCACATCTAATCCTGCTATATTCGTATTACATACCTCTAGACTTGCTAATTCAGTATTTTTACTAATATCTAATTGAGTTAAAGCAGTATAATTAACCTGAAGTTTGTTAAGATATGGAGCATTTGTAGTATCTAGTTGTTTGATTGGATTACTATCACACTTTAACCATTGCAATTTTGAATTTTGTGTAATATCAAGTTCTTTAATAAAATTATTATTACATATAAGTGTTTTTAACTCTGTGTTATTCGTAATATCTAAAGTTGTTAGCAAATTATCTTCGCAACTCAACGAATTTAAATGAGTTTGTTTTGAAACATCAAGTGTTGACAATTTATTATTTCGACAAGAAAGCAATGCTATTTCTGGATTGTTACTAATATCCAATACTTTTAAATTATTGTTATCGCAATCCAAATTAAATAAGCGTGGATTTTGGGAAATATCAAGTGTATCCAAATTATTTTCTTGACATTCAAAAAATCTTAAAGCTGGATTATGAGTAACATCTAACGTTGTAATTTTTGTATTGCTACAAGCTAATGTATTTAAAACAGGGAAATTGCTAACATCTAAATCAGCAATATTTGTATTTTGACAGTCTAACGCTTCTAAAAGGGGAGTATTTTCGATAATAAGTGTTTCTAGATTTTCACATCCCCTGCAAATTAAAGTATCTAATTTAGGATTATTTCGAATTTCTAAACTTTCTATAGCTGTATTACCACACCATAACCATGACAATTTTTCATTTTTGCTTAAATCTAATTCTGTAAGACCTGTGCTATGACAATCTATTTGCCATATATTTGGGAAATACTCTATACCTTTTAAGCTTTTTAATGCCGGATTGTCATAAATAATAAGTCTCTCAGCCTTTTTTCGTTCTTCTTCTGATAGCTCCCCATCATGATCGGTATCCCACATATCACTCATATATTTTCTAAATTCAGCGTCTGGAAAATGCACTTCATCAATAGCGACATTTCCAGCCTTTACTTCTGTATTCTTGTTTTCTACAACAGTCTTATCTTCAGTAACCACTTCTTTTTCTGGTGTTGCAGGTGTTTCCTGTTTTGCACTTTCTTCTGTCAAATCTTCTTTTGAAGTTTCCGTATTTTCAGCAGGTTCTTTGTCTGGCGTTATTTCTTCCTGCTCCTTGTCTGTTATATTTTCTTGTACGTCTGCGTTTTCTGTTTCCTGTTCTACAGGAACTTGCTCTGTTTTGTTTTCTTCTACAACAGCTTCCTGCACAACTTCTGTGTTTTCCTGTGCCATGACAGGAGTAGGAAGCCCTGTAAGTGCAGTCGTTGTTCCTATCATCAATGCGGAACTTACTGCAAGGACTTGTTTTTTCTTCATACCTGTTCACTCCTTATTTTTTTAAGTTTCTGCATAGAAAAACGCACAAACTACCCCTTATCTTTCAGTAATCTGTGCGTTTTGTTTTTTATTGATAGAATTGAAAAATGGGCAGACTTTATTTGTCTGTCTGTCTGTCTGTCTGTCTGTCTGTCTGTCTGTCTGTCTGTCTGTCGCAAGCGTAGCAGTGTGTGAACATGACTGTCAACCCTTTCTTTCATAAATTCTTTATCATTCTTTCTATACATAAAACATTATACTGGAAACAAATACCACTTTCAATCTTTTTATGCGTTCAAGAAAAAATAATTAAGTATGAAATCACACCTCTCCTTTCTTCCTCTTGATTACCCACAACAGAAAAGAAAAAGCCCTGTCAAGAGCTTGCCACCATTGGTGCAGGGCAACCGCATAAAAATATCCATCTAGAGAACAAAATCCCTTGATGGATATTTTTTTAAATGTTTTCTGCAATTTTCTGAAAAATCAATTCCTGTATATATTCTAAATGACACGTATATAACATACTCATTTTCTTATAAGTCATTTTTTTCTTTTTATCAAACCGTTTATCCAGTTTCATCAGATTATAACATATTTTTCTGATCAGGGACAGATTTTGCATTGCCTTTTCTGCTTTAATCTTACAGGCATCTTCCCGGAAATGAACATCCAATACCCAATGAAGACTGTTTTCTATCTCCCAATGCCCTCTTACGATATGAGACATTTCTTCTGATGTCATTTCCTGATCTAAGATATAATATCTTGTTTCTGTACTTCTTTTTCCATCAATTTCCCGGATGCTTTCTACCTTGCCGATGGATTTTAATCCCTTCCAATTCTCTTTTCCCGTCAGATAATCAATATCCTGTGAGATTTTGTACTTCCTTTTTTCAATCCGCCCATGATTTTTTTCAAATGTCTCATAGGCACTGAGCTTTTCTGGTTCTTCCTTTTCTGCATAAGAAAAATATTCTCTGATCTCATCATACAGAATTGCCTGGTTTGTTTTTACTGCAAGACAATAATGCCCCTTTTGTTCTACAATCTGTTTCGCAATCTCCTTTTGGCAACCGATTGCATCAATGGTTATGACACATTTTGAAATATCAAGTTTTTTTAATAGCTTTGGTATTTCTTTGATTTCATTTGTTTTTTCTCCTACTTTTAACCGCCCGATGGAAAGACCATAATTTTCCAAATATGCGGATATGATATAGGGGATATTTCCACCCTTTACTGCCGCTGCACGAACTGCTTTCCCGTCAATGGCAATCCGTTGCGGTTCCGTAATTTCATTTTTTTGAAGTGTGGATAGTACATCCCGGATCCAATGATAAAACATCTCCATAAATTTTTCCGGTTCTATTATTGCAAACACACGGAGTAGAGTATCCGCAGAAGGAACACCATATTTTAAGTCTAGCATCTTAGAAAAATATGGTTCTTGAAGTTTCATAAAGAATGCCATATTTTCTGCATCCGTATAACCACATAAAACGGCATAAATACTCATAACTATAATATCCACGAGAGTATGTCTCAATCCTCGATTATCTCTGCTATCTACCAAATCTGAAAAATACATTTTCATTTCCAACATAAAAATCACCACTTTTCTTTTAGTATACAAGAAAAGTGATGATTTTTGTATTAATTATTTTTTATGCGGTTGCCCTGACCATTGGTGGTGCTTTGCACTCTTTACTGGGCTTTTTGTTTTCTGTATCTTTCATGCAAGAGGAAAAAAATTACTCGTCCTCATCATCAAAATGGTTATTCCTTAATACTTCACGCAACAGTTCCATATCCTCTTTTGAGTTCGGGTTTATCATTTTCACGACTTGATAAGGTGTTTTATACTTGTGTCCCTCTATGCTTTCCCCAAACATATCCATACTGTATAAATCATCATAGCGGTCTAACAGTTTTTGGAATTTCAAATGCTGGATAAATTCTTTGATTGGATAAAGGTCGGACGCTTCAATACTTGTTCCATTGATATAGTCTGTAATATATTCCCTTAACTTTTCTAATTCATAGTCCAGCCATTCTTCCTCGCTGTCAAAGAAGTTATCATAATGTCCATGCTTCAATTCTGCATTTAGACGTTCCTCTGCTCTTAAAAACTGACATATTTCTTTTTCGGATTGGTTAATATATTTCCATTCCCCCGACAACAATTCATTGGGTGTTACGTCCAGCACTTCCATTATCTTTTCCAGCGTTTCATAAGCAGGATAGTTCAACCCTCTTTCAATCTTGGAAAGGCTCTGCATATTAATACCGATTTTGTCCGCAAGTTCCTGTTGCTTCATTCCCCTAAATTTTCTTATGGTCTGTATATTATTTCCTAAATGGCTTATTTTCATTGCATAACCCTCCATATCTCGTTATATCTTCACTATTATAAGTCTATCATGCTTAATATGATTTGTAAAGGCAAAAAAAGATATTGACAAA
>JAXEUM010000130.1:0-38424 GCA_034114925.1 Oliverpabstia sp.
GGATGGCAGCTTATCAATAACAAATGGTACTTCATGGATCCTTCCGGCGCTATGCTTACCGGATGGCAGCTTATCAATAACAAATGGTACTTCATGAATCCTTCCGGCGCTATGCTTACTGGATGGCAGCTTATCAATAACAAGTGGTACTTCATGAATCCTTCCGGCGCTATGGCATCCGATACTATGGTTGGTTCTTATTATGTAGATAAATCCGGCGCCTGGGTACCGAATTATTCTCCGGCACACTGGATACGTTCCGGTCAACGTTGGTGGTATCGTCACAGTGACGGCAGCTACACTGTCTCTGACTGGGAGAAAATCAATGGAACGTGGTATCTTTTCGATGAGGAAGGATGGATGCTTACCGGATGGCAGAAAGTAAAAGGAAAGACCTATTATCTGGCAGAATCCGGCGCTATGCTTACCGGTTCTCACAAAATTGATGGAAAAACCTATACCTTCGCTGATAATGGTTCTTTGATCGCTTCATAAAAGAAAGAGCTATCAGGAAATATGATATATTTCCCGATAGCCTTTTTTATATCCTGATTTTCTCACTCTATTTACAGATTTTCATCCACATATCTCTGAATATTTGATGCATTCACATATTTCTCTTCTTCATTTCCCCTGATAACCACCAGCGTAGGAGCCTGCATGATTCCATATCTGGCTGCCATTTCCGGGTTTTTTTCCGCATCAACTAACTGATATTCTTCTCCTTTTAACATTTCTTTGGCAATTTTACAGTTCGGACAGGTACTTGTGGTAAACAGATATTTGATTGCTTCTCCCTTTTCCACTTTTACTTCGTCCTTTGTCATAGTCACAACCGCTGTATGCACTCCATGAGATACAGGTTCTTTTGAATGCAGTACATCATATACTGTACGGTTTTTGTATTCCTGAGATTTCCCATCATTCCAGTTTTGTACCGGACGATAATATCCTGTAATTCTGCTGTATACCTCCGATTTCTTTCCACAGGTAGGACAGGTGAAATGTTCTCCGGCGATATATCCATGTTCTTTACATACAGAGTATGTGGGAGACAGCGTATAATATGGCAGACGGTAATTTTCTGCGATTTTCCGCACCAAAGTAGCCGCTGCTTTCCAATCGGGAAGTTTCTCACCCAAAAATGCATGAAATACCGTACCGGAAGTATATAAAGTCTGCAATTCATCCTGAATATCCAGCGCATCAAAAATGTCAGAAGTATAGTCCACCGGCAAATGAGAGCTATTTGTATAGTAGGGAGTATCTCCTTCATGTCCGGCAGTAATGATATCCGGCCACCGTTTTCTGTCATGCTTTGCCAGACGATAAGCGGTAGATTCTGCCGGTGTAGCTTCCAGATTATATAAATCCCCATATTTTTCCTGATAATCTGCCAGACGTTCCCGCATATGATTCAACACATCTTTTGAGAATTTCTGGGTTCTTGGATCTGACATATCCGCCTGAATCCATCTGGCATTCAAACCGGCTTCATTCATACCTACCAGACCGATGGTAGAGAAATGGCTGTCAAAATTTCCCAGATATCTCTTTGTATAGGGATATAATCCTTCATCAAGAAGTTTTCCCACAACCTCTCTCTTCACATGCAAAGATCTGGCTGAAATATCCATCATATGATCCAGTCTCTGGTAAAATTCTTCTTCGTTTCTGGAAAGATAGGCGATTCGCGGCATATTAATGGTAACTACCCCAATAGATCCCGTACTTTCTCCTGAACCGAAATATCCGCCTGTTTTTTTACGAAGTTCCCGAAGATCCAATCTCAATCGGCAGCACATACTGCGAACATCACTGGGTTCCATATCACTGTTAATATAATTAGAAAAATAAGGCGTACCATATTTGGAAGTCATCTCAAACAGCAGACGATTATTTTCTGTGTCTGACCAGTCAAAATCAGAAGTAATAGAATATGTGGGAATCGGATACTGAAAGCCCCGACCATTCGCGTCTCCCTCGATCATCGTCTCAATAAATGCCCGATTCACCATATCCATCTCTTTTTTACAGTCTTTGTATTTAAAATCCATATTTTTTCCGCCTACAATGGCCGGCAATTCCGCCAGGTCGCTGGGAACAGTCCAATCCAGCGTAATATTGGAAAATGGAGCCTGGGTACCCCAGCGGCTGGGCGTATTTACCCCGTAAATAAAGGATTCAATACATTTTTTCACCTCCGGATACGTCAAGTTATCCACCTTTACAAAAGGAGCCAGATACGTATCAAAAGAAGAAAATGCCTGCGCCCCTGCCCATTCATTCTGCATAATTCCCAGGAAATTTACCATCTGATTACACAGTACACTCAGATGTTTTGCCGGAGCAGATGTGATCTTCCCTTCTATTCCTCCTAATCCTTCCTGTATCAACTGTTTCAGTGACCAGCCGGCACAATACCCTGTCAGCATAGAAAGATCATGAATATGGATATCCGCATTTCTGTGGGCTTCTGCAATTTCCTCATCATAGATTTCCGATAACCAGTAGTTTGCTGTCACAGCGCCGGAATTGCTTAAAATCAATCCGCCCACAGAATAGGTTACCGTGGAATTTTCTTTTACACGCCAATCTTCCACTTTTACATAACTGTTGACAATTTCCTTATAGTCCAAAATGGTAGATTTCATATTGCGGACTTTTTCTCTCTGTTTTCGATACAGAATATATGCCTTTGCCACTTCTGAATAACCGCATTGAATCAGAACATTTTCCACGCTGTCCTGGATAGCTTCCACAGAAATCTGGTCATTTTCAATTTTGTTCTGAAAATCTGCCGTTACACGAAGTCCCAGCATCTCCAACATATCCTGCGTATACTGCTTTCCGTTTGCTTCGAAGGCTTTCCGGATAGCTTCTGTTATCTTATTTAACTGAAATTCAGCAATTTCTCCATCTCTTTTGATTACGTCAAACATTTTTGATCATCCCCCAAATCTTTCTTCATCTTGTCGTGTATATCTATACTAGCAAACCCTCCTCCCTATGTCAACAGCAAAAGCCACTATATATTGTGTTTTAAAAAAACAAAACACAATATATAGTGGCTTTTATCACTCTAATTTTTTAGAAAAGTCCGAATTTCCAGCATATTTTACATATTATGATACGCTTCCATAGGAATATAAGCTTTTATGCAAATACCTTCCGGCAAGTATTCTTCCTGGATCACCTGCCCATATTTTCTCACCAGAGATATCTTTCCCGCCTGATCATAGGGGTATAAACGTTCTACATATACCTGATTTTCCCGAAGCACCTGTTCTAACAACTGTTTTAAATCTTCCAGGCCTTCTTTACTTCTGGCAGAAATATTCAGTACATGATCTGCCTGAAAATCCCGAAGCTGCTCTTTATCAAAACAGATATCCTGCTTATTGAACAAAGTAATCATCTTCTTATTTTCTACTCCCAACTGCCGCAGCGTATCATATACCACATGCATATGATCTTCTTTTCTGGGATTAGACGCATCCACCACATGGAGAATAATATCTGCATATTTTGCTTCTTCCAATGTGCTTTTAAAAGCCTCTATCAAATGATGGGGTAATTTTCGTATAAATCCCACCGTGTCTGTGAGAAGAATCTGTTGCTTTCCCGGAAGATCCAGTACTCTTGTGGTGGGGTCCAGGGTAGCAAAAAGTTTATCCTCTTCCAATACTCCCGCCCCTGTAAGCACATTCAGCAGCGTAGATTTTCCCGCATTGGTATATCCCACAATAGCAGCCACTTTCGTTCTACTTTTTTCTCGCTGGTTTCGAATCAATTCCCGATGCTTTCGCACTTCTTCCAACTGTTCTTTCAACTGACTGATCCGGGCATGAATCAATCGGCGATCCATTTCCAGTTTTTTCTCTCCCGGACCTCTCGTTCCGATTCCGCCTCCCAGACGGGACAAAGAAGCTCTCATACCCACCAGACGGGCAGCTCTGTATTTTAGCTGAGCCAGTTCCACCTGAATTTTTCCTTCACTGGTTTTCGCTCTTCCTGCAAAAATATCCAATATGACCATCGTACGGTCCATTACCTTACATTCCAGTTCTCTCTCCAGATTATTCAACTGAGCCGGACTGAGTTCATCGTCACATACTACCCCTGTGGCGTCGCAGTTATAAATCAACTCTTTTAACTCCTCCAGCTTTCCCTTCCCCAGATAGGTAGCGGGATGTGCGGATTCCCGGCTCTGCATAACACTTCCCACCGCAAGCGCCCCTGCCGTCTGTACCAATTCCTGAAGTTCCATAAGGGACTCTGCCGTGTCGTCCGAATCATAAGTCTGAACACCAGCAAGTATCACCCGTTCTAATTGTTCGCCCATCTCATACATATCTGTTCCTCCTGCTATCTGGTAGAAAGAAATTCATTTTCTCTGAGTCCTTCTTCATCCTCCGGGTATAAAGTGAGAAATTCTGCCATCTTGGCTTTCGCTGTAGGAAAATCCAATTTGTATTCATATGCCACAATTTCATTGTATAGAAGTCCTCTTTTATCTTCTTCACCGGAAAGGGAAAGTCCCTTTTGTATGTTTGCCAGCGCGCCGTCATAATCTTTCTCATAAATATCGCAGACAGCCAGGCCGTTATATGCTTTCCCGCCATTTTCATTTTCCGAAAGATATTCCTGGTACATGGCTCTTGCACTGACCACATCACCCATCTCAAGATAAATCCTTCCTAACAGCGCCATAGCTTCCTGATATTCCAGTTTCAAGGCAGATAAAAGAGAGTCTTTTGCATTTTCATAATTTTTTTCATACTCATAAATCCGCCCCCGGTGATAATAATCTTCCCCCGTCTTCGGTTCCATCAAAAGAGCCATATCCAGATATTGCTGTCCGTCCTCTTCTTTTCCTGCCTCCTGGTAAATACGATAAATATTAATATACAGATCATAATCTTCACAGTCTTTCACTGCTCTCAGGAAATCCTTCTGTGCATTCTCAAAATTTTCTTCTCTCACATAAGCCTTTCCCCGAAGAAAAAATGCCTGTGCATCTTCTCCCTTTTTCAGAATATTTCCATATTCCTCTATCGCTTTATCAACTTCTCCATATTCCATACGAGCCTGGGCAAGATAAAATAAAACATCTTTTTCAAACTTCTCATCTGGCTCTTCCATATAATTTAAACTTCTGGAAAATGCAGCAATGGCTTCCGGATAAGAACCTTTGGACAGCCAGGCAATCCCGGTCCCCCGGTAAGCTTCTGACAGACGCTGCTCCTGCTCCACCACCTGATCGAACATCTGGATCGCAGTATCGTATTCTTTATTTTCCAAAGCCTTCATCCCACTCTCATACACCTGATCTGCTTTTTTATCGCCGCAGCCAGACAGGAGCATAACCATACAGCCAAACATCATCCAAATTTTTTTCATGATACGATCAGACCCTCTTTATCCATCACTTCAATGACACTGTTTACCATTTCTTCACAAATAGAATCTTTTTTTGCTTCCACCATGACACGGATTACCGGCTCTGTACCACTTTCACGAACCAGAATTCTTCCCTCTTCTCCCAGTTCTTTTTCTACTCTTGCTACTGCTTCCTGTACTGCTCCATTGTTTCTTGCAGCCGCTTTATTGGAAACTCTCACATTTTTCAGAAGCTGAGGGTAAATCGTCACTTCGGAAGCCAGAATATTCAATGGCTGTTTCTTTTCAATCATCACTTCCATAATCATCAGGGAAGTAAGAATACCATCTCCTGTGGTAGCATGTTTGCTGAAAATAATATGACCGGACTGTTCTCCACCCAGACTATGCCCATTTGCCATCATATTCTCACACACATATTTATCTCCCACAGCCGTTTTTTCATACCGGATACCGGCTCTGTCACAGGCTTTGTACAATCCCAGATTAGACATAATCGTGGTAACAATGGTGTTGTTTTCCAATTTTCCCTGTTCCATCATGTATTTTCCACATACATACAAAATCAAATCGCCGTCAATCACATTTCCCATGTTATCCACTGCGATACACCGGTCTGCATCTCCGTCATACGCAAATCCCACATCCAGATGTTTCTCTTTTACATATTTCTGCAGATTTTCAATATGAGTAGAACCGCAATTGGTATTAATATTCGTTCCATCCGGCTCATTATTGATTACATATGTTTTTGCTCCCAATGCATCAAATACACTTTTAGCCACTGACGATGCACTTCCATTGGAACAATCCAGACCTACCCGATAATTTTTAAATGAACGGGTGGGAATAGAAATCAGATATCCGATATAGCGGTTTCTTCCTGCTGCAAAATCAATGGTGCGTCCGATATTTTCTTTTACTGCATAGGGAATCCTTGGTTCTCCGTCATCAATATAATGCTCAATCTGAGCTTCCACCTCCGCGTCCATCTTCTGTCCATTTCCACCGATAATCTTGATTCCATTGTCATAAAATGGGTTGTGACTTGCAGAAATCATAATACCACAGTCGAAATTTTCTGTTCTCACCACATAGGAAACGCTGGGAGTTGTGGTTACATGAAGTAAATATGCATCAGCTCCGGAAGCAGTAAGTCCTGCTACGAGGGAATATTCAAACATATAACTGCTTCTTCTGGTATCTTTCCCGATTACAATCTGAGCTTTATGATCTTTTCCATAATACCATCCCAGAAAACGTCCCACCTGATATGCGTGTTCCACTGTTAAATCTACGTTTGCTTCTCCTCTGAAACCATCTGTACCGAAATATTTTCCCATAATTTTTCTCCTCACTTAAAATTAGGCATTCACTAAATCAGCTTTATATACACCTTGTTCCACTAATTTTCTGATTTCTTCCACAACGGCTGCTCGATCTTCCTGATACGTAACGCCAAACCACTGGGAATCTGTAGGAAGAACTGTAACCGTAGCTTTTCCTTCTTTCAGAAGCTGGTCTACCTTGGTAGGCAACAGATATTCTTTCTTCAAATCTCCTTCCGGAACCTCATTCAAAAACGATACAAACCCTTCTTCCAGAGTATCCAGAAATTCCGGCTGAAATCCCCACATATTCATGGAAACCAGACTTTCCATATCTACCGGAATAATACCTGTATCCGTTTCACTGCCTGCTCCCTCCGGAGTCTTTACTATATGAAATGTCTCTTGAATACCATTGAGTTTCCCATCTGCATCCAGATGACAAATTCCTCTGGTTACTCCTCCATTATCACTCAGAGTATTCTTAAGAACAAATCCTGCCATACAAATATCTGCTGTATTTTTCTGTGTTTCGTGTTCTTCCACCAGATAATCATGAATCTTCACAAACGGATCTTTTCCATAATAATCATCCGCATTGATTACTGCAAACGGCTCTTTTACAACTCCCTTGCAACACAGTACAGCCTGTCCTGTTCCCCATGGCTTTGTTCTTTCTGCCGGTTTTTCAAATCCAGTGGGAAGATCATCCAATTCCTGAAATACATAGGAAACTTCTGTCAGTTTTTCTATTCTGTTTCCAATGATCTCCCGGAATTCTTTTTCCAAATCTTTCCGGATGATAAACACAATTTTGTTAAACCCGGCTTCCAGAGCATCATGAATGGAATAATCCATGATAATTTCTCCGCTAGGACCTACCGGCGCCAATTGTTTGATTCCTTTTCCAAATCTGCTGCCCATCCCTGCTGCCATAATTACAAGTGTTGTTTTTTTCATATTGCATTTCCTCCGTTTTACGGTATTACTACATTTATTGCTTTATTATTTCTTTATGCATCTTCCTGAAGATTTGCCAGTTTTGCCGCCTGATCGGCTGCAATAAGACTGTCTATAACCTCCGACAGATCTCCGTTCAGGATACTGTCCAGTCGATGCAGTGTCAACTTGATTCTATGATCTGTCACACGCCCCTGAGGGAAGTTATATGTTCGGATTTTCTCTGAACGATCACCTGTTCCCACCTGGCTTCTTCTGGCTTCTGCCTCTGCATCATGGCGTTTCTGTAATTCCAGATCATACAGTCTGGAACGAAGTACTTTGATCGCTTTATCCCTGTTCTTTAACTGAGATTTCTCATCCTGACAGGAAATAACGATTCCTGTGGGGATATGAGTCAAACGTACTGCGGAGTCTGTAGTATTGACACACTGTCCTCCATTTCCTGACGCACGGAACACATCAAATTTACAGTCATTCATATCTAATTCGAAATCGATCTCTTCTGCCTCCGGCATGATCGCAACGGTAATCGTAGACGTGTGAATTCTTCCGCCGGACTCAGTCTCAGGCACACGCTGTACCCGGTGTACGCCACTTTCATACTTCAGCCGGGAGTATGCGCCATTTCCATTGATCATAAAGGTTACTTCTTTAAATCCGCCGATTCCGTTCTCATTCAGTGACAACATTTCTGTTTTCCACCGCTGTGTCTCTGCATATTTCACATACATCCGGTAAATCTCGGCCGCAAAAAGCGCCGCTTCATCTCCACCGGCTCCTGCACGAATCTCCACAATAACATTTTTACTGTCATTGGGATCTTTCGGAAGAAGAAGAATCTTCATTTCATGTTCCAGTTCTTCAATTCTTTTTTTTGCATCTGACAACTCTTCTTTCAGCATCTCCCGCATCTCTTCATCTGACTCTTCATCCAACATAGCCAGACTTTCTTCCACCGTCTGCTGACAATTCTTATATTCTTTATATGCATCCACGATAGGCTGTAATTCGCTTTGTTCTTTCATCAGCTTCTGAAATCTCGCCGGATCATTCGCCACTCCCGGTTCATTTAATTCGCTGAGAATTTCCTCCAGACGAATCAGCAAATCTTCTAATTTATCAAACATTTTCTATCCTCCTGGTTTTTTGCCTGCAGTTTTTTGCCTGCAGTTTTTTGCCCTAGTGTTACTGTTCACTCTGTTCACAGCAACGTGCCGTATGAACCATAACACCCTATTACTACTCTGTCCAGTCCGGCCAAATCTTTTATAACCTTTATCTTTTTATAACCGTTCTGTTCCATCATCGTTCTCAGCGCTTCTGCCTGATCGTATCCGATTTCCAGACAAAGCCAACCATCCGGTTCCAGATAAGAGGGCGCCTGCTCTACAATCTTTCTGTAAAAATATAATCCGTCCTCTTTTCCATCCAATGCCAGATGGGGTTCATAATCTCTTACTTCCGGCATCAAATCTGCAATCTCTCTCGTTGCTATATAGGGTGGATTCGAGGTGATCATATGGTAACTTCCCCTTACTTGCGAAAACAGATCACTTTCCACAAATTCAGCTTCCACTTGCAGCCGCTTTCTGTTTTCTTTTGCTACTGCCAGAGCCGGAGGAGAAATATCCACCCCGGTACCTTTTATTTTCAATTCTCTGTGTTCTGCCAGTAAGCTAAGCAAAATACAGCCGCTTCCCGTACAAAGATCCAGAATTTTCATCTCCGGTTTCAGAAGTTTTCCTGCTTCCTCCACCAGAATCTCTGTATCGAATCGCGGAATCAGAACCTGGTCATTCACATAAAATTCATATCCCATAAACCAGGCGCTGCCCAAAATCTGTTGAAGCGGTATTCGTTTTTCTCGCTTTGCAATCAACTTTCTGTATGCTTCTAACTGTTCCTCTTCTATTCTATCATCTTCATGAAGAAAATAATAGCTTTTTTCCATAGCAAAGGCAAATTCCATCAACGCCCAGGCGTCGTACTTCCCTTCCGGAATCCCAGCTCTGAGCAATCTTTCTTCTCCTTCTTTTAAAGCCTCTCTCCATGTACTCATAATTCTTTATCACCGTATTTCTCCGGAAAATTTTCTTTCAGATATGCTTTCCAGTCAAATACTGCCTCCACCGCTTTAATAGCCACTTCTGCCATTTCCGGTTCCGGTTCTCTCGTTGTAAGCCGCTGCAGCGCCAGTCCAGGCTTGCTCAGCATTGTCACAAACCAGTTATCACTTCTTCCTGCCAGACGAATGATTTCATAAGATACCCCCGCAATCACCGGAAGCAACAACAATCGTACCGCCACCCGAAGCCAGGGAGAAGACACCCGGATAAACAAAAAGAAAATAATGCTTACAATCATTACAAACAGCAGAAAACTGGTTCCGCATCGTTTATGCTCCCGGGAACTTTTCATAACATTCTCTACATTTAATTCCAGTCCATGCTCCACACAATTGATACATTTATGTTCCGCACCGTGATACATAAACACTCGCTGAATATCTTTCATGCGGGAAATCAAAAGCAGATATCCCAGAAAAAGCAACATTCTCACACAGGCTTCCGCTACGGAGATCAAAACCTCCGATTTTGTAATATGACGCAAAAATCCGGCAATAAAGTAAGGCAGAAGAATGAATAATGCTATGGATAAGATCACGGAAAAAGCCACCGTTCCATACATCATCCATTGCTCCTGCTTCTCTTTCTTCTGATCTTTTTTCTTTTTTTCTTCTTCTGTCAATTGTTCTTTTGAGGCTGTCCCTTCTTCTTCCTCTTCCAGAAAACTGGCTGAATACATCAGGCACTTCATCCCCACTACGAGAGATTCAAAAAATGAAAGAACTCCGCGGAATACAGGAAGTTTCCACAGTTTCTTCCCCTTTCCCCAACTCTTGTACGGCTCCACTTTTACTTCGATCTCTCCATCCGGCTTTCTGACGCCCACAGAATACCTGTCCTGGCACCGCATCATAATGCCTTCCATTACAGCCTGTCCGCCGATATTTGATGACTTCATCTCTCCTCCGATTTCTTAACCCTTCGGTTATTTTCATAGAGTAAAACGGGTTGAGATTTTATCAACCTCAACCCGTTCATTTCTCGTATTTTCTTATGCGTTAATACCGTATTTCTTATTGAACTTGTCAATACGTCCACGGGCTGCCGCTGCCTTCTGCTGTCCTGTATAGAAAGGATGGCATTTGGAACAGATTTCTACGTGGATATCTTTCTTTGTAGATCCTGTTACGAATGTGTTTCCACAGTTACATGTTACTGTTGCCTGATGGTATTCAGGATGGATTCCTTCTCTCATGATTTTCACCTCTTCTTATTTACTTATTAGACTTATATACATTTGCAATTCACTGATTGATCTCAATCAGATCCTTACAGCTATTTTGTTTTTTAATATTTAAACAGCTTGTAAAGTATAACATATCCATAAAGAAAATGCAAGTTGTTTCCTTAAATTTTTAGATGAATTTCTGTTTTTTCACCATCTGTACCAGTTCCTGGTTATTTCTGGTTTTCGTAAACATATTCAGGATATTTTCCACTGCTTCATCTGCTTTCATTCCATTCAGAGCCTTTCGCATAATGTAAACTGCTTCCTGCTCGTCCTGACTCAGCAAAAGATCTTCCCGTCTTGTTCCTGATTTTGCAATATCGATAGCAGGAAATACCCGTTTCTCCTGCAGTTTTCGGTCTAATACCAATTCCATATTGCCGGTTCCCTTAAATTCTTCGTAAACCACATCATCCATCTTACTTCCTGTATCCACCAAAGCCGTAGCCAGTATGGTAAGACTTCCGCCTTCCCGCATATTTCTGGCTGCTCCAAAAAACCGCTTCGGCATATGAAGAGCCGCCGGATCCAGACCACCGGACAATGTTCTTCCACTGGGGGGAACGGTCAGGTTATACGCCCGCGCCAGCCTTGTAATGCTGTCAATAAAAATCGTCACATCTTTTTTATGCTCTACCAGACGTTTCGCCCTTTCAATCACCATCTCCGATACTCTTTTATGATGCTCCGGAAGTTCGTCAAAAGTGGAATAAATCACCTCTACATTTTTTCCCCGAATCGCTTCCTTAATATCAGTAACCTCTTCCGGACGTTCATCGATCAGCAGAATAATCAGATGCATCTCCGGATTGTTGCGAAGAATAGACTGTGCCGCCTCTTTTAACAGCGTGGTTTTACCAGCCTTCGGCGGTGAAACAATCATACCTCTTTGCCCTTTTCCTATGGGACTGATCAGATCCGTGATCCTCATCGCCATACTTCCTCCCGGACGTTCCAGGCAAAGACGCTCATCCGGAAATACAGGAGTCATATCTTCAAAATTCCAACGTTTTATGCTGTCATTCGGAGACATTCCATTAATGGATGTTACATACAATAATGCTCCGAATTTTTCATTTTCTTTTTTTACTCTGGTACTTCCCCGAAGAATATCTCCTGTTTTCAGATTAAAACGACGAATCTGAGACGGGGATACGTACACATCATTTTCTCCCGGAAGATAATTATCGCTTCGAATAAATCCATATCCATCTGCCAGAACTTCCAGAATTCCGTGTGCTTCGATTCCACTATCCAGCTGGCTGAACTCTGCACGTTTTTCTTCAATCTGTCTTTCCTGTTCTTTTGTATCTTCTTCCAGCATCCTTTCTACCAGTTCATCCTTTCTCAGGCCCGAAATACCTTTTAAACCTCTGGCTTTTGCTACTTCCCGCAATTCACTGGCGGATAGTGATTCATATTTTTCTCTCATTTATTCTTTCCTTTCCATGGCAAAATTTGAAATGCATCAGACAAATTCTTCAAGAAATGTAGTATTACATGTGTTTCAAGATTCTCTTGCTCTTATATTTTAACAGGGGACTGAAATTGTGTCAATGTGTATGCTTGCAATTCTTGTCTTATCTGCTATGATAATATTATGGCTTCATCGCCATATATTTTTATTTTTACGAGGTATTTTTTATGCAACGTGATCTTACCAGAGGACCTATTGCTTCCTCTATCCTTTTCTTTGCTTTCCCTATGATTTTGGGAAATCTTCTGCAACAATGTTACAACGTGGCCGATACCCTCATTGTAGGTCGTTTTTTAGGTTCCAACGCTTTGGCCGCTGTAGGTTCTGCCTATACCCTGATGACATTTCTGACTTCTATTTTTATCGGCCTGTGTATGGGAAGCGGTGTACTGTTTTCCATCTGTTTCGGACGCAAAGATATGGAAGAATTAAAAAAGAGTATTTTTCTTTCTTTTACTTTGATTGGTCTGCTGACAGTTTTTCTCAACGCCATTGTTTTCTTTCTTTTAGAACCTATTCTTGTATGGCTTCAGATCCCTTCCGAAGTTCTTCCCATGTTTCGGGAATATATAAGAATCATTTTCCTGGGAATCAGCGGAACTTTTCTTTATAATTATGCCGCCTCCCTTTTACGGGCTTTGGGAAATTCTTCTGTCCCTCTGATTTTCCTGGGAATTTCAGCCGTCATGAACCTGGCTCTTGATCTGTGGTTTGTCATCGGTTTTTCCTGGGGAATCTCCGGTGCGGCAATCGCCACTGTGATTTCTCAGTTTACTGCCGGAATCGGTATTATGCTGTATACTTTCATCAAATATAAAGAACTGCGGATCCAACGATGCCATCTTCGTTGGAACCGACGGCTTTTCTTGGAAATCATGCATTGTTCTCTCCTGACTTGCCTGCAGCAATCTGTCATGAATTTGGGAATCCTTATGGTACAGGGACTGGTAAACAGCTTCGGCCCTGCCGTCATGGCAGCTTTCGCCGCTGCCGTCAAAATAGATTCTCTCGCCTATCTGCCTGTTCAGGATTTTGGAAATGCATTTTCCACCTTTATCGCCCAAAATCACGGCGCAGGAAAAACCCAGAGAATACGTGACGGCATCCGAATTTCTGCATGGACATCTGTTATTTTTTCCGGAATTATTTCCCTAATCGTTGTTTTTGCGGCGAAACCTCTGCTTCTTCTGTTTGTAGCGCCCCAGGAACAGGAAATATTGGCCACCGGTATCCAGTATCTTCGTATAGAAGGTTCTTTTTACTGGGGAATCGGCTGTCTCTTCCTCTTTTATGGTTTATTCCGGGGAATCCAAAAACCTGGTATTTCCCTGATCCTTACCGGTATTTCTCTGGGAACCAGAGTTGTGCTTGCCTATCTCTTATCTTCTGTCTCTTTTATCGGTGTGACAGGAATCTGGATGTCCGTCCCCATTGGCTGGATTCTGGCAGATTTGGCTGGAGTGTTTTTCTACAAAAAATGGGTTCGCCGACCGCATTCATAAGTCAAAAAATCGCTCAGGTATGTTTCTTGTACACACCTGAGCGATTTTTATTATACATCTGTTTTTCCTGCGGTTAGTGGGACTCGAACCCACACGGTTGCCCACTGGCACCTAAAACCAGCGCGTCTGCCAATTCCGCCATAACCGCATATTTTTTCAAGAAAAAAGGACAAGTTTTTCAACCTGTCCAATGAGACATCGGGGATTCGAACCCCGGACAACTTGATTAAAAGTCAAGTGCTCTACCGACTGAGCTAATATCCCGTATACTGGGCTAGGCAGATTCGAACTGCCGAATGCAGGAGTCAAAGTCCTGTGCCTTACCGCTTGGCGATAGCCCAACGTACGCCTTACGGCAGGGTGGATACAGGGATTCGAACCCTGGGCCTCCAGAGCCACAATCTGGCGCGCTAACCAACTGCGCTATACCCACCATACCTTTTCTCTAAAGAGAAAAGAAGCGTGCTTGGAGGGATTCGAACCCCCGACCCACGGCTTAGAAGGCCGTTGCTCTATCCAACTGAGCTACAAACACGTACCATCAAGTTTAAACCCTTGATGAAAGCGGGTGATGGGAATCGAACCCACGTATCCAGCTTGGAAGGCTGGTGTTCTACCATTGAACTACACCCGCATGTCTTTATAAATCGGGGTGACAGGATTCGAACCTGCGACCTCCTGGTCCCAAACCAGGCGCTCTAGCCAAGCTGAGCCACACCCCGTTTTCGCTTGTGTTAAGTATCTCTCGCTCAACACAAGACGTATTATATTATAGCTATCCGCAAATGTCAACACCTTTTTTGAATTTTTTTTATTTTTTTTAAAATTCTTTTTTTTGACTAATTTTCGATATAATTCTGAAAATAATGTGCCTCTCCCTGACGGTCTATTTCCATAACCAGAAAGCTGGGTTTCCTGCCAGACTGTCGGGGATAAGAAAGACTTCCCGGATTTAAAATAGTAATATCTTCTTTCTGTTCCAAAAATGGTCTGTGGGTATGACCGAACATTACAATCTGTACCCCTCTGCTTCTGGCTTCCTCTTCCAACATAGAAGTATCCATAGATACTCCATACATATGCCCGTGAGTCACCATAACCTTATAACTTTCCAATTGAAACATCTCTTCCCGGGGAAGATCAGAAAAAAAATCATTATTTCCCTTCACCATATAGCAGGGACATTCCGCAATCCCTCGAATGTAATTTTCCTGCCCTTCCACATCTCCGCAATGAATCAGCGCATCTATCGGCTTTACTCTCCGAAGCACCTGAAGCAATTCACTGCTGTGACCATGCGTGTCACTGACCACTAATATTTTCATTCTGTATCCACTCTCTCTTTCAGTTTTTCTGCCATTTTCCGAAGAGCTTTCCCCCTGTGGCTGATTGCATTTTTTTCCTCATCCGTCAATTGTGCCGTTGTACACTGGTATTCCGGGAGATAAAAAATGGGATCGTATCCAAATCCATTCTCTCCCTTTTCCTCATATCCGATTATACCTTCCACTACCCCTTCTGTTGTCCATACTGTTCTGTCAGGAAATGCAGCCGCAATTGCACAGACAAAACGGGCTGTTCTTTTTTCGTCCGGAACTCCTTCTAATCTTTGAATCAGATTATTATTTTTTATTCGGTAGGAGGTATCTTCCCCCATATACCGTGCTGAATAGATTCCAGGTTCTCCATTCAGATAGTCAATCTCCAGACCGGAATCATCCGCCATAACGATTTCTCCCGAAATTTCAGCTATTGCTTTCGCTTTAATTATTGCATTTTCTTCAAAAGTCTTTCCATCTTCAACAATATCTGCCTGAATCCCCGCTTCCTTCATGGAAAGGACTTCCACCGGAAGATCTGCCAGAATTTCTCTGATTTCTTTCATTTTTCCTTCATTTCCAGTGGCAAAAATTATTTTCTTCATAAAGGTTCTCTCCCTTCTATTTTCTCCTTGGTGGTTTTGCTCCCAGATACTGATAATAATAAGTCCGTATCATACCATTATAAATTTTTCTGTTTTTATCTGCTTTTCGCCCTATATACCGTTCTGCTTCTTCATAACTGGTGATAAGATACATGGACCAGTCATCCAACTGTTCGTATACCTGACCAATCTGCCGATACAAATCCGGAAGCATTTTTTTATCTTCCAGACGCTCCCCATAGGGAGGATTGGTTATAATAAAACCATATTTTTTCGGATGACGGAGTTTCGCCACTTCTCTTTGCTGAAAATGGATCAATTGTCCTACACCTGCTGCAGCCGCATTTTCTCTGGCGTTTTTTACCACCTCCGGATCAATGTCATATCCCTGAAGATTCATCTGCAAATCCATATCTACCAGATCCTGGGCTTCCTCCAACGCCTGATACCAGTTCTTTCTTGGAATCAGGTGTTTCCAGTCCTCTGCCAAAAACGATCTGTTGATTCCCGGCGCTATATTGCAGGCCATCATCGCCGCCTCCGTAAGAAAAGTCCCGCTTCCACAGAAAGGATCCACCAGTATCCTGTCTTTTTTCCATGGCGTCAACATAATCAAAGCCGCCGCCAGTGTCTCAGAAATAGGAGCTTTCGACTGCAATTTCCGATATCCCCGTTTATGAAGAGATGTTCCTGTAGTATCCAAAGTCACTGTCACCACATCTTTCATCAGGGAAACTCTGACCGGATAATCCGCCCCATCTTCTTCAAACCATTCTTTTTTATATTTACTTTTCAGACGTTCTACCATAGCTTTTTTCATGATAGACTGTATATCGGAAGGACTGAACAATTTGCTCTTAATAGAAGATGCTTTTTTCACCCAGAATCTTCCATCTGCCGGAATGTATTCCTCCCAGGGCAATGCTTTTGTTCCTTCAAATAATTCATCAAATGTTGTAGCGGTAAACTGCCCCACTTTCAGCAGAATTCTTTCTGCTGTGCGAAGAAACATATTTGCATAAGCTACGGCCTCTTCATCTCCCAGAAAAGTTACTTTTCCATCATCCACCTGAATAATTTCATAGCCAAGATCAATAATCTCTCTTTTCAACACTGCCTCCAGTCCAAAATGACAGGGAGCAATCAACTCAAATCTTCTCATAAGCAATATTCCTTTATTATTTCATCCTCAAATGTCTTAATAACAAATTTTTCATTTTCCAGTATCGCATAGGTAGGAGGATTCCCTTCTTTGGGAAGAGATACCGATCCTGGATTGCCGATTATAATGCCGTCTTTCTCTTTCACCTGAAGTACATGGGTATGACCATGAAGAAATACATCTCCTTTTTTTAACGGCGGCAAATGATTTTCATGATAAATATGTCCGTGACTGCAGTAAATGGTTTTTCCCTGGATTTCAAAAAGGGCATATTCAGCCATGATAGGAAATTCTAACACCATTTGATCTACTTCTGCATCACAGTTTCCCCGCACATTATAAATACGGTCTTTCCGGCTGTTAAGCATGGCGATCACTTCTTTCGGCGCATATTCCCTGGGCAGTTCATTCCTCGGACCATGATACAAAAGATCACCCAACAATATCAGCCGTTCTGCTTTTTCTTTATCCATAGCTTCCAGCATCTTTCTGCAATAATAGGCAGAGCCATGAATATCAGATGCAATCATATATTTCATCTATTGTTCTCCTTTTCTCAAACCCTCCACAGGAGTCTTCATACTTTTCATTCTCCCAAATATCTCCTGCTATATTTTTTCTTCTTCATTCTACTATGATTGTCTGGAAAACACAAGATTTCTTCCTCTATATTCTGAAATCCCACCTGCCAGAGAAACCACCGTATATCCTTGTCTTTGCATTTCTCTTGCTGCTATCATACTGGCAGAGCCTCGTTCGCAATACACCAAAATCTCCCTGTTTTTAGGGAATTTCCACCAAATCCCTTCCTCATACGGGATATTCTGTGCATAACGTATATGGGATATCCGATATTCTTCTTCTGTCCTCACATCTATAATCAGCACATCCGGGTATCTGTTCACATAACGATCCAGTTCCCGGACAGAAATCAAACGAATCTGTTCCATAAAAAATAATCCTTTTTCTTTATTATATGCTATACTTTCTTTCCTGGTATGTAAAAAGGGACTGCCCAGGCAGTCCCCTTTCATTTCATCTGATCTTTTTATTTTCTGTCGCTGTATTCCCCAGAAGTTTTGTTTTTTGCACTGTTGCTGCTTCTGTTTTTAGAAGTGTTTTTAGAAGCATTTTTATTAGAATCATGGCAGTTTGATTCATTTGTGCTGTTATTCATTCTGTTGGTTTCATTTGTTTCATTGCTGTAATTTTTTGACATAGTGCTTCCTCCTGTAAATTGAAATTTTCATTACCAACTATAAGAAGTAATGGATTTTCCCAGTAATCCCAAATGCTATTTTCCCTTAAATAACAGGATTTTTATGGGTTTACAAGAGTAGTATGTCAAATTCTTACGGTATTATTCATTTCTTTGTTGCAATTTTTACCAATCTGTATTATAATCATTTCTGTAAAAAGAATTTACCCTTCAAAAATTTTTTTTACAATTAATAACCCCTTATTAATTATTTATACTCCCCTCGAAAGACCGGTAGCTCCCCTACCGGTCTTTCTCTTTGTAAATGCTTCTTACCAGACCATCACATCTTATCTACCGTTTTCTGAAATATTCCAGAACCATTCCAATAATTAATACCGGAATCAAAACCGGTAAGACAAAAGAAAGTACCGATCCCACCAGTTTCAAAATCAAAGTCAATAACAGAATCACTACAATAACCGCCACCAGACACCCTAGCCGGGTTTGAAGTTTTCCATCTGTTCCCCTATGGTGTTCTTTCAGTTTTTCTTCACGGGGACTCTTCTGATAATTTCCCGTATATCCTTCCTCATAGACCGTCTTTTTCCCCATTTCATCTCCCGACGTATCCATAATCGTTCTGGCTATCAGGAGGGGATCCCCCAACTGGGCAATCGCCTCCTGCTCTGTCATTCCCTGTTGAACCTTTTCTGTGAGATATTCATCATAATACCGGATATGTTCTGCTATTTTTTCCTGTGGTAACTGCTGTGCAAGTCTTCGTCCCAGAATATCCAAAAATTCTTTTTTATTCATACACTCATCCTTTACTGTACCGGATTTAATCCGCTGCTAAATTCCTGAATCTTTTGCAATACCCTGTCAGCTTCCTCTCCTTCCAGTGGAGTTGGCTGATAATCATTGTATTGTTGTACCGATGATACCGAACAGGGAATAATATTTGTCACATCATCTTGTACCAGGATTCCATTTTCAAAAGTAAATGTCTGCTGAAAAATCATAGTATCCTTATCCGAAGGATTCCTGTTTCCTCCAAAGCAGAAATTTCCAAGACTATATACAATATTTTTCCCATTATATTTTTCTATTCCCTGCAATACGTGAGGATGATGGCCCAGGACAAGATCCGCCCCGGAATCTACAGCTGTATGAGCCAGCGTTTTTTGCGTATCATCAGGATAATTGGATTTTTCTGTTCCCCAGTGGAAACTTACAATTACCACCTGAGCTCCCTGGTTTTTCACCGCCTGAATATTGTCAATCACCTGCTGCTGTCTGCCCATGCCGTCTGCGAGAACGTAGATCCCTACCAGTCCCACTTTCACTCCTTTTATCTCCATAACAGCCGTTCTGTCATAGCCGAAAGTGGTGATTCCTGCACTTTCCAGGTACTGGATCGTATCGGTATAACTCTGCTCTCCATAATCTTTGCTGTGATTATTAGCCAGATTTGCAGCTTCCACACTTCCCTCTGTAAGAATCTGTGTATATTTAGGATCTCCTTTGAAAGCAAACGTCTTCTCCTGCCTGTCTGTAGATTCCGTCAATGTCCCTTCCATATTAATGATTGACAAATCATCTGCGGAAAGAATCTCTCTTACATTTTGAAAGAAATATGCGGGATCTTTTTTCACTATATAGAACGCATCGAAATTACTGTTCTTATCAAACTGTTCGTCTGTTCCTATGGTGCAGTCCCCCGCAGCGCTCACTGTCAAAGTTACGGACTCTACCGGCTGGATATTTTCCGGCTCTTGTGAAGCTTCCGGAGTGGTTTCTCCTTCCTTGGGTTCCTTGCCTTCTGCCTCTGTTTTTCCATTTTCCGGAGCTTTCTTGTCTTCTTTGCCGCCTTTGTTCTGTTCTTCCACCTGAGCGCTGACAGCTCCTGCTTTCTGAGTTCCATCTGCAAATAAGCGGGTAAGAATCACTGCCCCGATCATCAGCGAAAGGAAAATTGCCAATGTGATTGCCCCAATCTGGAACATAACAATCTTTTTCCGATAACTCATCTTTTTATTTTTCTTTTTTCTTCCTGTCTGTCCCCTGTTGTCCGGTCTTCTCCGTTGGATATTTTTCTTTTCTTCCATTCCCTGCCCTCTCTATATTTTCTCATTTCATCATCTCTGTCTATGTAACTGAATACTTCCGTCACAAACTACTGAATTGTTATATATTCTTTATGATAACTGCTTTTATCCAAAACTGCAAGTATCCCATTCTTATTTTCCTCTTCCTTTTCTTTACAATTTTCTTTCATTTTCTTATAATAAACTTAAAAGATGCCAGGAAAGGATATTGCTTATGAATTCTTATCAGATTACAGATTGGTGCCGTCATTTTCAGAAATTACAGATTCAACCCGGTGACCTTTGTATTGATGCCACTATGGGAAATGGGCATGACACTTTATATCTCAGTCAACTTACCGGAGCTCATGGAAAGGTCATCGCTTTCGACATTCAGGAAGCTGCCCTTCTCTCCACCAGACAACGATTAGAAAAACACCACGCCCTGGAAAATGTTTCCCTTGTATTAGACAGCCACAGCCATATGGAAAGGTATGCACAGCCAAATACCGTCTCCTGTATCGTATTCAACTTCGGATATCTGCCTTCCGGAGACCACTCGATTGCCACCAGAAGCGAAACCAGTATTCCGGCCATTGAGCAGGGTTTGCAATTACTGAAAAAAGACGGATTGATGACTTTATGTATTTACAGTGGTCAGGATAGCGGGTTTCAGGAACGGGATGCGCTTTTGTCTTACCTTAAAACATTGGATCCCCGAAAATATCTGGTTATCCTTACCTCCTATTTTAATCGTCCCAATAATCCTCCCATTCCGGTCTTAATCCGAAAATTGTAATAAAAAAATTTCACCATAAAAAATGGTGAAATTTTTTTATTATATTTCTTCTACCGGAAACTCCAGTGTAATTCTGGTTCCCTTTCCCGGTTCACTTTCCGTAGTGATGGCCGCCCGGTGCATCATTGCCCCATGTTTCACAATCGATAATCCCAGACCTGTACCTCCCGTCTGGCGGGAATGGCTTTTATCTACCCGGTAAAATCTTTCATATATCCTTTCCTGATCTTCCTCGGCAATACCAATTCCTCCATCTTCCACCTGCCAGAAAATGCGGTCACAAGTTTCCCATATCTTCACTGTGAGCCATCCGTGTTCCACATTATATTTAATTCCGTTATCCATCAGATTGTAAAACATTTCAAACAGAATCTGACGGACTCCCTGAAGAATAATTCCTTCCCCTTCCACAGAAATGGTGATGTCTTTTTTCCCTGCGGAATGTTCCAGAGTTTTTCCAATATCTGCCGTCAGCTCACAAAGATCCACCTTTTCCATCGGGAATTCACCCTGTCCCTCTTCCAATTTGGAGAGCTGAATAATATCCTGTACCAATGCAGTCAATCGATTCGCTTCCTGATGAATCCGTCCGGCGAATTCCGGTATATCTCCCTGTTGTACCATTCCATTCTCAATCAGCTCCGCATATCCGGAAATAGACATCAACGGAGTCTTCAATTCGTGAGATACATTAGCTGAAAACTCTCTTCTCATCTGTTCGGCTGCATTTTTTTCGGTGATATCCCAAACAAGGATGACTGCACCAAAAGGTTTTCCTGAAACTCTTACCGGATTGGCAAGAAGCTGATAACTTCTTCCTCTGATTTGCAGAATCGTTTCATTATATTCTCCTGCCAGAGCCTGATCTAATGCTTTTTTTAATTCCTGACTTCGGCTTACCCGACTGATTGATTTACGAATACAGTCACTTGCCCTTACCTGGAAAAGTCTCTGGGCAGCCCGGTTAATGGAAAGCACCTCCGTCTGGCTGGCAATCACCAGTCCATCTTTCATATTTTCCGTAATTGCAATATATTCTTCATGACGTTCCTTCAATTCCTGTACCTGACGGGCAATTTGCTTATTCTGTTCATGCACTCGCATGAGCAGAGGACGAAGCTCTTCATACTTTACCTCCCGCAAAGGATGTTCAAGGTCCAGTTTGTTGATAGGTTCAATCAATCGGTTCGTCTGCTCCTGAACCACAAAAAAGGCAATAATGATGATTACAAATACCAGAATTCCCACTAATGTGATGCTGGATTCCAAAAAAATCAGAACCGTATCAGTAGATCGCGCCAAGCGAAGCACCCGTCCATCTTCCAGCATCATGGCACAGTAAAATGTCTGTTTTGCCAGAGTTTCCGAATAACGAATCTCCTCTCCATATCCACTTTCCAGCGCTTCCTGAAACTCCGGACGGTTATTATGATTTTCCAGCGTCTGAGAATCTTCCACAGAATCAAAAATCACTTCTCCGTCCGCATTCATCAGAGTAATCCTGCTGCTTCCGGTAATATCTCTTATCTTATTCAGGATTTCTTCTTCGCTGGTCTCTTCCAACGCTACTTTGATATACTGAATTTCTTCTCTCACATCTTCCTGCATATAACCGCTGAATTTATCATACATAGCGAGACTGACAACAAGAAATGTTACCAGTATGGAACTAATCAGCAAAACTCCCACCTGATTCAATATCTTCTGTCTCATTCTGCATCACCTATACGGTATCCCACACCCCGCACAGTCTCAATGCAAGACCCGGAATCTCCCAGCTTCTGGCGAAGGGTTCGCACATGAACATCCACCGTTCTCGTCTCTCCGTCAAAATCATATCCCCAGATTCTTGTAAGAAGCTGATCCCGATTCAATACAATTCCCCGATTTTCCATCAAATATCGAAGTAATTCAAATTCTTTTAATGTTAATTCCACTTTTCTTCCGTTTTCGAATACTTCGTGACGTTTTATTTTTAACTGTATAGGTCCATGAACCAATTCTTCTTCTGTTTTGGAACCGCCTCTTCGTAACACTGCTTTTACCCGAGATATAAACTCCATCATCCCAAAAGGCTTTGTGATATAATCGTCGGCTCCCATATCCAGTCCCTTCACTTTGTCAAACTCTGCCCCTTTAGCAGTTACCATGATAACAGGAACCCCTTTTACCTCTGGCATTCGTTTTATTTTTTCCAAAACCGTATAACCATCTTCTCCTGGCATCATAATATCCAGAAGAATCAATTCTGGAATTTCCTGTTCCAGCGCTTCATATAATTGAGCGCCGCTTTCCAGTCCCTTTGCTGTAAACCCTGTAGAATGAAGGGTATAGACTAAAAGTTCACGAATATTTCTCTCATCCTCTACACAGTAAATCATAATACGTCGCTCCTCTTTTCTTTATGGCAGCATATACTTTTCTTCTGCCTGCAATACCATTCCCCGGAAAGTTCCTCCATCTTCATTTTTCACACTGTCAAGATAACTGTGTGTATCGTAGGAATCATCTCTTACCTGTGTAACACAGACAGAAATATTGGAACAATGATCCGCTACTCTCTCCAGACTGGTGGTAATATCTGATAAAATAAATCCAAGTTCAATCGTACATTTTCCATTTCTCAAACGACGAATATGACGTTTTTTCAGTTCCTGGTTCAATCCGTCAATTACTTCCTCCAAAGGTTCAATACTCTGCGCCAGCTTTCTGTCCTGTTCCGTAAATACTTTATAAGAATTTTCCACAATATCTCGTACTGCCTGACATAATACCTTCAGCTCTGCCTCCGCTTTTTTGGAAAAAGTAAGATCCTTTTTATCCATTTCCCGGGCAGCTTCCATAATATTAACCGCATGGTCAGAAATTCTCTCAAAATCACCAATGCTGTGAAGCACAATGGACAACGTATGGCTGTCATGACTGTTCAGATTCTTTCTGGCAAGTTTTACCAGATAGCTTCCCAGTTCATCCTCATAGCGATCCACAAGACTTTCCAGTTCCAATACTTTTCTTGCCTTTTCTTCGGAATAATTTCCAATCAAATCCATAGCTGTAAACAAAGTTTTTTTAGATTCTTCTGCCATCTGAACAGCAGCATGTACACTCTGCTCCATAGCAAATGCCGGCTGATCCAGGAAACGAGAGTCTAACACCAGCAATTCGCCCTGCGGCTCTTCTGCCACTTCCTGCTGTTCTTCCCGAATGGTAAGATATGCCAGTTTTTCCAATCCCTTGGAAAACGGAAGAAGTACTACTGTAGCAAATACATTAAACAAACTGTGAACTACGGCTATTCCTGCTCCATTGGCTGCTTCTGCCAGGAAAGGAAATGCCACAAAATGATTCACCGAATAGAAAATAATCATAAATACTGCTGTACCGATCACGTTAAAATACAAATGAACCATAGCGGCACGTTTTGCATTTTTGCTGGCTCCGATAGCAGAAAGTAAGGCAGTCACACAAGTACCGATATTTTGTCCCATGATAATCGGAATCGCTACTCCATAAGATACTGCTCCTGTCACACAAAGAGCCTGTAAAATACCTACCGATGCAGAAGAACTTTGAATAACCGCAGTCAAAAGCGCTCCCGCCAGCATACCCAATATCGGATGAGAGAATGCGGTAAGGATACCTGTAAATTCCGGCACATCTGCCAGAGGCTTTACTGCGCTGCTCATGGCATCCATTCCAAACATCAATACTGCAAAACCTATCAGAATTGTCCCAATATCTTTTTTCTTTTCATCTTTAAGAAACATCAAAAACACAATACCGATTGCCGCAAGAACAGGGGAAAAAGATGTTGGTTTACACATCTGTATAAAGAAATTATCCCCTTCAATTCCGGAAAGACTGAGAATCCAGGACGTAATCGTAGTACCAATATTGGCGCCCATAATAATTCCCACTGCCTGAGACAATTTCATAATTCCCGAATTGACAAATCCCACCACCATAACTGTGGTTGCGGATGAAGATTGAATAACAGCCGTCACACCAGCTCCCAAAACTACTGCTTTTAAAGGACTGGACGTAAGATTTTCTAAAACTCTCTCCAGCTTTCCTCCGGATACCTTTGCAAGTCCATCGCCCATCACATGCATTCCGTAGAGGAACAGAGCCAGTCCTCCGATCATAGATAATACACTAAAAAAATCCATAACTATTCTGATTTCCTTTCTCTTTCTGTGACTTTAACACAATACTCAATATATAAAATCCATGTTAAATCATCATCTGTTCTATGTTAAATCTATGTAAAATCCTGTCGAAAAGATTTTACGTTTCCTCTAACTGTTTTTCCTCAATTGTTTTTCTGTATATTTCACAATGTCCTGAAAGACCTGAAGCTTGCCCGGTTCATTGAGAATCTCATGACGCATTCCCGGATATAATTTTCCTCTTGTATTTTTGTAGCCTACCCGACGCATATGTTGAACCGCCTGTGCGTATTTTCTTGCCCCTCCGATACAAGGATCTTCTGCTCCGCCTACAAACAGCACCGGAAGGCGAGAATTTTTGCACATCCATCCTTCCTTTCCATAACATTCCCGCATCAATTGAAATAATGCTTCAAATCCATCCACCGTAAAGGTAAAACCGCAAAGAGGTGACCTCTCATAATGTTGTACTACTGCCGGATCCGAGCAACACCATGCAAATTTGCTTTTTTCTCCCTTAAATTTGCTTGCAAAACTTCCAAAAGAAGCCGCATCAAGAAGTTTGCTCTTGTGTCGGTCTCCCCGGAGTTTTTTCTCTATTCGGACAATCCGTTCCCCCACTCCCAAAAATGGATTTTTACTGGGAGAACCGCATACCACCAACAGTTCCAGTTCCCAGTCATATCTTTTTACATACGTCCGCACCACCATAGAACCCATGCTGTGACCAAATAATACAAATGGAATCTCTGGCCATTCCTTTTTTAATTCCATAGTTAGCTGATGTGCGTCTTCCACCAGCGCATCTGCTCCTCCCCCATACATATATCCCAGATCTTCACTGGCCTTCACACTCTTTCCATGTCCCCGGCAATCATGAATGGCAGCCACATATCCGGCTTCTGCCAGATATTCCATAAAAGGAAGATATCTCTCCTTATACTCCGACATTCCATGATGAATCTGAAATATTCCTTTGGGCGTTCCTTCCGGAATCAATTCCAATACATCCAGCTCCAGTCCATCCACCTGGGAAATCATTTTTTTCGTAATTTTTTTAATCCCCATTTTTTACCTCCTTATGCAAAAAAAGCTGCCGTATACTCCCTACGACAGCCACCTGGCAAATATGGTATCATCTGCCGTTAAACTTCTTGGCAAACTGGCCGATTCCTATAATTGCTCCAATAGCAACCAGAATACTCCCCCACATTACCCACTGATTATCCGGATACAAAGCCACTACCACTTCATCCAAAGCCAGAACTCCGGTAAAAATACCCATAGCTCTGCTGTATTTCTTTTTATCCGCATTGCTCTTGTTCTTATCTTTTCCCCTCTTTCCGTTCATTGTCTTTAAAATAGCGTCGCCCTTTCCCAAAAGAAGAACCACCGATACAACTCCCAGGATCGCGGCTAAAATCCAATCGAACATGGAACCAAACATTTTTTCCTACCTCCTGCTTGACTTCGCTGTTGCCTCTTACTATACCGCACTAACAACAGTATCTACATTATATCTATTTTTCCGGAAATTGTCTATCACTCTCTGTCTTTTTTTCATCTTCTTTGATATAATATAATAACAGTTCAGTCATACAGTGTACGGGAAGCACGCAGTACGCTTTTACGAATGGTGCGAACTGAACTGTTACATAATTATAGTTTTCAAAAATCCCAAAAACAAAAGAAAGGACATCTTTATGAACCATACGTTATTAAATCAGGAACTTTTTTCCTTTATCAAAGAAAGCCCGACAAATTATCACGCAGTACAGACAGCATCCCGTCTGCTCTCCCAACAGGGATTTACTCCACTTTCCGAACAGGACTCCTGGAATCTTCTCCCCGGCGGAAAATATTTCGTAAGTCGTGGACAAACCTCCCTTTTTGCTTTTTGTATGCCGGATATCCTTCCCCAGGAACCGCTGACTTTCCAGATTATTGCCAGTCACAGTGATTCCCCCTGCTTTAAGCTGAAAGAAAAATCAGAAATGAGCGTAGAAGGACATTATACCAAATTAAACGTAGAACGATACGGAGGCTCCATTCTCTCCCCCTGGTTTGACCGCCCTTTATCTATCGCGGGTAGAGTAATGATCAAAACTGAACACGGTATGAAAAGCCAATTGGTAGATCTGAACAGGAATCTGGCTATGATCACTAATCTTGCTATTCACATGAATCGGGAAATAAACAACGGATATTCCTATCACGTGCAGACAGATCTCCTTCCCATCATCGGCAGCGGAGATTCCTCTTTTTCCGTTCCTCAGTTGATTTCCAAAGAAACCGGAATCCCTGCAGAAGATATTATTTCCTTTGATCTGTGTCTTTATAACCGAATGGAGGGAACTTTCTGGGGCGCTGAAAATGAATTTATTTCCTGCGGGAAATTAGATGATCTTCAATGTGCGTTTTCTTCCATAAAAGCTCTGTGCGGCAATTGCCACCGGGAAATTTTATCTGCCGCAGTAATTTTTGATTCAGAGGAAGTCGGCAGTCAAAGTCTTCAGGGTGCATGTTCCACCTTCCTGAAAGATTGTCTGGAGCGTATCAGCCTTACATTGGGACAATCTCATGAAGATTTCCTCCGTTCTCTGGCGGGAAGTTTTCTTCTCTCTGCGGATAACGGTCATGCTCTCCATCCCAATTATCAGGGAAAATCAGATCCGACACATCATCCCTATCTGAATGGGGGCGTACTGGTAAAATATGCTGCAAACCAAAAATATACTTCTGATGGAATGACTGGCGGCTTGTTTAAATTATTATGTGAAAAGAATCATATTCCTTGTCAGACCTTCTTTAACCATTCCGATGAACAAGGGGGATCTACTCTGGGAAATCTTTCCATGTCTCAGGTCTCCATCCCTACTGTAGATATTGGAGTTCCCCTGCTGGGAATGCATTCTCCTTATGAAACAGGAGGCGCTGCTGATACCCTGTACCTTTATCAGGCTATGAAAGCTTTCTATGAAACGAAAATCTGTCGGACATCCGATGGTTATGAACTTCAGAAATAAAAGTCATAAAAAAATCTCCCACAGAATATCAGATGGTAAAATACTGATTTCTATGGGAGATTTTCATTTTAATTTCTGAAGTTCAAAAACTCACTTTCACCGATGCCTCTTTTTAAGCAACAAAAAAAGCACGAGACGGGATTCGAACCCGCGACCCTCGCCTTGGCAAGGCGATACTCCACCACTGAGCCACTCGTGCATCTCTCTGTTCTTTCGAACAAAGATACTATACTATAATCCATTACTTTTGTCAACAAAAAAATTACTTTTATGGCCGAAGAATTGCACTTAACACATATTGATTGTTAGGAAAATTCTTCTGACTTATTTCATCCAGACGAATCAGATCCACATCCAGCCATAATTCCTCCGCCATCACCATCATATGAGAAAACATAATTCCAAAATTCAGTTCATCCCATTTTCCCAGACGATCACTGGCATGTTTCTTGGAGAAAATATGAATCCTGTTATCAAATACCACAAAACGCCATGGCTGACTATTCATACTGGAAGGCGCCATACGTGCTGCATCCAAAAGCTGTTTCATCCATTGTCTGGGCGCTTCTTTATAGACACACATCTCAGAAAGGGGTAATCTCTTCGCCTCCGCAGGCTTTCTGGTCCAGGAACCTTTCGCTTTTCCAAAAGCCAAAACAGCCATCATCTTTTTATTTTCTCTATGCACATATTTCTTTTTCAAAAAAGGACTGCCCACAAAACAACTTCCTAAACCTCTTGTACACAGATATAGCGAAAGCTGCTCTAAAAGATAGCCGGCATTCATCAAAGCTTTGTCTTTTTCTTCTGAATAAAGAACCAGATAATACGGCGCTTTGATTCCCAACATACTCAGCATCCGATACTGCCCTTCCCGGTTATCAAAAATTGCAAGTTCTGTTTCTATGCCTCCAAACAAGCCTTTAATCTCGTCAAACTGTACCAGAATATCTTCCAACACCTGAGTAGAAAGGGCTTCATTTGTATAGTTACGAACTGATTTTCGTACAAAAATTGCTTCATATAAATTCATGTTATCACCTTTAATTTTTTCGTAATACTATTGTAACATGTTTTTTCCAATTTGCAACAGATACTTGCAATTTTTTCCCGGTTTTTCTTTCCCTGTTGAATCTTTTCTCGCAAAAATTATGCTCTATTTCATGTTTCTTTCCATGATTTCTTTAAATTCAGCCAATCTTGCTTCAAATACCTGTAAAGCATTTTCCACCGGCTCTGTACTGGTCATATCCACTCCGCAGATTTTCAGTAAGTCAATGCAGTCCATGGAAGAGCCACCGCTTAGAAACTTCTTATACGCTTCCACAATTCCCGGCTCCCCATTGATAATCTTATTACTGATTGCGATAGCAGCAGAAAATCCCGTAGCATACTGATATACATAAAATGGTGTATAAAAATGAGGAATTCTTGCCCATTCCATAGCAATTTCCGGATCGCTGACCATTCCATCGCCAAAATACTTTTTATTCAATTCATAATAAATATCTTCCAGAAGCTGCGCCGTAATTCCTTCCCCATTCTCTGCTTTTTCATGAGCCAACATTTCAAACTCTGCAAACATCGTCTGCCGATAAACGGTTCCTTTAAACTGATCCAGGAAATAATTCAGCAAGTATGCTTTTTCTTTATCGTCCTGTGCATTTTTCAGCATATGGTGAATCAGGAGAGCTTCGTTACAGGTAGATGCAACTTCTGCCACAAAGATAAAATATCCCGCATACGTATATGGCTGTGCATGATCGGAATAATAACTGTGAAGCGCATGTCCCATCTCATGAGCCAATGTAAATACATGATTCAGATTTCCCTGATAATTCAGCAATACGTAAGGATGGGTACCATACGCTCCCCAGGAATATGCCCCTCCCCGTTTTCCTTTATTTTCATAAATATCAATCCATCTTTGAGAAAATCCCTGTTCCAGAAGTTCCACATAATCCTCTCCCAGAATAGATAAACCTTCCTTCACGATTTCTTTCGCTTCTTCAAAAGGAATCTCTTTCTCTACCTTATCTACAATCGGTACATACACATCATACATATGAATCTGATCCACGCCGAGAAGTTTTTTCCTCAATTCCACATAATCGTACATCGCAGGAAGTTTTCTGTGTACCGCTTCAATCAAACGGGTATATACCTCCCGGGGAATATTCCCCTGGGACAATTCCATATCCAGACAAGAAGGGTATTTTCGTACTTTCGCATAAAACATATCTTTTGCAAGATTTCCGCTGTAAGCTGCCGCCAGGGTATTCTGAAATTCTTTGTATTTGGCATATACCTGACAGAATGCCTGCTTTCTTACATCCCTGTCTTTATTCTCCAGAATACGGACAAAATTCCCCTGAGTCAGTTCCATCTCCTTTCCATCCACCACAATCTTTCCAAAAGTGAGATCTGCATTCTGAAACATGGAAAAAATATTTTGGGGAGCATTTCCCATCTCCTACGTCTGGGCAAGAATTTCTTCCATCTCTTTAGAAAGGATATGCGGCTTCATCCGAAGACATTCCTGGATTTTTCTCTTATACTTTGCCAACTCTGGCACGTTTTCATAAAAACCTTCCAGACTTTCTACGGAAATTTCCATAATTTCAGGTTCAAAAAAAGACAATGTATGACCTAATTCCATTTCCAGACGGGATGCCCGTGCAGAAAGTTCCTGATATTTATGATTTCCCGTATCTTCATGGTAACGCTGATTGGCATACACGTATATTTTTTCCATTTTACATTTCAAAATATCCATCTCCTGAAAAGCTGCCAGCAACGTTTCCCCACTGTTTCCCAGTTTTCCCTTATAACTTTCAAAATTCTTCATTTGTTCGGCAAGCTGAGAGTAATCCTTCTCCCAATCCGCATCTGTAGCATACAAATCTTCTATTGCCCAACAATTTTCCTTTTTCTGTTCCTGCCTCGTCATTTCACTCATGTCGTTTTATTTTCCTTTCCATTATTATCCCATTTTCTTTAGTTCATCAATTTTCCCCTGTATATCCCGTTTCAATTGCTCCCAGGCATCTTCATGCTCCACAAAATATTTGGGACAAATTTTTCCTGTCACATCATAGTGACGAATCACATCTGTACTTTCCAGGTTAAAACGGGTACACAGCCATCCTGTCAAATCTACTACAGACTGATACGTAGCTTCATTAAATTTTCCCGTTTCATCCGGATGACAACACTCTATGGCAAGAGTATCTTTATTCCTCTCGTTAGATGCATACGCAATTTCTGAACTGGGGATACACTGAATGATTTCCCCTTCCAGTCCCACCACAAAATGACTGCTTGCTTTTGTGATATGTGCATCCTTCAATCCCTGAAAATAATCTCTGTTTGCTTTGGCGCTGGTTCCCGGATTACCCACATAATGGATGACAATCCCTTTGATTTCCTTCAAAGGAGTTCCCGGCCTGGAATATTCATTTACATCCAGAAGTTCCACATCTAACGGAGGCGCTCCTGTCCAATCTTCTTCTGACATGGTCTGCGCCGTTATCGGCTCTCTTCTTCTTTCTTCTCCGGAAAAAAATATTTTTCTGCACAAAACTATCATCCCGCCAATACCGAAAATTCCCACCACCAGCAGCAACAACGCTCTTCTTGCCAACTGCTTTTGTCTTTTTCTTCTGGACGAACTGATACTTCTCCCCCTGTTTTTCCCATATTTCCCCATAAGTCACCCCTTTTCTCTTTTGTTTCATTTATAGCAAAACGGCCCCCTAAGGGACCGTTTACTTTTACTCATCTACACTATAGTTTGGTGCTTCTTTTGTAATATGTATATCGTGAGGATGTGATTCTTTCAAAGATGCTGCGGAAATCTTAACAAACTTTCCTGTTTCTTTCAAAGTTTCAATATCTTTCGCTCCGCAATACCCCATACCGGAACGAAGACCTCCGATCAACTGGAATACTGTATCTTCCACATGACCTTTATATGCAACACGACCTTCCACACCTTCTGGTACCAGTTTTTTCGCATTTGTCTGGAAATAACGATCTTTACTTCCGTTTTCCATAGCTGCAATTGATCCCATACCGCGATAAACTTTATATTTTCTTCCCTGGTACAACTCAAAGCTTCCCGGGCTTTCATCACATCCTGCAAAAATACTTCCCATCATACACACATTTGCTCCGGCTGCAATAGCCTTTGTCATATCTCCGGAGTATTTGATGCCTCCATCTGCGATAATCGGAACACCATATTCTTTTGCTGCATGGTAGCAATCCATAACAGCCGTAATCTGAGGTACTCCAATACCCGCAACTACACGGGTTGTACAGATAGAACCAGGTCCAATACCAACCTTTACTGCATCTGCTCCTGCCTCGATCAGATCACGGGTAGCCTGCGCTGTTGCCACATTACCTGCAATCACCTGCAAATCCGGATATTTTTCTTTAATCTGGCGAAGCGTTCTGAAAATATTAGCGGAATGACCATGTGCAGAATCAATAACAATCACATCCACATTCGCTTTCACAAGTGCATCCACACGTTCCATAACATTTGCAGTGATACCTACTGCAGCGCCGCAAAGCAGACGACCATGATCATCTTTTGCAGAAAGTGGATATTTGATCTGTTTTTCGATATCTTTGATGGTAATCAAACCTTTCAGGTTAAAATCATCATCTACGATCGGTAATTTTTCTTTTCTTGCTTTTGCCAGAATCTTCTTGGCTTCTTCCAGTGTGATACCTTCTTTTGCAGTGATCAGTCCCTCGGAAGTCATAGAATCCTTGATTTTCTTAGAAAAATCTTCTTCAAACTTCAGATCACGATTTGTAATGATACCAACCAGTTTTCGTCCTTCCGTAATCGGCACACCGGAGATTCTGAATTTTGCCATAAGATTGTTGGCATCTTCCAGTGTATGCTCGGGAGATAAGAAAAATGGGTCTGTAATAACACCGTTTTCAGAACGTTTTACTTTGTCAACTTCGTCTGCCTGTGCTTCCACAGACATATTTTTATGAATGATACCAATACCACCCTGTCTTGCCATAGCAATCGCCATACGATGCTCTGTTACTGTATCCATTCCTGCACTCATCATAGGAATGTTCAGTTTCACTTTTTTTGTCAAATGTGTAGTTAAATCAACCATGTTGGGGGTTACTTCTGAATACTGAGGAACTAACAGCACATCATCAAAAGTAATTCCATCACCAATAATTGTACCCATTTTTTTCTCCTTTCGTGGCTCTAAGTCTTTTGTTGACCATTAGTGTAACAAAAATAAATATACCTGTCAATCAGCAAACTTAATCAAAAAAAACTTTTCTGGGCGCTTTTGCTCTCATATCTTTCAACATCTGCTCCGAAGGCTCAAAAAGAACTTTGGTAGTTTCTCCTTCACTGGAGATTACCATAGCATAAACCAGTTTTTCTCTTTCCGGATTGCAGGAAGTAAAATCTTTTACTTTCATCTTGGAATTATTATTATAATAATCCAGGCGATGAGAAACAACAGGTGCGATCAATTCTGCATTGGAAATATCGTAACTGGCAATTCTTTTTCTTTTCGCTTTGTTCAGGATTCGATCCACATCCAGTTCTCCGTTTACATACTGATATTCCCATTCCACATTAAATCGTGGAAAAATAAAAATATCTGCAATACAAACTGCTATCGCCGGAACTGAAATCAAGATATTAAAAGTTAAAATTGATAAAACCACCAGCACCGCCGTAAGAGCCATCAATATCGCCCGCAAAGCCATATCCTTTCCGGTTTTTCTTCTTTTTACCAGTTCCTCTAAATACAAATCACTCATACTTCTCCTCCTTCGTAAATATATTCAATAAATGATTTTGCATTTTCTAAATTTTTTGTATTAATGAAAACAGACAGATAAGCTTCCTCTCCCACGGTCATCTGAAATTGTTCCAGTTTTTTGTTCTCGCCGATGCGGATTCCGTATTCTGTCACTGCATCGCCGTACTTTTCCATCTGTTCTTCTGTGAGAATTTCTTTCATAGGATAAAATGCTTCAATATCAGAATAATGTTCAAACTGGTCTTTGGGCGCGATCATCACATCCAGTTCCTGGGCGCCTATCAGCGTAGTCAACTTCATCGTAGATGTATAATCACTCTGACCATCTCCCGCAAAAATCAGACTGGAATCCACTGTTATTTCGTGAAATTTATCTTCATCACCGATATACTTTTTAAAATCCTCAGCCATTCCCTCGGAATCGCCCATAGGACTGTTCAGTATAGCCACAGAACATACCGTATCAAACTGTGCTCCATATATAATCTGACCGATAATACAAAGTAAAAGAATAATTCCCAATCCTGCCGCCATATGTGGTTTATAATATTCCCATATATGGCTAAAACGCGCTTTCCAGGTCATCCCTTTAATTTTTTCCCATTCCAGATGTCTTTTCTCTTTCCGCGTCAAATCACTTTCGTATCTTTTTTCTGCCATCCCAAGTCCCTTCCCTGTTGATCTTTAAACTCGTAAAACCTAACATTCTTATCTTAACACAAACAGGAGCCAACGTCTATCCAATTGGCTCCTGCTTTTCTTAAATATTTGTGAACAGTTACATAAGCAGTACTCTGTTTGATCTTACATCATTCCCATTCCAGGATTTCCTGCCGGCATAGCAGGTGTATCTTCTTTGATAACGGAAACTACAGATTCTGTAGTCAACAGTGTAGAAGCTACGCTTGTTGCATTCTGCAGTGCGCTTCTTGTAACTTTTGCCGGATCCAGGATACCTGCTTTTACCATATCCACATATTCTTCTTTATATGCATCAAATCCCACACCAACCTGAGATTCTCTTACTTTATTAATAATTACAGATCCTTCCAGTCCTGCATTCGCTGCAATATGATACAATGGCGCTTCCAGAGCTTTCATAATAATCTTAGCGCCTGTCTTTTCATCTCCCTCCAGAGAATCTACCAGTCCCTGAAGTTCTTTTGTTGCATGGATGTATGCAGATCCGCCACCTGCGATAATACCTTCTTCAACTGCTGCTTTGGTAGCTGCCAGAGCGTCTTCCATACGAAGTTTTGCTTCTTTCATCTCTGTCTCAGTAGCTGCACCTACACGTACAACTGCTACGCCGCCTGCCAGTTTTGCCAGTCTTTCCTGCAGTTTTTCTCTGTCAAAGTCAGATGTGGTCTCTTCAATCTGTCCTTTAATCTGATTTACTCTTGCTTTGATGGCATCTTTATCTCCTTCGCCATCTACGATTACTGTGCTTTCTTTCTGTACTTTTACAGATTTTGCACGTCCCAACTGATCCAGAGTTGCCTCTTTCAGATCCAGACCCAGTTCGTCAGAAATCACCTGACCACCTGTAAGGATTGCGATATCCTGCAGCATTTCTTTTCTTCTGTCTCCATATCCAGGAGCTTTTACTGCCGCTACAGAGAATGTTCCTCTCAGTTTATTAACGATCAGAGTTGTCAGTGCTTCTCCTTCAATATCTTCTGCAATGATCAGCAGTTTGGAACCGGACTGAACGATCTGTTCCAGTAACGGAAGAATCTCCTGAATATTGGAAATCTTTTTGTCTGTGATCAGAATGTATGGATTATCCAAAACAGCTTCCATTTTATCCATATCGGTTGCCATATATGCGGAAATGTATCCACGGTCAAACTGCATACCTTCTACCAGATCCAGCTCTGTTTTCATAGTCTTGGATTCTTCAATGGTAATAACACCGTCTTTGGAAACTTTTTCCATAGCGTCTGCTACCAACTGACCTACCTCTTCATCACCGGAAGATACGGCTGCTACTCTTGCAATCTGATCTTTTCCTTCTACCTGTTTGCTCATGGAAGCAATCACTTCAACAGCCTTATCTGTTGCTTTCTTCATTCCTTTTCTCAAAACGATAGGATTAGCGCCTGCTGCCAGGTTTTTCATTCCTTCATTTACCATAGCCTGTGCCAGTACAGTAGCTGTAGTGGTACCGTCTCCGGCAACATCGTTTGTCTTGGAAGCCACTTCACGGATCAGCTGAGCTCCCATATTTTCAAATCCATCTTCCAGTTCAATCTCTTTTGCAATAGTAACACCGTCGTTCGTGATAAGCGGAGCACCAAAAGATTTCTCCAGAACTACGTTTCTTCCTTTCGGTCCCAATGTTACTCTTACTGTATCTGCCAACTGATTTACACCTTTTTCCAGGGCTGCTCTGGCTTCTGCTCCAAATTTAATTTCTTTTGCCATGATAATCAATCCTCCTGATCTGTTTGTTTTCAATTATTGTAACTGATCTGTTATTTTACAACTGCTAAAATGTCATTCTGTTTTACGATGATATATTCTTCTCCATCCAGTTTTACTTCAGTTCCTGCGTATTTGGAGTAAATAACCTGATCGCCTGCTGCAACTTCCATCTTTACTTCTTTTCCATCCACAACTCCGCCAGGTCCTACAGCAACTACTTCTGCCTGCTGTGGTTTTTCCTGTGCCTGTCCCGGAAGAACAATTCCTGATTTTGTGGTTTCTTCTGCTACTAACTGTTTTAAAACAACTCTGTCTCCCAATGGTACTAATTTCATATCTATTGCCTCCTTAAATAAAATAAAAGCCTGTTTTATTAGCACTCACTTTACTCGAGTGCTACCGATAGTCATATATTAGTTATTTTATTCTATTTTCGCAACTTCAATTTATGCCTGTTTTTTTCGCATTTACTTTAAAATACTTTATTTATCTTTGTTTTACTCTTATTCTCTCACTTTTTTATATTTTGTGATTATCATATAGAAGTTTTCCTGAAATCTATTCTATGAACCACCGCAAAAAAAGATACCGTTTTTCTACGGTATCTTTTTTCATCCACTTATTTATCAAACATTCTTTTCATGATTTTTCAGATTTTTCCGCGCTTTCAGTTCTTCCAACTCGTCAAAAATCACTTCATTCAATACTTTAATATATGTTCCTTTCATTCCGCTGGATCTGGATTCTATCACCCCTGCACTTTCGAATTTTCTCAATGCATTTACAATCACGGATCTTGTGATTCCCACCCGATCAGCAATCTTGCTGGCTACTAAAATTCCTTCATCGCCATCTAATTCTTCAAAAATATGAATGATTGCTTCCAATTCGGAAAATGAAAGTGTGCTAAATGCGGATTTTACAACCTGGACTTTTCTTGCTTCCTCTGCATTTTCTTCATTAACAGAACGCATCATCTCCAGTCCCACCACAGTGGTTCCATATTCACTGACAATAATATCTTCTATATCATATTGTTTCTGACTGCGATACATAAATACTGTTCCCAGACGTTCTCCTGCTATATCAATCGGATTGATGATAGCACAATACTTTCCAATATTTTCACCCTCAAATCCCAGTGTCTGAAGATTTACATTTTCTTTTGTGGATAAAACACTTAAAAATCTGTCATTTAACAGGGGATCTACATGACTTCCCACCTGATCTTCAATCAATTCTTTAATTTCTTCCACACCTGGACATAAACTTACTCCAAGGACTTTTCCCTTTTTACTGATTACCAGAATATTGGAATCCAGTGTTTCCATCATCACTTTGCAAATATCATTAAATACCACTTTCGTTGAACTGTTATTGTGCAGCAGCTTATTGATTTTTCTGGTTTTGTCCAATAATTGTACGCTCATTTTCTACTCCTTTCCAGATTTATTTCCGAACTCTCCTTCGGTTACTGACTTTCATTTCTCTTTTTTATTGTATCATGCAAATTGAAATATTTCAATGTTATTTTCTAAATATTCGTTCTTTTTCAAATAATCGGTACTGTTCACAGTAAGAATATTTACGAATAAATTCCTTACAACTCACAGAAAAAAATCGCGATTATTCCGGAAAAAATAGAGTAGAGAAATAACTGCAAGAGTTATCTCCCTCTCATTGAACCGTACGTACGGGTCTCGTATACGGCTCTACAACTTATATTCCAACCTGTCTTAGATAGTAATTTAAAGGATTGAGCAAACCTGCTCCGTCCTTT
>JAXEUM010000131.1:0-45618 GCA_034114925.1 Oliverpabstia sp.
ATATAATTTGAAAGATTTCAGGAAAAAGGTTTACATCTGAAATCCCCTATGATATACTAACCAAGTATGAGTCAGCCCACATTCAGAGATCGGAGTCTCCGACCATTTCTTAATGTGAGGCGTTTAAAGAATAAGGAGGAAAATAAAATGATTTCTAAAGAAAAGAAACAGGCTATCATGGCTGAATATGCAAGATGCGAAGGCGACACAGGTTCACCGGAAGTACAGGTTGCTGTACTGACAGCAAGAATCCAGGAGCTGACAGAGCATCTGAAAACACATCACAAAGATCATCATTCCAGAAGAGGTCTTCTGAAAATGGTAGGACAGAGACGTGGTCTTCTGGATTACCTGAAAGAAAAAGATATTGAAAGATATCGTGCATTGATCGAAAAACTGGGAATCAGAAAGTAATTTTTAAGGCGAGGGGTGGAAGGTTTTCCGCCCCTTCCTAAGCATTGAGCAAAAATATCGGGCAAAGGGATGGGCCGAGACCACTGAAAAGAGCATTGTGAGAGAACAGGGTGCTTTTTTCAGTTGTTTCGGATACCTGATGCCTGGAGGTAAAATAAGGAGAGAAAACTATGTACAAAAGTTATTCCATGGAACTGGCAGGAAGAACCCTGACAGTGGATATTGACCGTGTGGCAAAACAGGCTAACGGTGCAGCATTGATGCATTATGGAGATACTGTTGTATTATCTACAGCAACAGCATCTGACAAACCGAGAGAAGGAATTGATTTCTTCCCTCTGAGTGTAGAATATGAAGAAAAAATGTATGCAGTAGGAAAGATTCCGGGAGGATTTAATAAGAGAGAGGGAAAAGCCAGTGAACATGCTATCCTGACTTCCCGTGTTATTGACCGTCCTATGCGTCCTCTGTTCCCAAAAGATTACAGAAATGACGTTACCTTGAATAATATGGTTATGTCTGTAGATCCTCAGTGTAATCCGGAAGTGGTTGCTATGCTGGGTTCCGCTATTGCTACCTGCATTTCCGACATTCCTTTTGATGGTCCCTGTGCAACTACACAGGTAGGTATGATTGATGGAGAACTGATTATTAATCCTACACTGGAACAGAATTCTGTATCAGATCTGAAACTGACTGTTGCTTCTACAAGAGAAAAAGTAATCATGATCGAGGCAGGAGCAAATGAAATTCCAGAAGCTAAGATGATCGAGGCTATTTTCAAAGCGCATGAAGTAAATGGTCAGATTATTGAATTTATCGATAAAATTGTTGCAGACTGTGGAAAAGAAAAACATACTTATGAATCCTGTGCTGTTCCGGAAGAATTGTTTGCCGCTATGAGAGAGATCGTTACTCCGGAAGAGATGGAGGTTGCCGTATTCTCTGATGACAAACAGACAAGAGAAGAAAATATCCGCCAGGTTACAGAAAAACTGGAAGAAGCTTTTGCGGATAATGAAGAATGGCTGGCAGTTCTGGGTGAAGCTGTTTACCAGTACCAGAAAAAGACTGTTCGTAAGATGATCCTGAAAGATCATAAACGTCCGGATGGACGTGCTATCACACAGATTCGTCCTCTGGCAGCAGAGACAGATCTGATCCCGAGAGTACATGGTTCTGCAATGTTCACAAGAGGACAGACACAGATTTGTACCATTACCACACTGGCGCCATTGTCTGAGGCACAGCGTCTGGATGGACTGGATGAGACAGAGACAGGAAAACGTTATATGCATCATTACAATTTCCCGTCCTATTCTGTGGGTGAGACAAAACCAAGCCGTGGACCGGGACGTCGTGAGATTGGTCACGGAGCTTTGGCTGAAAAAGCGCTTGTTCCTGTACTTCCTTCAGAAGAAGAGTTTCCATATGCTATCCGTACCGTATCTGAGACCTTTGAATCCAATGGATCTACTTCTCAGGCAAGTATCTGTGCATCCACCATGTCTTTGATGGCAGCCGGTGTACCGATCAAAAAACCGGTAGCAGGTATTTCCTGTGGTCTGGTAACGGGAGAGACAGATGACGATTACATCGTTCTTACAGATATTCAGGGACTGGAAGATTTCTTCGGCGATATGGACTTTAAGGTAGCAGGAACTCATGACGGTATCACTGCTATCCAGATGGATATTAAGATTCATGGTCTTACTCGTCCGATCATTGAAGAAGCGATTGCCAAAACAAAAGAGGCAAGAGAGTATATCCTGACAGAAGTTATGGAAAAATGTATTCCGGAACCGAGAAAACAGGTGAGTGAATATGCTCCGAAGATTGTTCAGATCATGATCGATCCTGAAAAAATCGGTGATGTGGTAGGTCAGAGAGGAAAAACTATCAATGCCATCATCGAAGAGACAGGAGTAAAAATCGATATCACAGATGACGGTGCAGTTTCTGTTTGTGGAACAGACCAGAAAATGATGGACAAAGCATTGAATTATGTGAAGACAATCGTAACTGATTTCGAAGCAGGACAGATTTTCACTGGTAAGGTAGTCAGCATCAAAGAATTTGGCGCTTTCGTTGAATTTGCTCCTGGAAAAGAAGGAATGGTTCACATCTCCAAGATTGCAAAAGAGCGTATCAATCGGGTTGAAGACGTACTGACTCTGGGAGATATTGTAAAGGTAATCTGCCTTGGAAAAGATAAGATGGGAAGAATGAGCTTTAGTATCAAGGATGTTCCGGCTGAAGCATAAGAATGATCGTAACTGTAAGGTTACGGAATAATTACGATTATTCTTTTATAAAAAACGGATGATAATAGAAACCCTGGAGGGCAGCGCTCTCCGGGGTTTTTTGAAAGGAGAACTTATATGGTAAGAATGAGTACCCTGTGTTATATGGAAAAAGATGAACAGTATTTGATGCTTCATCGGACGGTGAAAAAGAATGATGTAAATAAGGATAAATGGATTGGTGTGGGAGGCCATTTTGAATGGGGAGAAAGTCCGGAGGACTGTCTTTTACGGGAAGTATGGGAGGAAACGGGATACACCCTTACCTCTTACCGTTATCGGGGAATGGTAACATTTGTGTATGGAGAAGATACCGTAGAATATATGTCTTTGTATACAGCCGACGGGTTTGTGGGAGAACCCCATCCTTGTGACGAGGGAGAGCTGGAATGGGTAAGAAAAAAAGATATATTTTCTTTGAATCTCTGGGAAGGAGACAAGATTTTCTTTCGTCTGTTGGAGGAAAACAGACCATTTTTCTCGCTGAAACTGGTGTACGACAGAGAGGATGTGTTGAAAGAAGCAGTTCTGGACGGGAAAGCGCTGGACATTCCCACAGCGGTTCAGTATAATAGATGAATATGTACCAGGAAAGGAAGTAAGAGAAATGAGATATCATAACATAACGAAAGATGATATGTTAAATGGAGATGGTTTGCGGGTTGTACTGTGGGTGGCAGGATGCAGCCACGGATGTAAGGGCTGTCAAAATCCTGTCACCTGGGATCCGGAAGGAGGAGTTCCTTTTGGAGAAGATGAAAAAGCAGAGATTTTTGAACAGTTGGACAAATCTTATATAGAAGGAATTACGTTTAGCGGAGGAGATCCTCTTCATGAAAGAAATGTGAAGGAAATCACAGCTCTGGCAAAAGAAATCAAAGAAAAATATCCGCAGAAAACCATTTGGCTCTATACAGGTTATACATGGGAAGAAGTAAAAGACCTGGAAGTAATTCGGTATCTGGATGTACTGGTAGACGGAAAATTTGATCTTGCCACCAGAGATGTGAATTTAAAGTGGAAAGGAAGTCCCAATCAGAAAGTGATAGACGTTCCGAAAACACGGGAATTAGGTTTGGTTGTATTACATGCATAGGAGAATATCGATGAGAAGAATTGCAAAATTTGAAAAAGTAAGTTTCCAACAGTTTATGGAGGACTGGAAGGATACCTTTCAGGAAAAATCAGAAGAAACGATAGCCGGAATCTATGAAAATATCAAATTGCCAAGAAGAGCGACGGCAGGAAGTGCAGGATATGATTTTTTTGCACCTGTGGATATTGTGCTGGCGCCGGGAGAGACCATGAAAATTCCTACAGGAATCCGGGCTCAGATGGAGCAGGAGTGGGTGTTAAAGGTGTATCCTCGTAGTGGTCTTGGTTTCAAGTACAGATTACAGATGAATAACACCGTGGGTATTATCGACAGCGATTACTTTTATTCCGATAATGAGGGACATATCTTTATGAAGATTATGAATGACGGAAGAGAAGGAAAAACTGTGGAAATCAAAGCGGGAGAAGGATTTGCCCAGGGAATTTTTCTGGAATATGGAATTACAGTGGATGACGAGGCTACAGAAAAACGAAATGGTGGTTTTGGAAGCACTACAGGTAAAATATAAGTAAAATCTAAAAAATGTAGAAAATCCACAAAAATAGGGATTTCCCATGTGGAATGTAAAAAAGTCGTTTTTAAAAACGGCTTTTTTTAATTTCCATTTAACATAAGTTTGCTTTTTGTTTTTACAGACGCTATTTATAATTGTATTTGTCGTTAAGAAATAGAAAACAAAAGAAAGGTACAAAAAGAAGTACCGAAAAGAAAAGAGTATACAGAAGAAATATACTCGTCAAGGAGGACAAACAATTATGAGAAAAAAATGGTTGACAATTGGAACAGCACTTATGGTATCTGCAATGATGATGGCAGGATGCGGAAATACAGAAGCAAAGGATACAACAGCAGAAAGTACACCGGAGGCTTCCCAGGAAGCAGCTTCCCCAGAAGAATCTGAGGAACAGGATAAAGAAGAACCATCAGAAGATACAGAGGGAGGAAGCTTTGAAGGAATGATCAGTCCCGTGTCTCGTGAAGAAGGTTCAGGTACAAGAGGCGCCTTTATTGAACTTTTTGGAATTGAAACCAAAGATGCAGATGGAAATAAAGTAGACAACACCACAGAAATGGCAGAAGTTACTAACAGTACATCTGTTATGCTGACTACCGTAGAGGGAAATGAATATGCTATCGGTTATATTTCTTTGGGATCTATGGATGATACAAAAGTTAAAGCTCTGAATATTGACGGAGCAGAAGCAACTGTAGACAATATTAAAAGCGGAAGCTATAAAATTTCTCGTCCGTTCAATATTGTAACAAAAGAAGGTCTCAGTGAAGTGGCAGCAGACTTTGTAAAATACATTATGAGCGAAGACGGACAGGCAGTGGTGGAAGATAACGGATATATCAGCCAGGGAAATGAAGGCGCTTATGAAGCAGCAGAACTTTCCGGAAAGGTTACTGTAGCAGGTTCTTCTTCTGTAACACCTGTAATGGAAAAATTGAAAGAAGCTTATGTGAAGTTGAATCCGGATGTGGAGATTGAAGTTCAGCAGAGTGATTCTACCACAGGAGTTACTTCTGCAATGGAAGGCGTATGTGATATCGGAATGGCATCCAGAGAATTGAAAGACACAGAGATTTCCGGAGGAGTTACAGGAACAGCTATTGCACTGGATGGTATTGCAGTAATCGTAAACAAGGAAAACCCAATCAGCGATATGACAAGTGAACAGGTTGCATCCATCTTTACCGGTGAGACTACAGATTGGTCCGAAATCCAGTAACGATATCTTTTGAAACGGACGTCATGTCATAAATAGGAAAAATAGAAGGCGGAGCTGACACGAAGCTTGTGACAGCTCTTCTTTTATAGGGAGGAAACATGAAGGAAGTAAAAGAAAGAATCATGAAATTTGTATTTTTGCTGACTGCCTGCGTATCCATTTTGGCAGTAGCGCTGATCTGTATATTTATGTTTGCAAAAGGAATTCCGGCTATTGCTAAAATAGGTCCGGGGGAATTTTTGCTGGGACAAAAGTGGAAACCGATGCAGAATATTTTTGGAATTCTGCCTATGATTCTGGGAAGTATTTATGTGACGGTGGGAGCAATTATCATAGGAGTTCCAATTGCTTTTTTGGCAGCAGTTTATCTGGCAAAATTTTGTAAACCTAAAACATATAAAATAATTAAACCGGCAGTAGAACTTATGGCAGGAATTCCTTCTATCGTTTATGGATTTTTTGGCTTAGTGGTTATTGTTCCCATTATGCAGAACTTAGTAGGCGGGAATGGAAAGAGTATGCTGACAGCTTCCATTTTGTTGGGAATTATGATTCTTCCTACGGTTATCGGCGTGGCAGAAAGCAGTATTCGGGCGGTTCCGGATTCTTATTATGAAGGAGCGTTGGCTCTCGGAGCAACACCGGAAAGAAGTGTATTTACTGCAGTACTTCCGGGAGCAAAATCAGGTATTTTGGCAGGCGTTGTGTTGGGAATTGGAAGAGCTGTGGGAGAGACCATGGCCGTGATTATGGTAGCGGGAAATCAACCCTTGATGCCAACCCATGGAATGAAAAGTCTGGTTATGGGAGTCCGTACTCTCACGGCAAATATTGTCATGGAAATGGGATATGCAGCTGATTTACACAGAGAAGCCCTGATTGCCACAGCTGTAGTATTATTTGTATTGATCCTGATCATAAATATGTGTTGCTCAGCGCTGCAAAGGAGGGATGGACAATGAGTTTTAAAGAACGTATGGAGGTTTATAAATACAATCCCGGTTCTTTGATTTTGAGAATTCTTATGGTACTGGCATCCTTTTTTACTGTGGGAATTACCGTTTGCATTGTTGGATATATTCTGATCAAAGGGATTCCCAATCTTACATTGGATCAGTTTTCTTGGGTGTATAATACAGAAAATGTATCTATGATGCCGGCAATTATAAATACGATATTAATGGTATTATTGGTATTGCTTCTGGTGGTTCCCATAGGTGTGGGAGGCGCCATTTATCTGGTGGAATATGCAACAAGAGGAAATAAATTGGTAAAAGTGATTCGACTGACAGCAGAGACATTATCAGGAATTCCGTCTATTGTATATGGATTGTTTGGATATTTATTCTTCGTTATTGCTTGCGGATGGGGAAATTCTTTCCTGGCAGGAGCATTGACATTGGCGATGATGGTATTGCCTTTGATCCTTCGTACTACAGAGGAAGCTCTCAAGTCCGTACCAGATTCTTTTAGAGAAGGAAGCTTTGGATTGGGTGCAGGAAAATTAAGGACAATTTTCCGAATTATTCTTCCTCCTGCAGTACCGGGAATTTTGTCCGGTGTAATTCTGGGAATAGGAAGAGTGGTAGGAGAAACGGCGGCGCTTATGTATACGGCAGGAACGATAGCTAAGATACCTGGAAGTCTGATGGATTCAGGAAGAACGCTGGCGGTACATATGTATGCACTGTTATCAGAAGGTTTATATATGGAACAGGCATATGCGGCGGCAGTCATTTTATTGATTGTCGTATTACTGATTAATGGATGTTCCAGTTGGATTGCAAAGAAATTGACGAGAGGATAAGAAAATGGATAAATTTACAATAAAGGATCTGGATTTATTTTATGGCGATTTTCAGGCGCTAAAAAAGATAAGTATGAATATTCCTGAAAGGGAAATCACAGCATTTATCGGACCCTCCGGTTGCGGAAAATCCACATTATTGAAATCGCTGAATCGGATGAATGATCTGGTGGAAGGATGTAAAATTACCGGTAGTATGAAATTGGACGGAGAAGAAATTAATCAGATAAAAAATGTAAACCTTTTGAGAAGAAGAGTGGGTATGGTGTTTCAAAAGCCAAATCCGTTCCCTATGAGTATTTATGACAATATTGCCTATGGTCCAAGAACACACGGAGTGCGCTCCAAAAGTCAATTAGATGAAATTGTAGAAGATTCTCTTAGAAAAGCGGCTATCTGGGAAGAAACGAAAGACAGATTGAAAAAATCCGCATTAGGGATGTCGGGAGGTCAGCAACAGAGGCTATGTATTGCAAGAGCGTTAGCGGTACAGCCGGAAGTTTTGTTGATGGATGAGCCTACCAGTGCGTTGGATCCTATATCTACCACAAAAATAGAAGATTTGGTATTAGAATTAAAAAAACAATATACGATTGTCATGGTTACTCATAATATGCAGCAGGCAGCCAGAATTTCTGACAAAACGGCATTTTTCCTGCTGGGTGAAATGGTAGAAATGGGAGATACGGAGAAAATGTTCTCTAAGCCCAGGGATTCTAGAACAGAAGACTATATTACAGGGAGGTTTGGCTGATGGGAAGAAAAGTATATCAGGAGCAGCTGCGTAAACTGAACAGCGAATTGATTCAAATGGGAGATTTGTGCGAAGAGGCAATGTCGCTGGTTATGAAGGCTCTTCGAGAGAAGGATGAAGAGATTGCAGCGGGAGTTCATAAGATAGAAAATGAGATTAACCAGAAAGAAAGAGATATAGAAGCACAGTGTATGTCCCTTCTCCTTCGTCAACAGCCGGTAGCAGGAGATTTGAGAGAAATCTCATCTGCGCTTCGTATGATTGCTGATATGGAAAGAATTGGTGACCAGACGGCAGATATTGCGGACATAACAAAATATGTGACTAAATCTCATCTGGATGTGCATCCTACCATTTTTACTATGGGAAAAGCAGTGAGTAAAATGGTAAATGAGAGTATTAACGCTTATATTCGTCGAGATGAAAAATTGGCTCGCCAGGTGATTGATGCAGATGATCAGGTTGATAATCTATTTCAAAAAGCGAAGGATGAGCTGGTAGAAGCAGTTCGGAAAAATCAGGATTCAGATGGTTATGAATTGGATGTGTTAATGATTGCCAAGTATCTGGAACGAATAGGAGATCATGCAGTAAATCTGGGAGAATGGGTAATATATTCCATATATGGGGAAAAATAAAAAAGAATCTCAAAATTCGTAACAGTTCAGTCCGCGCCATTCGTAAAACCGCACTGCGTGCTTATCGTGGCTAGCGCCACGGTTTTACTCATGAACGGGCGCTCAGCACATACAGATGTCCGCTTGCAAAAACATGCAAGCGTGTTTTTGCAAGCGGACATTGTATGGCTGAACTGTTACTCCAATTCCTGTTTTTGACAGGGATTTCTGAGATTCTTTTTTTCTTATGGTGTGTCCAGCAAAGCTGGACCACACTTGTTGGTGTAAGTCCGGTCACGGTAATCGCCAGTAGGTCCGACTCGGAAAAACTATATCACCAGTCAGGTTTTCAGGATTTTACTGCCATTATGGGAAGTTTATTACGATAAACAGCCAGTTCTTCATCAGATGGAATGTAATCGTCCATATCGCCATCGTGGAATTTTTCATATGCAACCATATCAAAATATCCGGTGCCTGTAAGACCAAATACAATCGTTTTTTCTTCCCCGTTATTTTTGCATTTCAATGCTTCATCAATAGCAACACGTATCGCATGGGAACTTTCCGGTGCAGGCAAGATTCCTTCTACTCGAGCAAAGTACTCGGCTGCTTCAAAGACTTCAGTCTGTTTTACACTGGTTGCTTCCATAAGTCCCTGATGGTAAAGCTCCGATAGAGTAGAACTCATGCCATGATAGCGAAGACCACCTGCATGGTTCGCAGAAGGGATAAAGTCACTGCCAAGAGTATACATCTTTGCAAGTGGGCATACCATTCCTGTGTCACAAAAGTCGTAGGCATATATACCTCTGGTAAAACTAGGACATGATGCCGGTTCGACAGCTATGATACGGTAATCTGCTTCTCCACGAAGTTTTTCTCCCATAAATGGTGCGATCAGACCACCAAGATTAGACCCGCCGCCAGCACATCCAATGATAATATCCGGCTTAATATTGAATTTATCGAGTGCAGCTTTGGTTTCCAAACCAATCACAGATTGATGCAGGAGTACCTGGTTAAGAACGCTGCCCAACACATACCGGTAACCATCGCTTGTTACAGCTTTTTCTACAGCTTCGGAGATGGCACAGCCGAGGCTTCCGGTAGTTCCCGGATGCTCTGCAAGAATCTTTCTTCCAACTTCCGTTTCCATGGAAGGAGACGGTGTCACTGATGCACCGTATGTGCGCATGACTTCACGTCGGAAAGGTTTTTGCTCATAAGAGCATTTTACCATATATACTTTACAGTCAAGGTCAAAGTAGGAACAAGCCATGGAAAGGGCAGTACCCCATTGACCGGCTCCGGTTTCTGTAGTCACTCCCTTAAGTCCCTGCTTTTTAGCATAATAGGCTTGTGCAATGGCTGAGTTTAGCTTATGGCTGCCACTGGTGTTATTTCCTTCAAATTTATAATAGATTTTTGCAGGAGTTCCTAGCTTTTCTTCCAAGCAGTAAGCACGTACAAGAGGAGATGGACGATACATTTTATAGAATGATCGAATTTCTTCAGGAATTTCAAAGTAAGCAGTATCATTGTCAAGTTCCTGTGCAATCAGTTCCTCACAGAATACACCTGCCAGTTCTTCGGCTTTCATTGGTTGGTGTGTGCCAGGATTTAATAATGGTGCCGGTTTCTGTTTCATATCAGCACGCAGATTATACCATGCTTTTGGCATCTCGGATTCATTCAGATAGATTTTGTAGGGGATTTTTTCGTTTTTCATAGTCATTACCTCCGGATAAGTTTTAAAAATCTTTTGAGTTGTTATTTTTGTGTGGCCATTCGACGCCATCGTTTGGTTAATAACATATCATTTGCCTCCTCACAATAAGGAAAAACTCCAGTGACTTTTATTCTGAGACAGGGAATTATAAACAAAAACGCCCCTGACAGAATACAACTATCTGTCAAGGACGAATCACGTACAAATATATACAGTACGACACTATCCGCGGTGCCACCTTGATTCATAGGATTACCCCTATGCACTTAGCAGGATACCAACATATCCCCGGCAACTTACGTATGCCTACACGTTGCAGAATACTAGGTGTAAATAAATATACACTTTTGACCGCACCCTCAGCGGTCCATTTGACAACTTGTTTCTCACCTGACTCTCAGCAAAACAGGTTCTCTGTAAAGGCATCATTGCCGTTATCTCCGCTTCAACGGTTTATCATATTGAATTGACATGATATTAACACTGATTTATATGGATGTCAATAGGCAAGTTAAAAAACTGGAAAAATTTTTTTGCTTAAGATATAATATGCAATATCAATGGTGTTTTTAAGTATAATTAAGGTTCTACATTTATTTTTAAAAGAAATAGATTTATTTGATTATGAGGCTGAAAAAGTGTAATGAGGAGGAGTATATACAATGCGGTTATTATTGGCAGAAGATGAAAAAGCATTATCGAAAGCACTGCTGGCAATTTTGGAAAGAAATAATTATTCTGTAGATGCAGTCTATGATGGCCAAAGTGCATTGGATTATTTGGAAATGGACAATTATGATGCGGTAATCTTAGATATCATGATGCCTAAGGTGGATGGTCTTACCGTATTAAGAAAGGTTCGGGAAAAAGGGAACTTAATTCCTATTCTTTTATTGACGGCAAAATCAGAAGTGGATGATAAAGTGGAAGGATTAGATGCCGGAGCAAACGATTATCTGGCAAAACCATTTCATTCCAAAGAACTACTAGCAAGGATCCGAGCTATTACGAGAACACAGGCAGCACAGACAAATTCGAAACTGACTATGGGAAATGTGACACTGAATCGGGCAACTTTCGAGCTTTCTACAGTAAAAGGAAGCTTCCGCCTTGCCAATAAAGAATTTCAAATGATGGAACTTCTCATGTGCAATTCTCATCAGTTAATTTCCTCAGAGCGTTTTCTGGAAAAGATATGGGGATATGACAGTGAAGCGGAGATTAATGTGGTATGGGTATATATTTCTTATTTGCGAAAAAAACTATCTGCACTTCATGCAGATGTTCAGATTAAAGCTACAAGAAATGTCGGATACTCTCTGGAGGAATTATCATGATTAAAAAACTTCGTATTAAATTAGTTGCTGCCTCTATGGTATCACTTTTTCTTGTACTTTTTGTAATTGGAGGAATCGTAGGCATTATAAATTACAAGAAAATCGTAGAGGATGCAGATAGGATTCTTGAAATTCTCGAGGAAAATGCTGGGAAATTCCCCCCAAAATTTCAGGGTGACAGAATTGACGGACGTCCCAGAATGTCACCGGAAGTTCCTTATGAATCCAGATATTTTTCTGTCTTGCTCAATAACAACGGAGACATTATATTAACAGATACTTCAAAAATTGTATCCACTGATACAACACAGGCAATCGAATATGCTTTAGAAGTATGGGGAAAAAACAAGGAACAGGGATTTTTAGAGAATTATCGATATTGGAGAAGTGTTTCTAATGGAGAAGTTCGTATTATTTTTCTGGATTGCAGACGTCAGTTAGACAATTTTCAAAACTTTTTACTGACAACTTTTGGAGTTTCTGGTATCGGACTTTTATCTGTGTTTGTTTTAATGTTGTATTTATCTGCCCACATTGTAAAACCGTTTTCTGATAATTATGAGAAACAAAAGCGTTTTATTACAGATGCAGGTCATGAATTAAAGACCCCGTTGACTATTATAGAAGCGGATACCGAGGTTTTGGAAATGGATTTCGGGGAGAACGAATGGCTGCAGGATATACAAGGACAGACAAAGCGACTTGCAGATTTGACCAGTGCACTGGTAGTGCTTTCTCGTATGGAGGAAGGTATGAATAACGAGTTAAAAATAGAGCTTCCACTATCAGATATTGTGGAAGAAGTGTGCCATACATTTCAGGCTCCGGCGAAGGTTCAGAAAAAAAATCTGGACAGCATCATTCAACCTATGCTGTCTATAAAGGGAGATGAAAAAGCAATTCGAGGGCTTGTAACAATTCTTATTGACAATGCAGTAAAATATGCTAATGAAAACGGGCAGATTTCTGTTACCTTGGAAAAGAAGAAAAATCGGATTTATTTGTCTGTTTTTAATACAACAGAATATATTTCAAAAGACCAGGTACCCCATTTATTTGATCGATTTTACCGTACAGATGTATCCAGAAATTCTAAGACAGGAGGGTATGGTTTGGGACTTTCTATTGCTGCCGCAACGGTAGACTCTCATAAAGGGAAAATTGTTGCGGAAACAAAGGATGAAAAATCGTTGAGGATTACGGTGGTATTTTGAGAGTCCTATCATAATTTTTACGTAGCTCGTACAAACTTTATGTTTGATACGGGCCTTTTTTATGGAATAGGCTTAGGGGGCTTTAAGGTGGAATTAAGGTAAAGCCGATAAGGTATTCCTACTTACGGATTGCCGCAGGTGGAGTATATTTATCGTGTTTACAAATATGATTTTAAAGATTTTTATTTTGTAGAATAGCAAACGGCAAAAATCATATAAAATCTTTTAAGTTAAATTAAGGTTAAGAAGGTATCTTGTGTATGTAAAAAACAAAATATGGGAGGAATACAATGGCCTATCAGATGACCTTTAAACGTTATGAACTAAAATACCTGTTGAACAGGCAGGAGAAAGAACAGATTCTTCTGGCGATGCAGCCGCATATGAAACTGGATGAGTATGGAAGAACCGTTATAAGAAATATTTATTTTGACACAGATACCTTTCGGCTGATCCGGCGATCGCTGGAAAAACCGATATATAAAGAAAAACTTCGTATCCGAAGTTACAAACCGGTGGAGACAACCGATCCGGTATTTGTGGAAATCAAGAAAAAATATAAATCCGTGGTTTATAAGCGAAGATTGCAGCTTCCGGAAGAGAAAGTTATGGAAAGTTTTCAGACAGGAGAACCCCTTCCGGTACATTCGCAGATTGGGAATGAAATTCAATATTTTCGTGACTACTATGAAAATCTTCATCCATCCGTATTCTTATCTTATGAAAGGGAAGCCTATTACGCTTTGGATGACAGCGACTTCCGCGTAACTTTTGATGAAAATATCCTTTACCGGAGAACAGATTTTTCACTCGGCAGTGAAATCTATGGAATGGCTTTATTGGGTGAAGACCAGACGCTGATGGAAATTAAAACTTCCGGTGGGATACCCCTCTGGATGAGTGAAACACTGACAAAACTTCATTTATATAAAACATCTTTTTCAAAATACGGTTCCGCTTATCAGCGTATGCTGGCGGAATCCTTACAGGGAGGATACAGCAATGTCTAATACTTTATTTCAGGGAATTTTTGATACCGATATGACCAGTGTGATTTCTATTTCGGATTTTTTATTGTGTGTGGGATGTGCCCTTATCATTGGGGTGATCTTAGCGGGAACATATATGTACGGAACCAAATATACCAAGAGTTTTGTGGCAACATTGGCTTTGCTCCCAGCTGTGGTCTGTGTGATTATTATGATGGTCAATGGAAATGTGGGGACAGGAGTGGCAGTTGCAGGAGCTTTTAGTCTGGTTCGTTTTCGTTCCGTTCCAGGTTCGGCAAAAGAAATCGGGGCAATTTTCCTTGCTATGTGCTCCGGCCTGGTAGCCGGAATGGGTTATCTGGCGTATGCGCTGTTATCCGCAGTAATTCTTGGCGGTATTATGCTGATATACAATCGGATGGATTTTGGAACGAGAAAGCATGGATTACGCTATAAAACTTTACATATTACCATACCGGAAGATTTGGATTATAGTGGAGTATTTGACCAAATCTTAAAGAACTATACCACCGATTATGAGGTGGTGCAGATTAAAACTACCAACATGGGAAGCTTGTTTAAACTGACTTATAACCTGACGTTAAAAAATCCGGCAACAGAAAAAGAATTCATTGATGAGCTTCGATGTAGAAACGGAAATCTGGAGATCACTATGTGCAGACAGGAAACAGTAGTCGGAGAATTATAGGAGGCGATGACAAATGGGAAAAAAGGAAGTTATATTGTTTATTCTGATGGGAACATTGTTGTTATCCGGCTGTAATGCAAAGACAGAAGAAAATCCACAGAAAAGTACAAAAACCTCAGATACTGTAAGCACTTCGGTTACGGAAATTGATACATCCGACATGTTTTCGGACAGGGACAAAGAAGTGGGGTATGAAGAAACAGAAAGCGTTGCCGTTTCTCTTGCTGATGGTGGTTCTGCCTGCGAATCAGACGCTGTGTCTATTATAGAAAATATAGTGACAATTAAAGAGGAAGGGACTTATGTATTTTCAGGGTCTCTTTCGGATGGGATGGTGATTGTAGAGGCAGAAGATACGGATAAAATTCAGCTCGTATTAAATGATGTAAGTATTTCTAACTCTCAGTCAGCAGCATTGTATATCAAATCTGCGGATAAAGTTTTTGTTACGACTGTTTCGGGAACAGAAAACAGCCTGGAACATAACGGCACTTACACTGCTATAGATGAAAACAATATTGATGCGGCAGTATTTTCTAAATCAGATCTGACGTTGAATGGAGAAGGAACCCTTACAGTCACAGCTCAGGAAGGACATGGTATTGTATCAAAAGACGATTTGGCTCTTACAAGTGGAACCTATGTAATCACAAGTGCCGGTCATGGAATTTCGGGAAAAGACAGCGTCCGTATCGCCAATGGTTCTTATGCTATTGTATCAGAAAAAGATGGCATCCATGCAGAAAATACGGAGGACAGCAGTCTTGGATTTGTGTATCTGGCAGGAGGAAACTTTGATATTACTTCCCAACAAGATGGAATCAGCGCCGGTTCATGGTTACAGGCTGAAGATGGAACGTATACCATTTTGACGGGAGAAGGAAGTTCCAGTGTACAGAGTCAGAGCAATGGGGAAGGACATCCTATGGAACAGATGCAGCAGGAAAGTGTGGAAGAAGATACAACCAGTATTAAGGGGATAAAAGCGGCTGCGCAGTTGGTATTGAATGATGGAACATATACCATTGACGCTGAAGATGATGCACTTCATTCCAATGGAAATCTGGCTGTTAATGGAGGAACTTATACATTGTCGTCAGGAGATGATGGAATACATGCGGATTCTAATGCGACGGTTTCTGGTGGGAACATAGATATCACTCAAAGCTATGAAGGAATCGAAGGGTTAAGTATTGATCTTACCGGAGGTGAAATGACGGTTCTGGCATCTGATGATGGACTGAATGCTGCCGGTGGCAATGACAGCAGTGGTGCAGAGGGATTCCGAGGAGGTGGTGATCAGTTTGCATCCACGGATGGCGCATATATCAACATTGCTGGAGGTACTCTTCTGGTCAATGCTTCCGGAGATGGAATCGACTCTAATGGGGATGTTACGATTTCCGGAGGAGAAACTTATGTATCCGGTCCTATAAATGATGGAAATGGAACCTTAGATTATAGCGGAACAGCCCGAGTCACAGGTGGTATTTTTGCGGCTTCTGGTTCTTCTGGCATGGCACAAAGCTTTGACTCTTCTTCCACACAAGGAGTTATTATGGTAAACGTAGATGCGCAGGAGGCAAATACGAATATTGAACTGCTTAACAGCAACGGAACAGAGCTTTTAAATTGGACAGCAGAAAAGAAATATTCTTCTATTATTGTAAGTTGTCCGGAAATCGAAGAAGGAGAAACTTACAAAGTAAAAGCCGGAACAACAGAACAAAGTATCACCATGGATAGTCTTGTGTATGGAAGTAATGCTTCAGGTGGAGGAGCACCTGGAAATAACGATGGCAAAAGAGGAGGCAGGAAAGAAGGTGGCATGCAGGGTGGAACTGATAACGGGCAGTTGCCGGGAAATATGGAAAAACCTCAGGGAAATACACCGCCTGACGTTCCGTCCGGTGAGAATACAGATAACGGAACATCAGAAGGAGGGAGCAGCTTATGAGCCAATACCTGAAAATTGCTTTGATTCCAGCATATAATCCGGAGGAGTGCCTGATTCAGGTAGTACAGCAATTAAGAGAAAAAGGATTCTGGATTTTGGTCGTAGATGATGGAAGTGACAAAGAACATAAGGCAATCTTTCAGGAGATAGATGATGCCGGAAACGTATTGATTCTGACACATGAGACAAACAAGGGGAAAGGCAGCGCCTTAAAAACAGGGATGGCGTATATTCAAAATCACATATCTGAAAATTATGTGGTAGTGTCCGCAGATGCAGATGGTCAACACAGAGCAAAAGATGTGGAAATGGTATGGAAAGAGTCTAATAATCATCCGGGATGTTTGGTTCTTGGAAGCAGAAAAATACAGAAGGAAACTCCTTTAAAAAGCAGGTTGGGCAACCAGATTACTCGTATGGTATATATGTTTGCAACAGGTGTTTTCGTTTATGATACACAGACAGGACTTCGTGCTTTTGATAAGACACTTCTTCCAGAATTACTTGCAATTCCGGGAGAACGGTATGAATATGAAATGAACGTGTTATTGGTATGCTCCAGAAAAAAGATTTCTCTGAAGGAAATTGGGATTGAGACCATTTATATCAATGACAATGCCGGTTCTCATTTTAATCTTTTGAGAGATTCCTACAGGATTTATAAGGAGATTTTAAGGTTTTCTGTCTCATCCATAGTGAGCTTTATTCTTGACTATGGAATATACAGTCTGTTTCTTTGGTTGACTGCAGGTTTTTCAAAAAGTATCTCCTTGTTTCTTTCCAATGTAATAGCAAGAATCTTGAGTGGGTGTTTTAATTATCAGGTAAACCGCAATCTGGTTTTTCAAGAAAAAACAGATTCAGGGAGAACCGCTGTGCAGTACGTTTTGTTAGCAGCAGGAATTTTGGCAGGAAATACGATTCTTCTGGAAGTTTTCATACATCTTGGTATGAATCAGTATATAGGAAAACTTTGTACGGAACTGATTTTTTTCATCATAAGCTGGTTTATTCAAAGGACATTCATATAACGGAGATTACTACGGCGCACAGGAAAAGGGCTATGTACTCCGAGATGGGACTTTATACCGCAGCGAAGCAGAAAAAGCTCAGGAAGATCTGGTTATTTATGAAGATGGAAACTTTGAAATCATCACAGAAGAAGAGATTACAGCAGAAGAACTTTTAGAACAAGGAGCAAAGGAAATTTTGTCTTTCGGCCCTGCCCTGATAGAAAATGGAACGATTTCTGTGACAGAAGAAGATGAGGTGGGAAAAGCCATGGCAAGCAATCCGAGAACAGCTATTGGTATTCTAGGCGATCTTCATTATGTATTTGTTGTTTCCGATGGAAGAACAGAAGAAAGTGAAGGTTTATCTCTTTTAGAACTGGCAGAATTTATGGACAGCCTTGGAGTGGAGACGGCATATAATCTGGATGGCAGTGGTTCATCTACCATGTATTTCAATGGGGAAGTAGTTAATTATCCCACAACCAGTGGACGAAGCATGAAGGAAAGGAGCGTGAGCGATATTGCCTACATCGGATATTAAAAAATCCAGAAAAGAGATAGAGAAACTTGTGTTTAATTATCTGATTGCAACCATGGTTTGCGCTGGATTTGGGGCAGTTTATGAAGTTTTCAGTCATGGAGTATATTCATATTATATGCTGTATGCTTTTATGATTCCATTTTTAGGAGGTGTAGTTTATTTTTACTGCATACTGTATTTTCGTAGTAAAACTCCGAAATGCATAGCACGCCGGTTTCAACATTTTGGAATTTCGACAGTAACAGTTGGATTCATACTTTGCGGAGTATTGGAAATATACGGGACAAGTAACTGTCTGGTGATTTTCTATTTTATTGTTGGCGGAATGTTTCTTGTTAGCGGGAACTTCATGTATTTGCTGCAAAAAGAACCAGTATGCAAAAGGGAGGCGGATGTTTGAAACAGGAAGAATATTATGGGAATAAATTTCCTTTATTAAAACAGGGAGAAACTTATTTAAAGACATTAATAGAAACCTATCCAAATTCCTGTGCTGAAGATGGATTGCAGGCAATTCTATATATTAAAACAAGAATCAAAACACCGAAAAGTATGATAGAAAAACTAAGAAGACATGGAATGAAAGAAGATAGTCAGACTGCACTTCAAAATACTCATGACGCACTGGGAATCAGGGTGATTTGTTCTTTTGTGGAGGATGTATATCAAATCGCAAGGTGGTTACAAGAAAGAGATGAGATTCAGATCATGGAGAAGAAAGATTATATTGCTTATCCAAAACCAAATGGTTACAGAAGCCTTCATTTGATTATACAGCTTACAACAGATGATTTGGAAGGCATTACTGCCGAGATTCAGCTTCGAACCATTGCTATTGATTTTTGGGCAGCATTGGAACATCAGATAAAATATAAACATAATGTTCCTCATGAAGAAATCATTAGAAGTGAATTGAAAAGATGTGCGGATGAAATTGCCTCTGTGGATTTATCAATGCAAACGATTCGAGACATATTGCAAAGTGATATATGGGAGCAGACATAAATAGGAAATGGATTGATTATAGAAAAATGTAGGTGAAGATTATGGTAGTGTCAATACTGGATTATGAAGAAGGGGTGTTTGAAGGGATTCAGAAATATTTGCTGGAAAATAAAAATTTTAGTGTGGTGATACCAGAGTATATCGAAAATGTTCGTGGAGTTGGTTATCGCTTTAGAAAACAGTAAAAAGAAAAAAATTAAGATGATTTTGTATTAGAGAAGCTAAAACAGTAACAGGCAGAAGTTTAGATAATAAACGACTGCCTGTTACTGCTCTGCCAAGAATATTTTTTGATTCTCCATTCCAGTAAATCTTCATATAGATACCTCAAAATAACGACCGCATGGATTTTTGTGCTGGCACCACCCCGGCTGTGTCCAATCTCATTGGGAGGCCCCCTTTTTTGGCACCTGCACTATGCTGGTGTGCCTGTACGCTGGAAGCGTCCAGAGACAATTCCTGATGTTCAGCCTCCAGGCTTAAAAGCCGGAAGATATTATCGAGGATTCCGTCGTCAATCCATTTTCGAAAGCGGCTGTAAACGGTTTTCCAAGGACCATAGCGTTCTGGTAAGTCACACCAGGGCACACCACTGCGTGCTTATCGTGGCTAGCGCCACGGTTTTATTCATGAACGGGCGCTCAGCACATACAGATGTCCGCTTGCAAAAACATGCAAGCGGACATTGTATGGCTGAACTGTTACTCCAATTCCTGCTTTTGACAGGGATTTCTGAGATTCTTTTTTCTTATAAATCTTCTCCGTCTACGATTTCGTCGTATTCTGCTTTGTCCAACAGTTCGTCAAATGCATCGGCTGCGATGTCATATTCATCATCATCCAGAATATTTTCCAGAACAGGCTGCTGACCATCTTCTTGAGAAAAACGGTACAGAAATACCTCTCCGTCGTGATTTTCACCATTTTCATCCAGAGGAAGAAGAGCAATGTATTTGTGCTCTCCGGCAGGATAGATAGTGAGTACGGCACATTCCAGTTCGGTGTCATCGTCCAGAGTAAGAGTTACTGTGGCGTTTGGATTGGAAAGATCCAGATTGCAGTCAGAACCGCAGTCATTGCAGTTACCGTTGCAGCTTCCGTTTTCAATATCGCTCATGATTTGTCCTCGCTTTTTCTAATAGAATCGATTATAGTAACAAGAATCCGAAAAATGTCGGATACTATATATACTTTAACAGATGAGGGAATGAAAGTCAAACAGGATGAGAGAAAAATAGTAAGAAGTAAATTTGTGAAACGCAACATGATTTTACAGTTTTATCAAAATAAAGTGATTTTCTATTGACGAGACGAACATGTAGTTTTATACTACTGATAGATTGTTTTTTGAAAGAAGGAGGAGTGGTGTTATGGAAATTAGTTTCATAAAAAGAGATCAGCTTCAGGAAAAACCGGATGAGACAAAGTTGGGATTTGGAAAATATTTTACAGATTATATGTTTATAATGGATTATGACGAAGATATGGGATGGCATGATGCAGCAATTGTGCCGTATGGACCGATTCCTATGACTCCGGCTACAGTAGTTCTTCATTATGCACAGGAAACCTTTGAGGGATTGAAGGCATATCGAAGAGCAGACGGTGAGATTCAGTTATTCCGTCCGGAGATGAATGCAAGAAGAATGATTCGTTCCAATGAACGGCTTTGTATGGCGCCTATTCCAGAAGAAATGTTTTTAGAGGCGGTGAATGCACTGGTAAATGTGGAGAGGGACTGGGTTCCGTCTGAACCGGAAACTTCTTTATATATTCGTCCTTTTGCGTTTGCAACAGAATCAACATTGGGCGTACATCAGTCAAAAGCATATAAGTTTGTGATCATTCTTTCACCGGTAGGCGCTTACTATGCAGAAGGACTGAATCCTGTAAAAATCATGGTAGAAGACGAATATGTGCGGGCTGTTCAGGGTGGAACAGGATTTGCAAAATGCGGAGGCAATTATGCAGGTTCTATCATTGGACAGGTAAAAGCAGAAAAAGCAGGGTGCGCGCAGGTATTGTGGCTGGACGGAGCTGAGAAAAAATATGTGGAAGAAGTAGGCTCCATGAATATTATGTTTAAAATTGACGGAGAAATATATACAGCGCCCACAGAAGGGACGGTACTTCCGGGAGTAACCAGAGATTCCATTCTTCATATTCTGAAAGACTGGGGATATAAAGTGAATGAAGTACATCTGTCCATTGACGAGCTGATGCAGGCAGGAAGAGATGGAAAGGTGGAAGAGGTATTTGGTACAGGAACAGCAGCGGTCATATCTCCTGTGGGAGGTCTTGTATATAAAGAGGAAGAATTGACGATCAACAATTTCCAGATTGGAGAACTGACACAGAAATTGTATGATTATCTGACAGGAATCCAGTGGGGAAAAGTAGAAGATAAATATGGCTGGACAAGACTGGTAAAATAAATTAAACTGAAAATCAGACAGAAAGAGCTGTCACATTTGGAGTATATCTGAATGGACAGCTCATTTTTATTTTACGACCCGCCCCGCGATATTCGAATTTGGGGCAGTAAAAACGTATTGTTATCATGCAGGATAGGAGAGACTATGAATCAAAATCAGACGCCGCTTTTAGATGCGATTGTTGAATATACAAAAAAACGTCCCGTATACTTTAAGATTCCAGGGCATCGGTATGAAAAAGGAATCAGTCCCCGATGGAAACAATGGACGGGAGATGGGATTTTTCGGTTTGACCTTACAGAAGCAGAGGGATTGGATGATCTTCACTGCCCGGAGGGTGTGATAAAAGAAGCACAGGATTTGGCAGCACAGGTATTTCAGGCAGATAAAACTTATTTCCTTGTGAATGGAACCACCTGTGGAAATGAAGCGATGGTATTGGGGTGTGCAGGGGAAGGCGAAAAAATTCTGGTTGCCAGAAACGTGCATAAATCTGTTTTGATGGGACTGATTCTCAGTGGTGCAGATCCGGTATATCTGATGCCGGAATATGATGAAAAGACAGGTTTATGGGGAAGTGTAAAGCCGGAGACCGTAGAAGAAGGATTTCGGCAATATCCGGATTGCAAAGGTGTGTTCCTGGTCAGTCCTACCTATTATGGAGTGTGCAGTGATCTGGAAAGAATCAGTGAGATCTGTCATAAGCATGGGGCGGTGCTTATGGTGGATGAGGCGCATGGAGGGCATTTATATTTTGGAAAAAAGGGAGGAAGGAGTGAAAAACTTCCCCGGGGAGCGATGCTGTCCGGAGCAGATATCTGTGCCCAGAGTATGCATAAAGTAACAGGTTCTCTGGGACAAAGTTCACTTTTACATATAAAATCCTCCAGGTTTGACAGTGGAAAATTAGAATCTGCTTTGCAGATGGTGCAAAGTACCAGTCCCTCTTATTTGTTAATGACTTCCCTGGATGCAGCTCGCTATGAATTGGCGATTCACGGAGAAGAAATGATAGAAAAAACCTGTGAACTGACAGATTATGCCAGAGAAAAAATACAGCAGATGGATGGGATCAGGTGTTATGGAGAAGAAATTCTGGGAGAAAAAATCTTTCAGATGGATACCACAAGACTGGTTCTTTCTGCTTTCGAGCTGGGGATTACAGGATTTGAGCTGGCAGATATTCTTTACGAAAACTATGGAATAGGGATGGAATTATCCGATGAAAAAAATGTAGTAGCGATAGTCACTTACGCCAATGAGATGGAGGATATGGAACGATTGGTGAAAGCTCTGGAAGATATTTCTCGAAAAGGTGAAAAAAACAGGAAAGCCCAGGAAGAACAGTGGAATATGCCTTCGCTCCCCCCATTTGTGATGAGTCCTCGAAAAGCATATTTTGCAAAGAAAAAGACGATTTTATGGAAAGATGCAGTGGGACAGATAGGAGGAGAAGCTCTCATTCCTTATCCGCCGGGTATTCCCATACTAAATCCCGGAGAACGAGTGACAGAAGAAATATGGAACTATATGGAAGAATATCGAAAAAAAGGTTTGCATTTTCATGGTCCGGAAGATAATAGTCTGGAAACTTTTCAGATCATTCTGTCAGAAAAATAAAATTTGTGATATAATAACTAAAGTCCAAAAGATGCCTGTCAAATTGTTTCGTGTTACGGACTTTCGGGCATCAACAATAAAACTAAAATTCTGGGAGGATATATTTTTGAGACTGATATCATGGAATGTTAATGGGCTTCGAGCCTGTGTCAATAAAGGTTTTTTGGATTTTTTTCATGAGATTGATGCAGATATATTTTGTATTCAGGAAAGTAAATTGCAGGAGGGGCAGATTGCACTGGAACTGGAAGGGTACCATCAGTACTGGAACTATGCGGTAAAAAAGGGATATTCAGGAACGGCCGTTTTTACAAAGAAGGAACCACTTCACGTATCCTATGGAATCGGAGTGGAGGAACACGATCAAGAGGGACGAGTCATTACTTTAGAGTTTCCGGAGTTTTATCTGGTAACAGTATATACGCCAAATTCTCAAAATGAGCTTGCGAGACTTTCTTACCGGATGGAATGGGAAAGAGATTTTCTTTCTTATTTAAAAAAGCTGGAAGAGAAGAAACCAGTGATCTTTTGTGGAGATTTGAATGTGGCGCATAAGGAAATTGATTTGAAAAATCCTAAAACCAACAGAAAAAATGCAGGGTTCACAGATGAAGAAAGAGAAAAATTTTCCCAGCTTTTAGAAGCAGGATTTGTCGATACATTTCGTTATTTTTATCCGGAACAAGAGCAGATATATTCCTGGTGGTCTTATCGTTTTAAGGCGAGAGAGAAGAATGCCGGGTGGCGCATTGACTATTTTTGTGTGTCAGAAGTATTGAAAGAAAAACTTCAGGATGCGAAAATTCATACAGAGATTATGGGTTCGGATCACTGTCCCATTGAATTGGACATAAACTTGTAGGAGGAAGCATAACATGAGTACGGAAAGGAAACCGTGGGAGATTCGAAAAGGAGATCCGACAAAACCGGGCGCCACAAAAACTGCGGATGGTTATAATTTTACCGTAACAGGAAAAGAAAATGAGCCGGTGGAATTGATTTTTTATAAAAAAGGGAGCGAGGTTCCAGAACAGGAGATTGTGATACCGGACAGTTACCGGGAGGGCAAGGTCTGTTCCGTGGTTGTAAAAAAACAGGGACTTTCCCTTTATGAGTATATATATCGGCAAGGGGGAAAGTATTTTACTGACTTAAATGCGGGAATATTTGCAGGAAGAGAGGTATTTGGCTGCAAACCGGAAAAAGATACAGTTTTTCGTGGGAAAGTTCTGAAAGAAAAACCGGCGGAAAAACTGAAAGAACGGATTCCCTATGAAGAAATGATCCTCTATAAAGTACATGTAAGGGGATATACCATGCAAAAAAACTCCCGGGTACGGAAAAAAGGAACTTTTGCAGGATTAAAAGAAAAAATCGGTTACTGGAAGGAACTGGGGATTACTTCTTTGGAACTGATGCCTTGCTATGATTTTTTTGAATATCCCATACAGGAGGAAAAGAGGGCAGAAAAGTATAAGAGCCCTATTTTGAATCAGGAGCATCTCAATTATTGGGGGTATACGGAGGGGGGATATTATGCTCCCAAGGCGTCGTATTGCCACAGTAATTCTCCGGAACAGGAGATGAAATCTCTCATCAATGAACTTCACAGAGAGGGAATAGAAGTATTGATGGATTTTTATTTTCCGGAAAAAATATCTCCTCAGGAGGTAACGGATATTCTACGGTTCTGGCGGATAGAATATGCGGTGGATGGATTTGTCCTTATGGGAGAAAGCGTATGGATGGAGCTGTTGGCGAAAGATCCGATTCTGGCGGAGACAAAACTGATTTGTCCCGGTTATGATATGGGAAGAATCTATAAGGGAAAAGTTCCCGAAAGTCGGCGTTTCGGTGAATATCATCCCGGATTTCAGAATGCCATGAGACGTTTTCTTAAGGGAGATGAAGATCAGATCAATAACTTTTTATATTACAATAAAGAAAACCCAGCAACGCATGGGGTGATTCACTATATGGCAAACCATGATGGATTTACATTGGCAGATATGGTGTCCTATGATTACCGCCATAATGAAGAAAACGGTGAAGAAAACAGAGATGGCAGCAGCAGTAATTATAGCTGGAACTGTGGGATTGAGGGAGAAACACGAAAAATAAAGGTTCTGGAACTTCGTCGCCGTCAGTTGGAAAATGCGATTTTATTATTGATGCTCAGCCAGGGAACCCCTCTGATCTATGGCGGAGATGAACTGGGAAATAGTCAAAAGGGAAACAATAACGCATATTGTCAGGATAATGAGACAGGCTGGGTGGATTGGAGCCGGAGCAGAAAATTTGCAGATTTTACAAAATTTGTTCAGGATGTTATACGATTTAGAAAGGAACATCCGATTTTACATATGCCCTGTGAACTGCGCCCAACAGATTACAGATCGCTGGGGTGGCCGGAGTTATCTTATCATTCTGAGAGAGCTTGGTTTTCCAATAAAGAGAATAACAGTCGTCATATGGGGATTTTATACTGTGGCGGTTATGCCAGAACGAAAGAGAATCAGGAAGATGATTTTATATATGTAATGTATAATATGCATTGGAATTCATTTACCTTTGCTCTTCCTGATCTTCCGGAAGAAAAACATTGGTATCTGGCAGTGGATTCCGGGAAAAAGGCAGAAGAAGCTGTATGCTTGCCGGGAACAGAAAAGAAGATAACAGAGAAAAAATCTTTCGAAGTAGAGGGAAGAACAATCGTAGTATTAATTGGAAAGTAGGGATAGTATGAATGCATGGGGACATTTTAAAACGATTACCGCCCATAAGCTGCTAGTTATGAAATATTGTTTTAAGATCGGTCTTTATAAACAGGGATTACTGCATGATTTGTCAAAATATTCCTGGACAGAATTCCGGGTGGGAGCCAGGTATTATCAGGGAACCAGGAGTCCCAACAATGCAGAGAGGGAAGCGACGGGAGTATCCACTGCCTGGATCCATCACAAAGGCAGAAATAAACATCATTTTGAATACTGGGTGGATTATGGGATATATCCAGATCCTGTACTTACCGGAGTACCTATGCCCAGAAAATATATAGCAGAGATGATGATGGACAGGATCAGCGCTTCAAAAATTTATAATCCGGAAAATTATGACGATGGCGCTCCCTGGCGGTATTATGAAAAAAGTAAAGATAAGCTGTGGTTTATCCATAAAGATACGAGAATTCAGATGGAGTATTTCTTAAAAATGTTGCAGGTGAAGGGAGAAAAAGCAACTCTTTGGTATATAAAAAATATCTATCTGAAAAACAAGGGGCGATTTGGAGGAACAGGAGATACGTATCGTTCTACACCATGGCAATATCCCGGAATGAATTCAAAAGGTCATGCATAAGAACAAGAGAGTTGGTCATCCTTTTATTAAAAAGAAAAGGAGATTAGCTTATGGGAAAACAAAAAAAGAATAAAAATATTTCTGATTTTCAAGAATCAGACCTTTATGGAATCGACAAAACGGAAGATTTTTTTGTCAGTTCCAGTATGGATTACACCGGTTTGATACCGGCAGGGCTGGTGTCGGAGGCTCAGAGGGAAGCTTATGAAGAACTGTATCCATCGCTTACGCCGCCGCCATTAAATGGCGATGGGGAAGCGGAGTAAAAACAGAGCAAAAAAAATTCAAAAAAACTGGAAGCAGGGGGAAAGATATGATACAATGCAGTAGTAAACAGATTACTGTTCCAAAATGAATAGTAAGATGGAATGCCACTGCAAAAGGAGGATAGAGCGAATGACTACAAATGAAATGATCTGCAAATGTAAACAGGTGTCCTATGGAGATGTGGAAGATGCATTGAAACAGTTGGGACGATTCGATGATGTTTTGAAAACCTTTGATGAGGTACAGAAGATTACACATTGTTCTACCGGCTGTGGCGGATGTCATGACAAAATCATGGATGCCATATCTGATATTATGATGGCCTGAAAAATAGGAAAGTAAGAAAAGAAAAGTATGGAGTTGTCGCATGAAATGCATATTCAGAATATTTCTGAATCATGTATGAAGCGACAGCCCCATATTTTTTTGCTTTTTGCAATCGGAAGGAACAAAAGAGGGAGGAGTTGACAAATAGAATTTTCTGTAATATACTTTGATAAAAAAATAATTTGATTATCAAAGTAAATGAGGGATGATATGAAAGCCAGAATTACAGGAACAGGAAGTTATCTTCCGGAAAAAATAGTCAGTAATGATGAACTCGCAAAATGGGTAGATACCAGCGATGAATGGATTTCCAGCAGAACGGGAATAAAAAAACGAAGGATTGCGGTGGGGGAAACAGTAGAAGGAATGGCGACAGAAGCGGCAAAACGTGCTTTGGAAAACAGTGGGACGGCTCCGAAGCAGATTCAGATGATTATTGTGGCAACCTGTTCAAAAGAGCAGTGTTTTCCCAGTATTGCATGTCAGGTGCAAAAAGCAGTCGGAGCAGTATCGGCGGCGGCTTTTGATCTGAGCGCGGCCTGTTCTGGATTTTTATATGCTTTGAATACGGCACATGCCTATATCAAGGCGGGTATTTATAAAAAAATACTAATTGTGGGAACGGAGGTACTCTCTGAACTGGTGGACTGGAAGGATCGTTCTACCTGTGTATTGTTTGGAGATGGCGCAGGAGCTGTAGTTGTGGAAGCAAACGAACAGGGACTGGATGGTTTCGTTCAGTATGCGGATGGAAGCAAAGGGGACGTTCTTACCTGTAAAGGAAGAAGAAAGAATTGGTTTCCAGACGGAGAGGGGGATATGGAACCGACAGACAGTCATATTTTCATGAATGGACAGGAAGTATTCAAATTTGCCGTGAAAAAAGTGCCGGAATGTATTGAGCAGGTACTGGAACAGACAGGATATAAAAAAGGAGAAATCCGTTGGTATTTTCTTCATCAGGCAAATAGCCGGATTATACAGTCAGTGGCAAAAAGACTACAGGAGGCGGAAGAAAAATTCCCCATGAATCTGATGGAATATGGAAATACCTCTGCAGCCAGTATCCCCATTCTTCTGGACGAAATGAATCGAAAAGGAGAATTGGTCCGGGGAGATAAGGTGGTACTGTCCGGTTTTGGGGCGGGACTGACCTGGGCGGCGGCTTTGCTTACATGGTAAAAGAGAGAACTTCTAAAGAAAACAGGACAAATCCTAAGAAAAAAAGAAAATAGTATAAAAGGAAAATAAAATCTGACAGAATCATAGAGTAACCGTTGACGAAATATTTGAAATCAACTATGATAACTAATATATCTATCTGCAAGAGCAACAGATAGCGATATTTGATATCTGGATGTGGCAGATGAAGGAGGTAGATCCATTGAAGTTTCATAGTGTACAAGGAGAAGAAGTTTTAAAAGAACTGTCCTCAGACGGGATGAAAGGCTTATCGGAAGCGGAGGTTTCCAGAAGGCAGAGTCAGTATGGGGAAAATAAACTTCGTGAGAAAAAAAAGAAAACAAATCTTCAGAGATTTCTGGATCAGTTTAAAGATGTGATGATCCTGATTCTTCTGGCGGCAGCGGCAGTATCGTTTGTGATAGCCTGTACAGAAGGAGAACCGAAAGAATTCTTTGAACCGGCATTGATTTTGCTGATCGTTATTCTGAACGCTGTGATGGGCGTACTTCAGGAAAGCAAGGCAGAGAAAGCGCTGGATGCTCTGAAAAATATGTCTGCACCCCATGCGCGGGTAATCCGTGACGGCGTGGAAAAAGTGATTGATGCATCGGCGCTGGTACCGGGAGATCTGATTCGCCTGGAAGCAGGAGATTTTGTTCCTGCTGATGCAAGGCTTCTTCAGAGTGTGGGATTGAAAAGTGAGGAGTCTGCACTTACCGGTGAATCTGTTCCATCGGAAAAAGATGCCCAGGAAGTGGCGGCAGAAAATGCCCCCTTGGGTGATCGAAGTAACATGATCTTTTCCGGCTGCAGTATTACTTACGGAACAGCCAAAGCAGTGGTTACCGCTATTGGTATGAATACAGAGATGGGTAAAATAGCCAATCTTCTGGAAGGAGAAGAGGATGGAGAAACTCCTCTTCAGAAAAAACTGGCCCAGTTGGGAAAATATCTGGGTATTTTAGCTCTGGCAGCCTGCGGTATTATTTTTGTGATAGGTCTTATGAATGGGATTCCGGTGATGGAGATTTTTATGACAGCCGTTTCCCTGGCGGTTTCCGCAATTCCGGAAGGTCTTCCCGCTATTGTAACCATTGTTTTATCTATTGGTGTTCAGCGAATGGTTAAGAAAAACGCCATTATCCGTCGTCTTCCCGCAGTGGAGACACTGGGAAGCGCTTCCATTATCTGTTCTGATAAGACAGGAACTTTGACACAAAACAGAATGACTCTGGTAAAGACATATCTGGATGGAGAACAGGAACCTGCTGATTTTTCTGAAAATGCACCAGAACAGGTGAAAAAACTGTTGCTTTACGGAACACTTTGCTGTGATGGTTCTGTGACCATTGAAAATGGAGAAGAACATCATATAGGAGATCCCACAGAAACTTCTATTGTTCTTGCCGCCTATAAAAATGGAATGGTCAAGGATGAAATCAATGAGAAGTATCCCCGTATGGCAGAATTACCTTTTGATTCTGACAGAAAGCTGATGACTACCGTAAACCAGATAGATGGAAAACTGATAGTTATTGTCAAAGGCGCTTTCGACATGATGGAGAAGAGATGTATTTCCGGAGATCTTCAGACCGCAAGAAAAAATGTGGAATCCATGAGTGAGAATGCACTTCGTGTTCTGGCAGTGGGGTATAAGGTGATTGATGCGATTCCGGAAAATCCCACATCGGAAGAACTGGAAAATGGTCTTCAGTTTATGGGATTGGTAGGAATGATCGATCCACCTCGTCCAGAAGCAAAAGCGGCAGTGGAAGTCTGCAGAAAAGCAGGTATTCGTCCGGTTATGATTACCGGAGATCATGTAGTTACAGCATCAGCTATCGCAAAAGAGCTGGGAATCCTTCAAGAGGGTGAACTGGCTATCACCGGCGGCCAGTTAGATGAGATGAGTGAAGAAGAGCTGGATCGACAGGTGGAGAAAATTTCTGTGTATGCCCGTGTTTCACCGGAAAATAAAATCCGTATTGTAAAGGCATGGCAGAGAAAAGGTCAGGTAGTTTCCATGACTGGAGACGGTGTTAATGATGCTCCGGCTCTGAAAGCAGCCGATATTGGATGTGCTATGGGAATTACAGGTACAGATGTGGCGAAAGGCGCTGCGGATATGACACTGACAGATGATAACTTTGCAACCATCGTAGATGCGGTGCAGGAAGGCCGTGGAATTTATGCCAATATCCGAAAGGTAGTAGGATTCCTTCTGGGAACAAATATCGGTGAAGTTATTTGCGTATTTCTGGCAATGCTGCTGTGGCATAAGAGTCTGTTCTTATCCATGCAGTTGTTGTGGATCAATCTGGTAACAGATAGTCTTCCGGCTATCGCTCTTGGTATGGAAGCCGTAGAAAAAGATGTAATGACTCAGAAACCGAAGCCAAAGGATGAAAGTATTTTTGCCCATGGATACGGTGTTCGGATTGCCCTTCAGGGTCTGATGTTTGGTGTTCTCACATTGATTGCTTTCAAAGTTGGAGAAACAGGAACAGGAACACTGGCAGGCGGACAGACCCTGGCTTTCATGGTTTTGGCTCTTTCTCAGGTGGTACAGGCCTTTAATATGCGTTCAGAACATTCGCTGTTTAAGATTGGTGTATTTACCAATAAGAAATTGAATATGGCAGCATTGGTCTCTGTGGTACTGGTATCTTTAGTATTGTTTACACCGGTATCTGTAGCATTCGGTCTGGTAATGCTGAACTGGAAATTATATCTTATCGGACTGGGACTTGTACTTGTTCCGGTGGTAGTTATGGAATTGTCCAAAGCAGCAGGTCTGATTAAACATCATCATTAAAAAGAAACCTCCCATAAGATTCGAGTAATTACTTGATTTCTTATGGGAGGTTTGCCTATTTGTCTTGAGAAGCTATTTTTTCTGCCAGATCATTCAGATATACCCAGCGATCCATTTTTTCTTCCAGTTGAGTTTCGGCTTCTTCTTTTTCACTGGTAAGTTGCGCCAGTTTTCCGGAATTTGTGGCGTTGGCCATCATTTCTTCATCCAGATTTTGAATTTTTTCTTCCAGAGCAGCAATTTCATCATCAATAGTTTCAAATTCTTTTTGCTCTTTAAAAGTGAATTTCAGCTTCTGAGGTCGGTTTTGTTTCCAGTTTTTTGAGTTATTTTTCTTTTCTTCCAATGGCTTCGGTATAGCCGGAGTGGAATCTGACTGACGGCGTTGTTTGGCTTCCAGGTAGTCTGTATAGCCGCCTTCGTATTGCTGTAAATGCCCGTTACCGTCAAATTCAAATATTCTGTCCACCACATTATCCAGAAAATAGCGGTCATGGGATACGGTGATGACGATGCCGATAAAGGAATTCAGATAATCTTCCAGAACAGTCAGAGTGGGGATATCCATATTGTTGGAGGGTTCGTCCAGAATCAGTACATTTGCTCCGCTTACCAGTACGGAGAGCAGATACAACCGTCTTTTTTCACCGCCGGAAAGTTTGGAAACAGGAGTATACTGCATATCCGGAGTGAAAAGAAATCGTTCCAGCATCTGAGAAGCGCTGATACGTCCTTCCTTTGTCTGCACGTATTCGCCAATGTCTTTTACATAATCAATAACTCTTTGTGAAGTATCAAAATCAGGTTCTTCCTGAGCCAGATAACCGATTTTGATAGTTTCCCCTATCTCCATGTATCCCTGATCCGGTTGAATCTGACCGATGATCAGTTTCAGCAGTGTGGATTTTCCGCAGCCATTGGGACCGATGATTCCCAGTCGCTGATTGCGCAGTAAGGTATAGGAGAAATTTTCTATCAGTTTCATTTCTCCATAAGATTTACTCACCTCATGGAATTCAATCGTTTTCTTGCCCATACGGGTTTCTACAGAATCCATTTCTATAATCTGATCCTGAAGGGGAGCTTTTCCGTTTTTCAGAGTTTCCAGTCGTTCCAGCCGGGCTTTCTGTTTTGTTGTTCTGGCGCGACATCCTCTTTTTGCCCATTCCAATTCGATGCGGAGGATACTTTGGTTTTTCCTGTGAGAAGCCAGCTCCATTTCCTCTCTTTCAGCCTTTAATTCCAGAAATTTTGAGTAGTTGGCGTCATAGCTGTACATGGAACCTCTGCTGATTTCCAGAATACGGTTGGAAACCTTATCTAAAAAATAGCGATCATGAGTTACCATAAGGATAACTCCCTTATAATTTTTAAGATAATCCTCCAGCCAGAGAATCATTTCCTCGTCTAAATGATTGGTAGGCTCATCAAGAAGGAGTACATCAAATTCAGAAGCAAGAACTTTTGCCATAGCAACTTTTCTTTTTTGACCGCCGGAAAGCTGTTCTATGGGGATATCATATTGGGTGATTCCCAGGCGGCTCAGATTGCTTTGTACCAGCCAGTCCGTGTCACTGTTTCCCTCTAAAGCGTAAGATAAAATAGTGGATTGAGAAGGAAATTCAGGATTTTGAGGCAGATAGGCAATGCGAAGACCGTTTTGACGAATGATTTGCCCCTGATCTGGTTCTTCTATACCGGCAATCATACGAAGCAGGGACGTTTTTCCCGTTCCGTTAATTCCCACGATACCGATTTTATTTCCTTCATGGATGCCAAAGGAAGCATCTTCAAATATTATTTTTTCTCCAAAGACTTTATGGATATGTTCTATATTAATGATATTCATAGGGATAACTCCTTTCTATGCAACACAGATTATATATGAAAATGTGGACTGGTTCAAGTATATCTGGAAAAATAGGTTTATTTAGAGTATAATGATAAAGACGACGTTATGATAAAGGAAGGGAACGATATTGTTTCCCGAAGGGATAAAAAATGAATAAGATATCATATCTGTCTTATCAGGAAGAGCTGGTAAGGCTGCGGAGGCATTTTCATACCTGGCCGGAAGTCAGTATGGAAGAAAAAGAGACCGCAAAATATGTGTTTGAATATATGAAAAATCTGGATCTGGAGCCGCAGATGATAGGGGAAAATGGTGTTGTGGTTATGGTATGGGCGCCGGAAGAAATAAGAGATACTTGTCATACAGTGGCAGTGCGTTCAGAGATGGATGCACTTTTTGTACAGGAAACCAATGAAGTTCCCTGGAAATCAAAAAAAGAGGGAGTGATGCATGCCTGTGGCCATGATGGTATTGTGGCAGCAGGATTGGTTTTAGCCAAAATTTGTGCCAGATATCAGAAAGATCTTCCGGTAAATGTTAAGTTTATTTTTCAGCCAGCAGAAGAAAATGGTCAGGGAACACAGATGATGCTGGATGCAGGAGTAATGGAAAATCCCCATGTGGATGAATTTGTGATGTATCACTATGTAAACGATGCTCCTTTAGGTATGGAGCTTCACAGGGGAGCTTCCACGGCAGCAATAGGTTCTGTAATTTTAAAAATCCGGGGAAAATCTGTCCACTGGTGCAGCGCCCAGCACGGGAGAGACGCTATACGGGCGGGGGCAAAAATTGTAGAAGCAGCCTGCGAAATAAATGAATCCTATCAGGGCAAAGGTCCTTTTATTGTGGGAATCGGTATGTTCCAGGGAGGAACGGCAAAAAACGTGGTGGCTCAGGAGGCAGTCTTATCCGGTACTCTTCGTGCCTGTTATCTGGAAGATTATGAAAAGCTTCGCGCCCTTTTCCAGGAAAAACTTGCAGTGATCGAACAAGAGACAGGAACGAGAATAGAAGCAGAAATTGATGAAGAACCGATTCCGCCGATTATAAATGATGATGAACTGGTAGATCTGGGACTTCTTACCGGAAAAGAGATCTGGGGAGAGGATTGCAGACTGGTCACCCAGTTATATTTATCCGGCGACAGCGCAGCGTATTATTTTCACAGAGCCAAGGGGATATTTATGGTATTTACAGCAGAAAAACCAAAGGAAAAAAATTATCCTCTTCATAATGGAAAATTTGATTTTTCTGAAGAAGTTTTATGGAAATCAGTGGAAACCTTGCATCAGTTTATCTTAAATATAAAGAGTGTATGAAAAAGACAGGGGGACAGTTGATGATGGAAGTATATCGTGGAAAAGTGATCGTGGGAGGAAATGCCATTGGCAGAATTCTTACCTATACCCGAAATCATTATCAGGTAGATAAAAAAGTGATAGAATCTCCAGAGGATGAAATCAGACGATATCAGGAAATGGAGAAAAAAGCAATAAAACAACTGGAATCTGCCTATGAAAAAGCGGTGGAAATCGTAGGCGCAAGAAATGCAGCAGTCTTTGATATCCAGGCGATGCTGCTTAGAGAAGGAAAACTTGGACAGCCTGTGGAAAGAATAATTTTAAAGCAAAAGGTGTCCAGCGAATATGCAGTTTCCCAGGTGAGCAGTTCTATTTTGGAAACTGGGTATCAGGATAAAGAAGAGTGGGAAAGAGAAGAAAAGATACATATTCGTGAAGTGGCAAGAAGGGTACTGAATCTTCTTATGGGAAGAAGCAGTCAGAGCTTACTGGGTGAGGAATCTGTTATTTTGACAGCGAAAGATCTTACACCAGGCGAATTGCTGCAGTTTGACCGAAAAAGAATTTTGGGATTAGTGACAGAAAATGGTGCAGGAGAATCACACACTGCAATATTGGCATCAGCAATGAAAATTCCATATCTTTGCGGTATCCCCTTTCGACCTGCCTGGAATGGAAAGATGGCAACGGTGGATGGGAAAAAGGGAGAAATCTGTATTGAACCGGAAGAGGTTATTCTGGAAGAGATCAGAGATGGTCTTCGAGAGCAGGAAAAGGAAAAAGCTCAGTTAGAGCCGCTGATCACAGAGAAAGCAGTAACTTTAGACGGAGAACGGATGTATGTATATGCCAATGTGGGAAGCATAGGCGAGTTGGAGGAAGCCGTAAATTGCAGAGTGGCTGGTATTGGTCTGGTTCGCAGTGAATATCTTTTTATGGGAAAAGAAAATTATCCCAGCGAAGAGGAGCAGTATGAATATTATCGGAAAATCATAGAAAAAATGCAGGGAAAGCCTGTAAATATCAGAACGCTGGATATTGGCGCTGATAAACAGATCAGTTATCTCAGGTTGGAGAGAGAAGTGAATCCGGCTATGGGATACAGAGGAATCCGTATTTGCCTGGATCATGAAGAATTATTCAGGATACAGTTAAAAGCGCTCTTTCGGGCGGCAGCGTACGGCGATTTGGGAATTTTATATCCGATGATTACTTCTGTGGAAGAAATTGATCAGATTCAGGACATTATCCGGGATATCTGTGAGGAAATGGATGCAAAAGGAACCGTATATGGAAAGGTTCGTCAGGGAGTAATGATCGAAACTCCGGCGGCAGTTATGATTAGTGACTTTCTGGCAAAAAAAGTAGATTTTTTCAGTATCGGTACGAATGATTTAATTCAATATGTGATGGCGGCAGACAGGCAGAATTATAAAGTGTCATCTCTGTGTAGTTCCAGCCATCCGGCAGTGATTCGTATGATGGAATTTGCTGTAAAAAGTGCACATCGCTATGGACTTCCTATTACCGTATGTGGGGAAATGGCTTCAGACCCTGTTATGACAAAAAAATTAGTAGAGATGGGTGTGGATATTTTGTCGGTAGCGCCGGGACAGGTATTAAACATTCGGAAAGAAATCAGAAATACAACAGTAAGAGGATAATAAAATCGCCCATTCTCAGATGAGATGGGCGATTTTATTGGTAAAGGTTACAAATGGTTTTCTGGAAAGCAGCCATACAAGGAACAGACAGAAAACAATCAGTAAAAGACTTTCTAAATTACTTTCTACAGAAGATAGAATGGAAGAACCATATTTAAAACAACTGTAGATGAATCCATGGAAAATATAGATGGCCATGGTGCGTTGTCCCAGATAAGAATAAGATTTCTTTTCATTGGGAAGAACCAGCATAAACAGATAAATCAGTAAAAAGGATACGCCATAACAGAGGATACGAATGAGTACTCCCTCTAAATTGCCAAGCCCCATATCAGAATAGGAATATCTTCCGTAAAAAATCTGAGGAGATAAGTGGTCGTGATATTCATCTGCAAAGAGAAAAGCAATAAACATTCCCAGGATCGTCCATGCTCCGAAGTATCCTTTCCTGTTGCGGAAGCGGCTCAGACAGGAGCTGTCGAAACTTAATCCGGCGAGGAAAAAGGGAAAGAAAAAGAAAATCCGGGGAATGGAAAGAAAATTATCCAATTGTGTAAAACCTACTAAAAGTCCTGCAACCAGAGACAGAAAAAGATGTCCGGGAATTTTCTGGACAACAGGCGCCATGATTCTCCAGGCAAACAAAGCCATCAGATACCAGAGAGAAAACTTTGGCCGTGTAAAATACAATCCGGTTTCTTTGTCCAAAATCAATGTATACAACAAATAATATATAATTTCATATACAAAATAAGGAATAACCAGTCCCTGAATCAATTTTTTGATAGAGGGAATTTTCTTGGAAAAATAGCCGGAAATAAAAATGAAAGCCGGCATATGAAAAGCAACGATTCCCCATTTTAATTCGTACAGAAAAGGGTTTTGTTCATAACTGGGTTCAATAAAGTGACCAATTACCACAAGGACAATTAAAAGCACTTTATAGTTATCAAATAAATATTCTCGCTGCCCGTTGCCTGTGGAAGTATGTGTTTCTTGCTGCATATAAAAATCCACCTTCATAAAATTTTGATAATACATATAAAAAGATGTCGCACTTCATAACCGTGAACACAAAATCATTTTAATGGGCAACGACTTAGATTACAAGGTGAAAAACAGATAAAAATATTACGAAAATCATACAAAAAAGTTAAAAAATGCATAAAAAGTGGTTTGCAAATAAAAAAAGATTTATAATGAATCGTAAAGAAAAGAAAGAGGAAAAGAAAATGGATCAGAACAAAAGAAGAAAGCGGGCACAGGCGTTTTTTCTGGTTGCTATTGTGCTGGTATTTTGGAATCTTATGGAGGGACTTGGCGGACAAAATAAAATTACGGTGGCCTGTGTGGGAGACAGTATTACCTTTGGCACAGGGATAGAAGACAGAGAAAAAAACTGTTATCCTGTTCGACTTCAGGAGATTCTGGGAACGGAGCAATACAGAGTGGGAAACTTCGGCGTGGCAGGGGTAACTGTTCAGAAAAAAGGAAATGTACCTTACTGGGAGGAAGAACTGTACGAAAAAAGTTTAAAATATGATGCAGACGTAATTGTTCTTTTGCTGGGAACCAATGATTCAAAAGAAGTAAATTGGAAAAGTTCGGAAAAATTTAAGAAAGATTACCTGGCAATGGTGGAAAGTTATGAAAAACTATCCGGTAAACCGCAAATTATTCTTGCCACTTTGCCTCATATATTTGCACCGGATACAAATTGGGAAAAAGATGTGTTGATGAACGGGAAAATTATTGAGGAAGAAAGCAGGATTATCAAAGAGATTGGAAAAGAAAAAGATATGCAGGTACTGGACTTATATAAACTCACCGAAGGAAAACCGGAATGGTTTGGAGAAGATGGAATCCATCCCAATAAAGAAGGAGCAAAGGCAATTGCCAAAGCGGTAGCCAAAACTGTAAAAATGAAAAATCAAAAATAAAAGAAAAGAGGAGAAAAGTATGAGAAGAAGTGGCAGAGCAGATGACTAAGCTATAGAGAAAGGACAGAATTGGGATGATACAGATAGAGCATTTGACAGAAAAGGATCTGGAAATATTTGCAGTATCGTATGCGGAATATTTTAATGCAGAAGGTGATAACTGGACTTATGAACGGGCGTACAGGCGTCTTCATCAAATGTGGAATATAGAAGACGGAATTGGATTGAAGGCGGTCAGCAAAGACAGAATATGCGGAGTATTGTTGGGACACTTAAACTGGTTTGATGATGCACCGGATTTATACATACAAGAAGTATTGGTTCTAAGGGAATATCAAAGTTGTGGTATAGGAAGTCGGTTGATAAAAGAAGCAGAGCAATGGGGAAAATCCCGAGGCGCTACGGATGCCTCCCTGGAAACCATTAGCGACAGCAGACACGAAAAATTGTATGGGCGGCTGGGTTATTATACCAAAACAGATCTGGTTTATAAAAAGAAAAAATTGTGAAAATTGCAACAACAAGGTTAGGGATAGAATCTCCCATAGAAAAACAGGTGTGAGAAACACTGATTTCCATGGGAGATTCTTGTTTTAAGATTAATTTTTACAGGAAGTCTCGCAGGGGGCGTCAAAGCTTGGGTTAAAGGCATAGAAGTTTTTAGAATCCAGTTGTTCCTGTACACTTCGCAAAGCTTCACCGAAACGTTGGAAATGCACAATTTCACGCTCCCGTAAAAAGCGGATCGGATCTGCTATTTCAGGAATATCCCGGACTACACGAAGAATATTGTCGTAAGTAGTTCGGGCTTTTTGTTCTGCAGCAAGGCTTTCAAAAAGGTCTGTGATCGGATCTCCCTTTGACTGGAACTGGTTAGCTGTTAAAGGTACCCCACCTGCTGCCTGCGGCCAGATTCCCACGGTATGATCTACATAATAATCAGAAAAACCGCTTTTTTCGATTTCTTCCATACTGAGGTTGGCAGTGAGCTGATGAACCATAGTGCCGATCATTTCCATGTGAGCCAGTTCTTCTGTGGCTACATCAGTAAGAACTGCCATGCACATACGGTTGGGGGCGGCAAAACGCTGGGAAAGATAACGGAGAGAGGCATTGATTTCACCGTCGGGGCCCCCATATTGGCTGATGATGAATTTTGCGATTTTTGCATTGGGAGTTTTGATATTTACCGGATATTGTAATCTTTTTTCATAGGACCACATAGGATTTAACACCTGCCTTTCTGATTATTTTCCCATGGCCAGGGCTGCATCATCCATTCCCAGGAATCACTGCTGGAATCATCGATGGTATCGATCGTGAGAGGACCGTAATGCATGGCATAATGTTTCATGGCATCCCGGCGGATACAGGATTGTTTCTGGAAGTATGCCATTGCATCCGGATCATGGGGGTGAGTGTCCAGATATAAAAGAATATCATCAACAGCGAAACTGGCTTGATTGATCTTATCCAAAAGCTGCTGACGGGAAGGAATCTGATTGTTGCAGTCACCCATTGTATTATAATTTAACATCTGCAGCCACCTCCTTTTCCACAGAACGGTTTGCAAAGTTCCGGGAAAATAGTTCCTCTGGAGAGAGCTTTGCAGGTATCGTATACATTGTTGAATTTTTGACGGGGAATATAACCCATGGCCAGTGGATATTGATCCAGGCAATTTTCATTGATGGGGCAGGTGTCTTCCCGAGGCTGCATACAGGGATTATTTGTAGCAGGAGGGCAGGGTCTGCGGTTGGGTACACTTCTATAATTCATACGGCAATTATCCATGAAGAAAGTATCCTTTCCATTTTGATTTCTCTTTATCATATGAGCTTTTAGAAAAAAGGGTTCTAAAAAGGTTTTTTTCTTTGAAAAATAGTGTTATACTATAACAGAATTGTCTGTATCCGATACCTCCGGAGCAGACAGGGGGAGTACAGGATAAGAAATGAGGTTTTTTTATGCAAAAAAATGTAAAGGAAAAGATTCGCGGTATCAGCAGAAAAACAGATTTTTATGATTATAATTTGCTGGCAGCGGTTATTTTGCTTACCTGTTTTGGATTGGTGATGCTTTACAGTACAAGCGCTTATGAGGCTCAATTGCAGTTTGACGGTGATGATATGTATTATTTCAGGCGTCAGGCGATCATCAGTGCAGTGGCGATTCTGGGAGCAGCTTTTATCTCAAGGTGGGATTATCATGCCCTGATACCTGTATCAGGATTAGCCTATCTGGTGGCATTGGTTTTGATGGCTATGGTAAAATGGACGCCTTTCGGTGTGGAAGTTTACGGCGCAAGAAGATGGCTGAAACTGGGAATTCAGTTCCAGCCATCGGAGATTGCCAAGATTGCGGTGATTATTTATCTTCCTGTGGTGATTATTAAGATGGGAAAGAAGATTAAAACATGGAAGGCTTTCTGGGTATTATTGGGTTTGGGAGTGCTTCAAGCACTGGCGGCTTTTAAACTTACCGATAACTTAAGTACTGGTATTATCATTGGTGGAATTGCGGTAGCTTTGATTTTTATTTCGTCTCCAAAGACAAAAGAAATTTTGCTGATGGGTGGAGGGGTTGCGGCAGTTGCGGCAGTGGTAATCTCTTATATGGGACTGACCATGACGACCAGTGAGGATTTCCGTATTCGTCGTATCCTGGCATGGCTTCATCCGGAAGAGAATATGTCCGGCGGAGGATACCAGGTTATGCAGGCTTTGTATGCCATAGGAAGCGGCGGTTTTTTCGGTAAAGGTCTGGGAAACAGCGCTCAGAAGTTGGGAACCATTCCGGAGGCGCAAAATGATATGATATTTTCTATTGTCTGTGAAGAGTTAGGTGTATTTGGAGCAGTGCTGTTGCTGCTCATGTTTGGATATCTGCTGTATCGGTTGTTTTTTATTGCCCAGAATGCACCGGATCTTTATGGAACATTGATTGTCAGCGGTATATTTGCTCATATTGCTTTGCAGGTTATCCTGAATATCTGCGTAGTATTGAATTTGATGCCGACTACAGGTATCACACTGCCTTTTGTAAGCTATGGCGGAACGTCTATTTTGTTTTTGATGGCAGAGATGGCCATTGCTTTGAGTGTATCCAGACAGATTAAGTTTAAAAATCAGGAAGTGGAGGAGTGACAGAGTAACATTTTTCCAGAATGGGTTGACAAATCTGTACAGAATAGATATACTTCGGTACAAGAGAGATGTGCAACATTCTTTAAAAGGAGATAAGAAAAGCTATGTTAGAAAAAATGAGAAAAATTATTGCAGAGCAGTTGAACTGTGATGAAGAGACCATTGGATTGGAAACCTCTTTTAAAGATGATTTGGGAGCCGATTCCCTGGATTTGTTCGAACTGATCATGGCTCTGGAAGAAGAGTATGGTCTTGAAATTCCGGCAGAAGAACTGACAGATCTGGAAACAGTAGGAGACGTAGTTGAATATTTGAAGACGAAGGGTGTGGAGGATTAATTCCACACCTTTTTATCGCAGTCGTGGAAAAATATCGAGGTTCAAAGATGCCTGACGAATTGTTTCGTGCTTCGCACTTTTGCAATAGGGGCATCTGGAAAATTATATAAAATCAGGAGTTAGAGAGTATGAGTACAGTAAAGACAAGATTTGCACCAAGTCCTACAGGAAGAATGCATGTGGGAAATTTAAGAACAGCGTTGTATGCTTTTTTGATTGCAAAGCATGAAGATGGAAAGTTTATGTTGCGTATAGAGGATACCGATCAGGAGCGTTTTATGGAAGGCGCTCTGGAAATTATTTACCGCACAATGGAAAAGACAGGGCTGATTCATGATGAAGGTCCGGATAAAGACGGAGGGGTAGGTCCTTACGTGCAGAGTGAACGTCAAGCGCAGGGTATTTATATGAAATATGCCAAGCAGTTGATTGAGCAGGGAGATGCTTATTACTGTTTCTGTGATAAAGAGCGTCTGGAAAGCCTGAAAACAGAGGTTGCAGGAAAGGAAATTTCCATATATGACAAACACTGTCTGCATCTTTCTAAAGAAGAGATTGAGGCAAATCTGGCAGCAGGAAAGCCATATGTCATCCGTATCAATATGCCCACAGAAGGAATTACCACATTCCATGATGAACTGTATGGAGATATCACGGTAAATAATAACGAACTGGATGATATGATTCTGATCAAATCGGATGGTTTTCCCACGTATAATTTTGCCAATGTAATTGACGATCATCTTATGGGGATCACTCATGTAGTGAGAGGAAATGAGTACCTGTCTTCAGCGCCCAAGTATAATCGCCTTTATGAAGCTTTTGGATGGGAAGTTCCGGCTTATATCCACTGTCCGCTGATTACCAATGAAGAGCATCAGAAACTGTCCAAACGTTCCGGTCACTCTTCTTATGAAGATCTTCTGGAACAGGGATTTATCTCTGAGGCAATTGTGAATTTTGTGGCTTTGCTGGGTTGGAGTCCGGCGTCAGATAATGAGATTTTTTCTCTTGAAGAGCTGATTAAAGAATTTGATTATCACAGAATCAGTAAATCTCCAGCTGTCTTTGATATGGTGAAACTTCGTTGGATGAACGGAGAATATATGAAAAAGATGGATGACGATACGTTCTATGAGATGGCGCTTCCTTATATGAAAGAAGTGATCACCAGAGATATTGATTTCCACAAAATTGCCGCTATGGTAAAGACGAGAATCGAGACATTCCCGGATATCAGAGAACATATTGATTTCTTTGAAAAGATGCCGGAATATGATAATTCCATGTATGTGCATAAAAAGATGAAGACAAATGAGGAGACTTCTCTTCAGGTGTTGAAAGAAGTACTTCCTTTATTAAAAGAGCAGGAAGATTACAGCAATGACGCTTTGTTTGAACTGTTGTCCGCTTATGCAAAAGAGCATGGATATAAAGTGGGGTATGTGATGTGGCCGATCCGTACAGCGCTTTCAGGAAAGCAGATGACACCGGCGGGCGCAACAGAGATTCTGGAAGTTTTGGGAAAAGAGGAAAGTCTGGTGCGTATGCAGGCTGCAATTGAGAAACTGAGTTGAATTCTGTACCGGAACTTGTAAGTAAGTCTTGAAGGTTGGTAGTGGAGAATTTATGAAATTTAATAAAGAGCAAAGTGAGGCAGTGGTTCATAAGGATGGACCACTGCTGGTTCTTGCCGGACCAGGCTCCGGTAAGACGGCGGTAATTACGCATCGCACACAAAAACTGATTCAGGAATACCAGGTTGCTCCCTCGTCCATATTGGTGGTCACTTTTACAAAGGCGGCTGCCAGGCAGATGAGGGAGCGTTTTTTACGTTTAACAGGAGAAAAGAATACGGCGGTGACTTTTGGCACCTTTCACGGAATATTTTATGGAATTCTTCGCCATGCCTATGGGATTACTTCAAAAAATATTGCCAGTGAAGAAGAAAAATGTCGTATCCTTCGGGAACTGCTTCAAAAAACTTCTATGGATGTGGATGATGAAAATGATCTGCTGGAAGCTTTGAACAGAGAGATCAGTACGGTAAAAAATGGGAGAATTCCTCTCACGCATTTTTATTCCGCCTGTTGTCCCGATGAAGAATTTCGCAGGATTTACGAAGGATATGAGAAGAGGCTGCACAGTCAGAGATTATTGGATTTTGATGATCTGATGGTATATTGCTATAATCTCTTTCAAAAACATCCGGAAATTCTACAGGCATGGCAAAAAAAATTCCGTTATATTCTCATTGACGAATTTCAGGATGTAAATCAATTACAGTATGATATTATCAGACTTCTGGCATTGCCGGAAAACAATTTGTTTCTGGTAGGAGATGACGACCAGTCCATTTATCGGTTCAGAGGGGCAAAGCCGGAGATCATGCTTCATGTACCCAGAGATTATCCTGGGATGAAACAGGTGGTTTTGAAACAGAACTATCGTTGTTCCGGCGAAGTTGTGGAAAAATCACAAAATCTGATTCGATGGAATGATGCCAGATTTGAAAAGCAATTGCGTACGGAAAATCCTCAGGGGAAGCCTCTGGAAATTCGGTCTTTTGAGAATGAAACAGAGGAAACGGGATGGTTAATCAGACAAATTCGAAAAGATCTGGAAGAAGGATGTGATTTTCGGGAAATAGCAGTCTTATTCCGTACCAATGTAGGTTGTCGTATGACCGTGGAGAAGTTGATGGAGTATAATATTCCATTTACTATGCGGGATGTATTGCCGAATCTTTATGAACACTGGCTGGCAAAAAATATGGTATCCTATATGCGTCTTGCTATGGGAGGACGAAGCAGAAAGGATTTTCTGGCAATCATGAACCGTCCCAATCGCTATTTATCCCGAGAAGCATTTTATGAACAGGAAATGCCTTTTGAAATTCTTTATCAGTTTTACGAAGGGAAAGAATGGATGTGTGATCGAATTGAAAAATTTGAACACGATCTGAAAATGATGAAGAATATGACTCCCTATGGAGCAATCAATTATATTCGCCATGGAATTGGTTATGATGAATATCTGAAGGAATATGCAGATTACAGAAGAATCAAAGTAGAGGAACTGTATGAAATTTTACAGGAGATTCAAGAAAGTTCCAAAGGATATAATACTTATCAGGAATGGTTTGACTATATGGTGGAATATAAAGAAAAACTTCAGGAGCAGGCAGAAAAGATTAGGAGTCAGCAGGATGCGATTACGATCTCTACCCTTCACAGTGTAAAGGGACTGGAATATGATCGGGTGTATATTCTGGACGTAAATGAAGGCAGCATTCCTTATCATAAAGCAGTGCTGGATCCGGAAATAGAGGAAGAAAGAAGGATGTTTTACGTGGGAATGACAAGAGCCAGAAAGGAACTGCATTTATATTCGGTGGAAGAAAGGTTTGGCAAGAAGCTGGCGCCTTCCCGCTTTTTGGTAGAACTGGAAGAAGCTCCCAGAAGAGGAAAGAAAAAATGAAACGAGAGTGTATCAGTTTGCAGACAGGTTCTATCTGGATATGGACAAAGGATATAAAAAAACAATTGACCGAAGAAGGGGGAAGAAAACTTTCTGCAGCAGAAAAATCCCGTATCTCCAGCATCATGGGGAAAAAACTTCTGGAGCAGATGTTAGAGAAACGGTATGGGATTCTTTTGTCGAAGGAGGAGACTCCTTTAGGAAAAGAACCCCAAGGGAAACCTTTCCTGACTCATCATCCGGAGATTTATTTTAATATCAGCCATTCTGAAAATCTGGTATCCTGTGGAGTGGGAAATGTTCCATTGGGGTTGGATATTCAGTTTCACAGAATGGGAAACTACGAGAAAACCGCAAAAAGAATTTTGTCTCCTGAAGAATGGCTTGCATATGAGAAAGCAGGATGTACATCGGAAAAGTTTTTTCATTTCTGGACGCAAAAAGAAAGTTATCTGAAATATACAGGAGAGGGGATCCGCCGGGAATTGTCTGCATTAAGTTATGAGAAAGTACAGTTTTTTCCGCTGGAAATGGAGACAGGATATACAGGGATGGTATGTGTACCGGTGGCGTGTGAATGAGATTAGATAAAATCAGGTATTTTTTCTCTTTACTTTCATATATATAAAGGTAAAGAGGTGATGAA
>JAXEUM010000132.1:0-6678 GCA_034114925.1 Oliverpabstia sp.
TTATTCTTTAAAATGTTATTATAAATATGACAATCAGGGAAGACTAATAGAGTCAAATGCAGGGGCGTTGCCTCAAATTTATGCAAAAAATGATGGAAGCTATAGGATATCAAAATCATTTTCGTTAATTAATAGAGACAAATTTATGCAGCGGCAAGGAAAAGATGCCGATTATGCATTATTTGCAGGTTATGGGCAATATCATTATCCAGATAATATTGATGAGAAAAACGTATTTTTATACGAGCATAATGAGGATGGGACAGTTACGGAAACAGTTATGCGAGAAGGTGAGATTAAATATAAAAACAGATATAGATTTTCAAATGGTTTTTTAGTTTCACAGGAGAGTTTGGATAAGTCTACGGGTGAAGTGTTGGGCGCTGATACAGATTATCAGTATAAAAGAGATTATGTTTCTTATCAGGCGGGAGACAGTACAAAATATTGGGAAGAAAGTTATGGGATATCGGGAAAACTAGAAAGGTTTAATATTGAAATAGAGGAAAATATGTCTGCTGTTAGTGTATCTGGAAAAGATCAGAGAGAGTACTTTAATGGAAAATCTCCATCAATTATAAAATTTGATTATTATTTTGATGAACAGGTGGATGAAAATGGAAATTTAGCTGTCCGAAGACAGTTATATGATATTTGGGCAGGACAACTAACGGGACGTAATTTGGATGGCAGTTATCATAGATGGGGAAAATTGCAAAGTGGACTATGTAATAAGAACATATCATATGAGTACATATATTGTCTTCCAGAAGAAATCGAAGAGTTGACAAAGTTGGAGTATGATCCACATATAGAGGCAATGCAAATAGAAGAAGTAAAAAAAGAAGCCAAGAAATATTATGGAGAATTATTGGAAATCTATAAACAACAGGAAATGCAGGGATTTGAACAAAAATATCCAGAACAGATCAATCAGGCATTTGGAGATTTAAAATATTTTCCAGATGGATATGTTAATACAGAATTATCCATGTTTTATACAGTAGTAGATTTAGCGGAGGATGGTATTCCGGAATTGTTAGTTGGATATAATGGGAGTATATATGATATTTATGGTATTGATAACGGTAACATTATTTCATTAATTGATACGGGAGATTATTATAAAGGTGCGGATATTTTTTTCACGGTTTGCGATAATAATTTTATTAAAGCAGAAAAATTTGCAGATGGAGAGTCAATTATGACGGCTTATTATATGGTGGAGCCAACTACGTGTGAAGTAATTTGTTTAAAAGCTATTGAAAAAAGGGGAATAAATTATTATGTTGGAACATTTGAAAAAGGAAAGTTTATAGAAGAAAAAGGAACTTCATTTGCAGAGTATGAAAAATTTCAGAATATGTTTGAAGAGAACATGAAATTGAAATGGAATTTATTATATGATTATGAGTAAGGGTTTATGTTTTGGAAAGATGTAGCTTTTTGAAGAGAAAAACGCCAGAAAGCCGACAAAAATAGGATACGATCATCTTGTTCAGATGATAAGTATTCATTAAGTTGATAAAAGGTCGTCTGTGGTCAGCTTTTTTCAGAGGAAAATGCACAATCAAGCTGAGTAAGCACAGGAAAAGGTCGGCTTTTCAGGGCATAAATGAATAGCAAGCTGAGTAAGTGCAGAAAAAAGTCAGCTTGTTTGCCACAAATGTGTAATAAGCTGACAAGGTTAGCTTTTTAGAAATTAAGAGTCATGTAAGCCGACAAAGTATAAAAAGGGCTTGCTGCATGAAAGCATATACGAAATGTATCCACATTTCGTATATGCTTTGTGCAGCAGTCCAATCTTTTCAAGGGAGTATTTCTGTTTACCAAATCATTTTTTCCAGAGTTTCTTTTGGCTGTACGCCTACACTGGAGGCAGCGACTTTTCCGTTTTTAAATACCAGTACGGTGGGAATACTCATAACATTGTATTCTCTGGCAAGTTCCGGTTCTTCGTCCACATTTACTTTTCCTACTTTATAACCCTGTGCCTCTTCTGCCAGCTCGTCAATTACGGGTCCTAACATCCGGCAGGGTGCACACCAGGTAGCCCAGAAATCTACTAAAACGGGTACGTCAGACTGTAAAACTTCCTCATTAAAATTTGCGGTTGTAAATGCTTTTGCCATATCTATTTCTCCTTTTCACTGTGTTTTTAATTGGTTATTTTGGTAACTGTAAGAGTAGTAACGGTTACCTTTTTGTTGTTATTAGAATACCACAATCTGAAAAAATGATTCCGTGACTTGATCACATATTGCCTGATTTCTTAAAATAGTGTATGATAATTGCGACAGATATAGGATAGCGGTTGCGAAAGGAAGCGGGATTTATGAGTAAAAAAATGCTCTTTATATTCAATCCAAGATCGGGAAAGGGTCAGATTCGGACGAAATTGTTGGATATTATCGATGTATTTGTAAAAGGCGGTTACGAAGTAATCGTACATCCTACCCAGGGCCCCAGAGATGGCTGCAAAATGGCAAAAGAGATGGCTGGTCAGGTGGATCTTATTGTATGCAGCGGAGGAGATGGAACTCTGGATGAGATTGTCACCGGTCTTATGGAAATAAAAGCCAAGGTACCTATTGGATATATACCGGCGGGAAGTACCAATGATTTTGCCAACAGCCTGGCAATTCCCAAAGATATGGTAGAAGCAGCTAGAGACATTGTGGAAGGGCAGTTAATTTCTCTGGATGTGGGTGCGTTTAATGAAGATACTTTTGTCTATATTGCAGCTTTTGGATTGTTTACGGATGTTTCTTATCAGACAAGTCAGAACCTGAAAAATATTTTAGGGCATCTGGCATATGTGATGGAAGGGGCAAAAAGGATTTTTGACGTTAAAACATATTGGATGAAAATTGAAGCTGACGGTGAGACGTTCGAAGGAGAATACATTTATGGTATGATTACCAACTCGCATTCTGTAGGAGGATTTAAGAATCTTACAGGTCAGGATGTAGAGATGAATGACGGGCTTTTTGAAGTGACTTTGATTAAAAAACCTAAAAATCCGTTGGAATTAAATGAAATAATTGCAGCTTTACTGAATGCGTACGATAATACGGAAATGATCGTAGCTTTTAAGACAAATGCGCTGAAAATAGAAGCTCTGGAAAAAATTCCATGGACATTGGATGGGGAATTTGGAGGAGAACACGATACGGTGCATATCAAAAATAAAATGCAGGCGCTTAACATTCTTATCAACTCTTGAATTTCTAAGGGTGATAGAGTATAATAAGGTGGAAATTTAAAACGTGAACGTAGGAGGTTTGATTATGTTAGTATCAGCTACAGAAATGTTAAAAAAAGCAAAAGCTGGCCATTATGCAGTAGGTCAGTTCAACATCAACAACCTGGAGTGGACAAAAGCCATTCTGCAGACTGCTCAGGAATGTAATTCACCGGTTATTCTGGGTGTATCTGAGGGTGCAGGAAAATATATGACAGGATACAAAACTGTTGTAGGTATGGTAAATGGTATGCTGGAAGAGATGAACATCACTGTTCCTGTTGCTCTGCATCTGGATCACGGCAGCTACGAAGGATGCCTGAAATGTGTAGAAGCAGGATTCTCATCCATCATGTTCGATGGTTCTCATTATCCAATCGAAGAAAATGTTGCAAAAACAAAAGAACTGGTTAAAATCTGTGCAGAACATGGAATGTCTCTGGAAGCAGAAGTTGGTTCTATCGGTGGAGAAGAAGATGGTGTTGTAGGAGCTGGCGAATGTGCAGATCCAAACGAGTGTAAGATGATCGCTGATCTGGGTATTGATTTCCTGGCAGCAGGTATCGGTAACATTCATGGAAAATATCCGGCTAACTGGCAGGGACTGAGCTTTGAAACTCTGGACGCTATCCAGCAGCTGACAGGAGAGATGCCTCTGGTACTTCATGGAGGTACAGGTATCCCGGCGGATATGATCAAAAAAGCTATCGATCTGGGTGTTTCCAAAATCAATGTTAATACAGAGTGTCAGCTTGCATTTGCAGCAGCTACTCGTGAATATGTTGAAGCTGGAAAAGATCAGCAGGGTAAAGGATATGATCCTAGAAAACTGCTTGCTCCTGGCGCAGAAGCTATCAAAGCAACTGTGAAAGAAAAAATGGAATTGTTCGGTTCTGTAAACAAAGCTTGAGATTTGTAAGATCAGGGCAGTCCGCTTATGTAACGAGTGGACTGCCTTTTTCTGAATTTACAGGAGATTCGGCAGAGCCGGATTTGCTGTAAGTCTGGAAACAGACGACTAGGATTCATGGGAGAATATGCAAAAGAATATAGGGAAAACGGGGCAAAAGAAGAGAGGATGAAAAGATGAGTGACTATGTAAATGTGGTTGAAATTTTTGGTGAAAATGTATTCAATGACTCTGTCATGCAGGCCCGTCTGCCGAAGAAGGTTTATAAAGAACTGAAGCAGACCATTGAAGAGGGAAAAGAACTTACTCTGGAAATCGCAGATGTGGTGGCCCATGAGATGAAAGAGTGGGCAATTGAAAAAGGAGCTACCCATTACAGCCACTGGTTCCAACCCTTGACGGGAATGACTGCAGAGAAACATGATGCATTTATCACTGCACCTAAATCAGATGGTAAGGTTTTGATGAGCTTTTCTGGAAAAGAGTTGATCAAGGGAGAACCGGATGCATCTTCTTTTCCATCAGGAGGATTGCGGGCAACTTTTGAAGCCCGAGGTTATACTGCATGGGATTGTACTTCTCCGGCTTTTGTCCGCCAGGATGCAGCAGGAGCTACGCTTTGCATCCCTACAGCTTTCTGTTCTTATACCGGTGAAGCGCTGGATCAGAAAACACCTTTGCTTCGATCCATGGAAGCCATTAATAAGGAAGCTCTTCGTCTGCTTCGGTTGTTTGGTAATACAACTTCCAAAAAAGTTACCCCTTCTGTCGGCGCAGAACAGGAATATTTTCTTGTAGATGCCAGAAAATTTATGGACAGAAAAGATTTAATTTATACAGGACGAACTCTTTTTGGTGCGATGCCACCCAAGGGACAGGAATTGGACGACCATTATTTTGGAACAATCCGGCAGAAAGTTGCAGGATATATGAAAGATGTCAATGAAGAATTGTGGAGACTGGGGGTTTCGTCGAAAACACAGCATAACGAGGTGGCTCCGGCGCAGCACGAATTGGCTCCTATTTATGCGCCTGCCAATATCGCAGTGGATCACAATCAGATTATTATGCAGACATTAAAAAGAGTGGCAAGAAAACACGGTTTAAAATGTCTTCTCCATGAAAAACCATTTGCAGGAGTAAACGGCTCAGGAAAGCATGATAACTGGTCTCTGGTTACAGACGATGGTATTAATCTGCTGGAGCCAGGAAAAACTCCCCATGAAAATATTCAGTTTTTACTGGTATTAAGCTGCATATTGAAGGCGGTGGATGAACACGCGGATCTTTTGAGAGAATCTGCGGCAGATGTGGGAAATGACCAGCGTTTAGGAGCAAACGAAGCGCCTCCGGCTATTATTTCTATCTATCTGGGTGAGCAGTTAGAAGATGTGGTAGAACAGCTTGTCAGCACAGGAACTGCCGATCACAGTTTAAAGGGTGGAAGACTGATGACTGGTGTGCGTACTCTTCCGGATCTGGCAAAAGACGCAACTGACAGAAACCGTACTTCACCATTTGCATTTACCGGAAATAAATTTGAATTTCGTATGGTAGGTTCCAGCGATTCTGTGGCATCACCGAATATTGTTTTAAATACGATTGTGGCACAGGCTTTCCGGGAGGCAAACGAAATCCTGGAAAATGCTGAAAACTTTGAAATTGCGCTTCATGATCTGATTAAGAAAAACTGTGCGGAACATCAGAGAATTATATTTAATGGTAATGGATATTCCGATGCCTGGGTGGAAGAGGCAAAACGGAGAGGGCTTTCCAATATCCGTTCTATGGTTGATGCGATTCCGGCGCTTGTATCAGATAAATCTGTAGAATTGTTCGAGAAGTTTAAAGTATTCACCAGAGCAGAATTGGAATCCCGTGTGGAAGTAAAATATGAAGCATATTCAAAAGCCATTAACGTGGAAGCAAGAGCAATGGTAGATATTGCCAGCAAGCAGATAATTCCTGCGGTGATAAAATATTCCAGAACACTTGCAGATACGATTAATTCGATCAGCGCAGTGGGCGGGATTGATGTGAGTGTGGAAACGGAATTGCTTCAGGAGATTTCTCTGCTTTTGAAAGAAACGCAGAATGCCCTGAAAACTCTTCGGGAACAGATAGAAGAAGCTTCTAATCAGGAACAGGGTGAATGTCAGGCGCGCTATTTTTATAATCATGTAACAGGCGCTATGGAAGCGTTGAGAAATCCGGTAGATAAACTGGAGATGATTGTGGATAAAGAAATGTGGCCTATGCCTTCTTATGGAGACTTACTTTTTGAAGTGGGAAATGATTTGGGACACAAATAAAAAATTTTGAAAAGATAAAACGCAAAGACAGGGCTATACGCATTTGATTTGATGCGTAAGCCCTGTTTCTACGTGTGCCGAGCATGGCACTAATCTTGCTGGTGCAAGTCCAGCCACGGGTATTTACCGCCAAGTGTAGTGAACCACAAGTCGGTATCAGTAATGGTATGGATGAAGGAAGTGGTGTAGCAAAGTTCTTGAGCCTACGAACA
>JAXEUM010000133.1:0-7031 GCA_034114925.1 Oliverpabstia sp.
TCAATAGACAGAGACGGGATGAACCAGCATTGTGAAGAAGAATCTTCAGAAAAGATGTTTAGAAGTATCCTTCTGTCTAACAAAAAAGAATAAGTCTGTAAGCTGTTTTTCTTGCTTACAAACTTATTATACGAGGAGGAATAAAATATGGAATTTAATCAATTTGTTAACGAAGTAAAGGGAGGAATCAAACAGTTTCTTCCGATTGAATATGAAGATGCACAGGTAAGAATTGAAGAGGTAAAGAAATTAAATGAGAATTATCTCGGAATTACGGTCTTAAAAGAAAATCAGGTAATCGCTCCCACTTTTAATCTGAATCAATTGTACAAAATGTATCAGTCAGATCCAGAGATTTCTATGGGAAGCATTTTGAGAAGCATTACGGAACTGGTGCTTGATGTACCGGAGCAGTTTAATCCGAAGAGCATTACAGAATATGAGAATGCAAAGAAGAAGCTGTTCATCCGCGTATCTTCGGCAGAAAAAAATGAAGAAATGCTGCAGAACGTACCTCACCAGATGAGAGAAGATCTGGCAATTACCTATCATCTTGCCATCCGCATTGATGATATTGGGGTGGGTTCTACGACGATCACGAATGATATTTTAAAGCGTTATGGGATCAGTGAGGAACAGCTTCATGCAGATGCTATGGAAAACAGTCCGAATGTCAGACCCATCCATGTGATGGTAATGGGAAGTATGATCGAGCAGCTTATGGGAATGGGACCAGAAACAATTCTGAAAGATGAATCTGTTCAGAGTATTGCAGAAGTTATCTCAAATGGAATGGGAAGTGAGAATCCGATGTTTATTGTAACGAACTCACAGACAGTAGGTGGAGCAGGTGTGATTTTTTATCCGGAAGTAATGGATCAGATCGGGGAAGGCTTTCAGGGAAACTTTTTTATTCTGCCTTCTTCCACTCATGAAACATTAGTCATTCCGGATAATGGAGCATTTGATTACCGGGTTCTGGAGGATATGGTCCAGACGATCAATGAAAATGAAGTCGCTCCGGAAGAACGACTTTCCGATCATGTCTATCATTATGATGTGAAAGACCGGGTATTTGAAAGGGCAGATAAATTTGCAGAGCGTCAGAAAGAAAAGGCAGCCAAGCTTGATAAAAATGAACATACCGGAAAAGAGCAGAAGATGGAGCATCCAAAACCAAAGAAACATGCTATGGAATTATAGAAGTGTAGAGTCCGTATAACAATAAGATGGGAATCCCTCATACACACGGCTGTATGGGGGATTTTTTAAAAGAGAAAGAGAGGAAATGAATGAGTGAAGAATTGACAAAAACTAAATTACTTCCCATACAGGGGAAAGATATGGACAGTATCATGCAAAACCTGGAAACAGGAGTCGCAGAATTATTTACCAGTGAACGGTATCAGGAATATTTGAAAACCATGTCAAAATTCCATAATTATTCTTTTAATAATACGCTGTTGATCGCCATGCAAAGACCGGATGCCACCTTAGTAACAGGATATCGGAACTGGCAGTCTATGGGCAGACAGGTAAAAAAAGGGGAGAAGGGAATTACCATTATCGCACCGGCGCCGATCAAAAGGAAAAAGGAGCAGGCAGTATTGGATCAGGATCAGAAACCGGTGATCGGTCCGGATGGAAAACCAAAGACGGAAGAGGTGGAGGTCACACTTCCTTGTTTCAAGGCGATTACAGTATTTGATATTGAACAGACCACAGGAGAGCCGATCCAGACACTTGCTCCTGAAATCCTGACAGCGGCAGTAGAAGATTTTGACTTATTCCTGCAAGCAATCCGGGAAATCTCACCAGTACCGATACGATTCGATGCGATCGAAGGATCTGCAAACGGTTATTATCACAACCTGGATAAAGAAATCGTGATCAAAAAAGATATGAGCCAGAGCCAGACTTTAAAAACAGCAATCCATGAAACCGCACATGCAAGGTTACATGACAAGGAGATCATGGAAAGCCAGGGCATCGAGAAGGACCGGCTGACAAAAGAAGTGGAAGCAGAGTCAGTCGCGTATTGTGTGTGCTCTGCCTTTGAACTGGATACGTCAGAATACAGTTTTCCGTATATTGCAGGTTGGAGCAGTGGAAAAGAAATGAGAGAACTGAAAGCCTCTATGGATGTGATCCGTAAGACAGCAGGAGAAATGATCGATGAACTGACAGAAAAAATAGAAATGATGCTGGAACAGAAACAAGAGAAATTAATTGCTGCCGTAGAAGCTGCCGGATACCGTTTTGCAAAAGAAGAAAGCAATTCTCAACATCTGCAGTTTATTCCGGATGGCACCCATAGGATGCAGGGACATTTATTTGCAAAATCCTGGAATGAAGTGGAACGATGGGTAGAAGCTATCATAGAAAAAGGAGATCCAATCCAGAAAGAACGTGTAGAGCGAGTAATATATCCGGAACGGTTTGAACATAGTTTTGAAGAAATGATGTTTACAAGGAAAGAATGCAGGCTCTCAATCTATCATTTAGATGAAAATGGAACAGGAAGAGATCAATTATTTGTGGGGATGGAAGACTTGCAGGAAAAAGGGATCACGATAACTGCTGATCAGTATCGATGTGTTTATTCCAGCCTGTATCTGCCAAATGAAGATATGAATGCAGTTTACAGTATTTTTAATGATGATCCACCGGCTGATTATAAGGCACACTCCCTGTCTGTCAGTGATGTTGTGATCATGAATCAGAATGGGGATATGAAAGCATATTTTGTGGATCGCTTTGGATTCCAGGAACTTCCGGATTTTGTAGAAGAGAGAAAAAAGATACTCGGAATGGAAAGTGACATTCAGAAAAAGGATATCTTAGAGCAAACGAGTTGTATCAGTTTCTATGCGGCAGAATGTTCAGAGTTTCCGGTATTAGGAGAAGTTCATCATGATCTTACTTTGCCGGAAGCTTTAGAAGCGTATGAGAAGATACCTGCAGAACGAATGAATGGGCTCAAATCTGTTGGTTTTAACCTGCAGGAAGGCGGTGATTATGACGGAATGATGGATCTGATGGTTGCCGGAAGATCACAAAGAGAGATCTTAGATTCCATACCATTTTACAGGGAGAACAAGTTGGTGCAGGAAGCCCTGAAACGTGTAGAACAATATATCGAGGAAAAGCCACTGAATGTAGAGAAAACCAGACCAAAAGAAGAAAAAGGAGAGATACAGAAAACCAAATCTCAAAAAAGAAGGGAGGATATGAGCTTATGAGTAAAGTAACATTTGAAGAAGATGAATTGACGGTTGTGGCTCTTTTCCACGAAAACACAAGAAAAGATACGATAGATATTTTGAAGGATACCTTAGAGGCATTAGAAGAAGCGAAAGAAGATCCATTGGAAGACGATCTGCTGGAAACGATTGCCTCTGCAATCAGTAAGTTACAGATGATCGAAGATAAATATTATTATTCCCTGGATCTGAATCGTTATCTGAATAACCTGGAGGATGATGCTTATGAAGAATGATCAATTTGCAGTTTACCGAGTAGACCGTAATTCGGAAGGGAGAGACCTCTGGCATCTTTCCTATCAGGAAGCGGTAAGCAGGAAACTTGCGATACGGATTGAATATTACCGGCAGATAGATCTCAGACCATTATTGCCGGGGGAGAGTGCGATTGCTTTATGGAAACGTATGAAAGAGTCTTGTGAAGTCAGTGATGTGCTTGTACTGAATCAGAATGGGGAAATCCATTGTTATTATGTCAATGAAGACTATCCACAGCTTTTATCAGGGTTCATCCGATTAAACCCGTCAGGTACATTGGTCACGTTGGATACGGAAAATTATCGCATTAGTGGAAAGCCGGGAAATTGGATGGCTACGGATGATATCATCATTGATGGAAAACAGTTTTATCTCATGGAGCATCAGGAATATCACAGGCAGGTTGCCTATATCATCTTAGACAGTTATGGGAAGATGATCATGGAGGAATGTCAGAATGGATTCGATGAAAAAACCAAACAGAAACTCCATGAGATTATGAAAGTACCGGAACAAAGGGAACAGGAACATCAAACATATAAAGACAGGCTGGAACATTATCAGAAATTTTATGAGAATGGGACTTATGAGAGAAGCTGGGAATCCGGAACAGAAGGAAATTATAATATGGTGGACGGCCAGGTAAACAATCTGAAAAGTGCAGAAGGGAAAAGAGTGGAAAGAAAGCCGGCACAAAGATCAGAACAATCCTCAAAAAAGAAACCAAAGAAAAGAGAGTCGGTGATCAAGAGATTACGGGAAAAACAGATTGCAATCGCTGTGAAATCTGGAAAACCGGTACCGAGATATTTGGAGCAGGATATGGAAAGGAGGAGAGGATAGATGCTATGAAACTGTCAAAGTATGAGAAAGAAACGATTATCCTGACAAATGAAGAAGATCGATATTATAGTGTCTATACATTTAATCAGGGATTACAGAAACGACTAAAGAATTTTGCAGAGAGATATCCGGAATGCTGCTATCTAAGCAACTCAACAAAAGAAGGGAGTGAAACCTATATAATCCAAAAGGGACGGTTATCATTGAATTTAAGACCTCCTTATGCAAAGGAACGAATTCAGAAAGCATTAGAAACAATTCAAATGGCACGTGAAGAGAAGTCGAAAGGTTCATAAAACACGATTTAAGCGAAAAATATCTCATGACCATGAGGAAAACTGAAAACAAAAGGTATTCTGTGATAAAGTATAAAGGCTTATAAAGAGAAAGCTTGATATGTCTGGAAGCTACATTATAATACAAGCAAGGGCAGAACCTCAAAAAATCGGCTCTGCCCAAGTAACTCATGATATATCTGATATCAGTTTTTAGTTTACATAAAATTTGAAACGACCTTAACATTTCTCTTATATTTTCTTGCATAGATTAGTTTTTAACGATATGAAATATCTATATCGAACCAGGACTTTAGATAATACCATAAAATCTCTGCAATACCTATTGTGATTGCCCATAGCAGTAATGCCCCAACAGTTGCAATTATTATTAATTTCCATTTTTTTGCTAGAATAGAACAGATAATGCTCAGTACATATATTCCCAAAATAATCTCAAATTTTATAATAGATATGTTTAATGACTCCAAAACTAAACCTGTAAATGGAATCAAAAAAAATAATAAGCCAACTGACAAATAGGAACATTTACCAAATAAATCCATGCTACTCCATTTTTTTCTTATTTTTTCCATATTGTAACCTCCCATGCCGTTTTCTCATAAAAATTCTTGAATTTGAAGATTTGCCTTTGTAACTGAAATAGAGTTACTTTATTAGGATTAGGCAAATACTTTGAGAATCGTAGCTGTATAGACCAAAATTGCAGCTACTATCGAGATTATGGCATCTTTCTTTTTGTTTTTATCATAAAATTCTTTTGCGGTTGTCAGGAGTGTTAATCCCATAAAAAAATACATTAATGGCAATGCAACGTCAGTAGATACTATATTCATTAATCCAAGAGAACCAAATATAATTGCTAATATAGTAAAAATTTTTTTGAAAATATGCATATACACTCCTCCGTAATTTATATACTTTTGCTTTATTTTTCTTTTTTCAGTAACATATATATACCCCATAAAAAAAGTATAAGAAATAAAATAAAAGGAATTAGTAAGCCGTTATCCAATATGCTGACTATCATTCTTCCAGGCGGTGTTACCCATGAGGTTGCAGGGGAAATCATAGCTGCTATTATTATTCCTACAATACCGATGGTTCCACTTAAAATTAAAAATCCACTTTTTATAGAGTTGTTCATATACATACCTCCAATAGTCAAAGTTAATGGCAACTAACTCGGATATTATCAGACAACATATATTTTGTCAAGTTATTTATTTCAAGACATATTGTCTGAATATATTTTTTTCGCACTTTACTAAAGCATCTACAATAGCTTGTTTATCTAATTCGTTTACCTCAATATTAATAGGTACAATACTATTATTTTTTGATATTCCCATTGTCGAAAGTAGATGTGCAAAAACTTTTTTTGTTATGATGACACTATTATCTAATTCTGACATAAAAGATAAATCCTGAGCATTTAGAAGAACAGGCTTGATGGTAATTCTATGGCGAGAAAACTTTCGTGCAAGATACAATTTTAAAATCTCTAATTCAGCTGTTAAATCAGAGACAATGAAAATTTGTACCGGTTTCATGAACTGCTGAACAATAGAAAATATTTGCAAAGATAAATACTGCAAATGCCCTGCATCAACAGGATAAGGAATATGGTTTTCTTTTTTCCATGTATCAATCATTTCTGATACGCATTGTCGAACCATGAGTTTCGACGAATCCTTCTTGGAATCCAAATAAAAGTGTTTATCTGGAATGATACAATGAAGATTGAAAAAACATTTTTTGTAAAAATATATGATTGACGATTTAAACGCATGTGACTGCGTTACATCTAAGCAAAATTTATTCTCAAATTTTTTGATTAAGTGTTTCACTTTACCATTTGCAAAAATAATCTTATGAACCAGTTCAATATCTTCCCGTTTCCATTTATCAGCAAATACACAGCTGTTGGTACAGCAATATACTAAAAATATGTAATCATAATCACGATCAGAAAATGAAATATTCAATTTATTTTCAAGATTTTCTTGTAAGTACTTTTTTAATTCAGGAAAAACAAATAATTGCTTGAGGCTTTCCAGTTCCTCTGATTTTTCAAAAGTTAGAGGATATTTTTTTCTTTTCCATGCAAGAATCAATAGATATTCAAAGTATCCGTATTCCGCAGAAGTACATTCAAGAAAATTCATGTCTATTTTATCGTTGGTTGAAATGATAAACTCCCTTGCTATCTGGATTGAATCAGAGTCTGTAAGACAGCTTATCACCGCCCATATTGATGAGGACGAGTTTTGCCGCTATGTGATACAACGGGACATAAACGGGATTGCCCTTGCTCTGCGGGAAACACACAAGGACGATTTTTTCAGCGTCCCAGAGGATAACCCGCTAA
>JAXEUM010000134.1:0-10504 GCA_034114925.1 Oliverpabstia sp.
GATCGCGTTGTCTGTTTTCGTTGCAAATCTTTTCAAGATGCAGAGAAGAATTCTCTGCGCCTTATTGGAGAAATGGGGATTTTTCCCGTTATTGAGCAGTCGATTGGTAATAAAACTGGCTTAATCAGCAGGCACTAAATAAATACCATCGTTTTCTGCATCACGAAATCGAAAAATATGAAGGGAAAAGCGTGCAGAATCCAGCATAGAAAAAGGCAAGGACACTAATCCACAAAAAAGGGGGTTTTGCGCCCAAAAACAGGGCATCAAAAGAAAAAAACAAGCATATCCGGCAGGAACCTCCGGCTTAATAGCCCGTGATTCTGCGGGATATGCTTATTTTGTTATAGGGGACTTAAAAATCGGTATTTCCCGACAGCCCCTTTTTATCAGTTCATTATTACTGCGTCTATTTTACCGCAGCCTAAGGTTGTATTTCTTCCCAGATGAAGGATACACGCCGCATTCAGCCAGGGTGTAAAGGGAGCCAGCTCTCCCTGAAAGGTCATGGCGCCCAGCAGGCCGCTTAAATCCATTTTTTTATCTCTTCTGGTGGAATAGCGCTCCATATTTTTTACATAAAGCCCTGAGGATGTTTTTTGGATATGCTGCGCCGCTTCCATGAGCCAGGCAATTTCCTGCTCGTTTACATAGCCGCCGTAACGCGCGGTAAGCTCTGTTATCCTTCTGCTTATGCTCCGGAAGATGGTTATAAAATCGAGTTCGGTCAGCAGGCTGCCGCTTCTCCGGATGCGAAGCGGGGTCAGCAGCTGTATGGAGCAGTTGGTGCAGCCTTCGGTTCTGTGTTCTGAGAGGACTTCCGCTTTTATGGCCTCGGGGGCATAAAGGCCGGGCTTCCAGATTGACTGAAGCTGATCATACTGCATGATTTCTTCCAGCTGGAATCTCTTGCGCTCCGCCCCTATGGTAAAGCTCCCGGCAGTTATGAGGGCATTGATTAACTGCTCCGCATACCGGAGGGCATCGCCAAGAAGTATCACCTGAAATCTGAGTTCATCGCCTTTATTATACTGCTCCCTGTACCCGGGCGGATTGATAATGTAAGGATTGGGGATATCATAACCGCCTTCAGCCATTTTCCTGTTCTCGTATATGTATCTGTATGCTTCCTTGTGATTGAGCAGGGCCCATCCCAGAATTCCATGGAGGGTGGAGCCCAGATAACCGGGAAGCCGGGCCGGCTCACAGCAGCGCAGGCGTATCAGAAGCGGAAGGTATTTCAGGGAGAAGTGGACGGGTTCGTTGTTTATCATGGGTTATTCCAATCTTATCCAGGCAAGGCCGTGGGGGAGTTTGTTTTCTGTGTCGATGTATATTGCGCCGGCGGCTTCGTGGGGGAATACGCCGGACAGGAAATTTTCAGGGATAATTCTTATTATACAAGGCATATTACCTTCGACATTATAGAACGATTCAAATAACAAGGACTTGGGTTATCTAATAATGAAGTCGTTAAATCTCGATGCCGTAGCAAATGTTTAAACAAGCTATGAGGATACATAAGCCTCGACAATTATATAGGTATCCGCCATTTGTCAGATGATATTTCAATCCACGAGGCAACATAAGCCTCGACAAATTGTTAACATTCAACCTATTGGGAATAAAGCATTTCAATCCACGAGGCAACATAAGCCTCGACGCAAAATCAAACAACAAATCTCTTACTTTTAACACTAATTTGTATTTATTATACAATTTAATAATTTTACATTCAATAAAAAATTTTTATTCTTCTATTTTACTGAAAGATTTCAATTATCGCTTCAATAAATCTGGTGCGAATCACACGGGATTTTTATGTGAACTTGTGATTCGCACCAGCAAAAACATTAAAAATCTTCTGTACAAATGAAGTATCTTTTAACACTGATCTAAAATAATACTACATAGATCAGATACTTTCCCAACCACTATCTTTTTCACCCACATTATTTCCCTTTATAGATATATAAACTTTTTTATACTTTTGCATAGCAATTTTCTTAAAATAATATTTAGTTGTACCCGGTATTGCAAGGTATAAAAACTGCGCAGCATATTTTACTAAATTCTGCTCATCAGGCCATTCCGATACACTCTTTATTTCCGTGCCCTGGGGCAGCTTATTCTTTAAAAGTGCTTCCTGATTCTTATCCAATCTATATTTTCCAAGCCAAAGGCAACCAGACCTTTTTTTATCGTTTTGATCTGCTTTTTCTTCAGTTTTTCCAATAACAGCTTTAGCTAATGGCAACGGACATCTGTTTGTATATTCTTTTAAGGTCATATAGGTATATTCATGTATGCCTAAATAATCATCAGCATTATCCATATTCACAAAATCGATATATGTACTGATGCTGTTATCAGATTCAAAATCTATACCATAACATTCCTTTAACTTCTTTTTATAACTGGCCTTAATCGAAGCTATCCGCTCTGTTATATCAGTTTCTTCTACATTTAGGCAAGTAAACCTTTGTTTGGGATCAATTTGCATTAATCTGATATTTTTAATTGCAATTTTTCCATAGCCATATGGTTTTCCATTTCCAATTTGATAGGTTTCTTTATCCGCTTTTTCAGGCGAATCATTTACCTGCAACGCACATAAAAGAAGACCCAGTTCTTCCTCACTTAAATTCTCGTAATAAATACTGCCTTCAAAAACCTGATTTTTCGGAAGAACCGCAATTGATGTGTTTGTATTTTTGCTTTCGATATTCTGCTTTACAGAATCGGAACGTTTCCAATAAAATTTGTACCCCCTCAGGCGAAGATTCTTGTCGTTATAAGTGTTAAGATTTCTGAAATCTTTACCCGTCTGTTCCAGATACATTTGAAACGCTGTCCCCTTCGGACTGCCAGCATATAATTTTACCAATTCTGTTTTTACTGTTTTATCTTTGATTCTGCAGTTTGAAAAAGACAGACGACTTTTGTAGGAATTCTTTTCTTCGGCAAATCCAAACAGCGCCTGCGTATAATCATATCCTTCCTTTTCTTGTTCAAAAGGAATCCCATCTTCCACCTGATAATCATAAAACACACGAAAATAAGGAGTAGGTCCAAATCCAACAAGCTTTCCTTCCGGTCCATTTTCTTTTTTATAAAAAAACAACTTACCCGATTCTATACCTTCTTCATCCGGTAAAGAGTAAAAATCTTTATTTTCAATGAGTTTCTTATTTTGTATACAGTTTCTTTCGTAATCCCTTTTATAATTTAAAATATCCTCTTTATCAACTATAAAAGAAATATCCTCCTTCACATCGGACACAATATAATGATGGGTTTTCCCTTTCACAAAATCAGAGTTTATAAGTGTACCCTTCAGATTGCCCTTCCCTATATTACAAATCTTACCTTTATAATCAAATGTAACAGGAACTCCCCTATAAGCATGATATGATATATTCCTTTTAGGGAAAATTTTATCACTGTAATCCTTATAAGATGCTATCGAACCATCACCATGATATTTTTCAATTTTCTCTATATACATATAATATTCCTGTTTTTTAAATACACCCGCATCTCTCAAATCCGTTTCATGTACTTGAAAAAACGTAGTTCCATAGGCGCCAAAAGGCTTTACCTGCACAATTGTGTAGATATCTTCCCCATTCCTTTTTTCTTTGTATAACAAACCTGCTTTTACACCGTCCGGAATGCGGTAACCATTTTGATTACTGGATTTTAGTTTATTAAGATATTCTTTTTTTAACTTACCGCAATTATCCTTAATCTTCCGGAACATATATCTGTTTTTTTCCACCATTTCCGGAAAAGAAACACTGAGAATTTCTACATGGCTTCTGGTAAAACCTCTCATCGTACTTCCTGGAATAATATATTCGCCTCGTCCATCCGTACAAAAGGTTCCCTGGTTTTCTTCCTTTCTGTAACAGCCGCCAACAGAAAGCCCTGTAAGGTTATGAATCTCAAAATCGATTCTGCCGGAATAAGCGCCTCCAATACAGTTAAATGCAGGAAGAGTCTCCATAGATTTATATGGTATCGGCACTTTTTTTTCAGAAAAAGGAATAAAATTATACGGTGCAAAACTCTCAGCCATGCCTCAATTCCTCCTGGTTATATCCGTTTAAAACGGTTCTTATTATATATGCCTGCCCATCACTATCATAATCTATATAATTTCGAACCGTAATACTATGTCCAAACCGCTCTCTTAAAAGCTGTTCTTCCTCAAAGAAATCATCATCACTGTCTCCGGCCGTCTCCACTGCCCTCAGGCTATCTTCAAAACGAAAAATATGCAGTTCCTTACCTTCCGTAAAAATTCTGGCTTCCAGCAAATTCTCTTCTTCCAAGTCATCCGCCTTATTAACAGAAGTGAGCACAACACTGCTTATTTCCTGTTTCCATATATATTTATAGCCATTTTCTATCCAATATTTTTGGGTCAAAGCTTCTTTTAATTCCACCTGTTCAGTTCGCATAACACGCTACCTCCTGAAGCCACTCTTCAACGATGGCCTTTAGCGGTGCACTGGTCGGTTCCTTTTCATCAAAAACTATTTGCATGTTCTCAAAGTCAGCTTTATAGTTTCCAATCCGCAGTTCTTTTCCCTTTAATCTTCCCAACCCAACACTGCTTCCGCTCCCAATTGTCACTAATCCCAGCCCAATATCTCGAAGAGCCAGATATACCAATGCATTCATCAACTTACTGTTTTGGTTTTCTGTTTCTTCCGTTACCACACGAATTTTAATTGCATTGCCATTTTGGGTGGAAATTACCTCTTGTTCCATTTTAGCCCCTTTTATTACACTTCCCAGCCAACGATCAATTTTAATTCTGTTATATACTGTGGTTTGCGGCTGCGGGACCAGAACATCATGGGCCTTGACATATCCACGATTCACTTTTCTATCAGGGGTACCTCCGAAGATTTGGACCATCACTTCCTCCGGTATTCCGAAGGTATTACACACCTTTTGAGCATAGCCTCTTACAGTTCCTTTTATCGTAGAACCCGGTATGTAATAGCATGAACTGCCATCTATTTCTTTTGTTACATTTACAGCATTCACCTTCCTGATATCATTTCCAACTCTGATACGCGGCGATATTTCTCCGCTTTTTATGATGAGTCCATCCGGTATTTCTGCTGTCAGTTCAAATTCTGTAATTCCCTTTTCCGCTGATGCAAAAACTGGCTGCTCATTTTCACTTTTTATCCAGGACTCATAAGACAACAGCCGCAGAACATTGTTTACTCCTGATAAATAAATCAAAAAATCTTTTTTATCAGCCAAATTTAATATCTTGCTTCCGGTTTCGATTACCTGAAAAATTCCTGCTCCATTATTTTTCATTGCTCCAAAAGACAGACTGCCCTTTTGAATCCCTGCGAATAACTCTGTATAAAATAACTGTACATCATTGCACTCCGCCTCACTGTCTAAAAAAGCCTGAAAACATATTTCAGATTCCATTCCCTGTCCTATAAAATATTGTTTAAATAATCCATTTTCTTCTGCCACTCCGTGAGCCGCATCCATACGTATACCATTCCGCTCTTCCAGTTGGACATGACTGCATACAGCATCATAGTAATAAATTTTACTGTCCGTACCCGCTCCCTGCTCCTCATCTGTCCATCCCAGATAATGCTCTGTGTCAAAACTCTTTTTTCTGAAATACGCTTTAACAGAACCGGAAATACTTGTTGCCGGAAGGATATATTGTCCTCCCCCATCAGTAACTAAATTTAAGGAAGACTCATCTTCCCCACCGATATGCAGAAAGCTGGCAAGCCGTATTTTCCCTTTTCCATAAAAAACATATTGTTTTTTCATTTGCTGCCGCCCTCCATTCTCATCAGATTATATAATACAGCGCGCAGGAATTCTCCTTTTACTTCATAAGGGCTTCTTTCTTTGCCGCAAATCCCTTCAAATAATTCTTCTGTCCTCATACACAACTTTGTATGCCAGGTATCAGGTGAAACAGTGTCATCTAACATCTGTGTCAGAATGGTTTCCATATTGGCTCTATTACTTCTATTTTTCTCATCAACACCCATAATAAAAGTGACATTTTGATAAGCCTCTTTTGTAAATGATTTTATTTCTTTCCGAAGGAAAAATTTAATTTTTTCTTTCTGCGATTCTATACTTTCTTTCCCCATTACCTGCTGTTCATAGAGGAAAAAATATAGCCTGCTGATTTGCGTAATCGAAAACATAGCGGAAATACCTACATTTCTCTGTGCAGTATCATTTGCTGCCATTTCAATTATCTCTTTTTCCCTTTTTTCAATAATCTGAGCGGATATTATTTCTAATGCATTCTTTTCTTTCTCAGTTAATGGGGTTAAATTGAAATTATCCTTTTCATCCTCTAATTGTAACTTTATTTTTTGCCCTAACGGAAGATTTATTAATATTCTTCCAAATCCCTCCGTCTTTCGTACACCGATTCCATCCTCTTCCAATTTACTGACTTTTTCTGCATCAAGCGTCCCATCAAAGGTATACAGATATACACTTCCGGCACTGACCGCAGTCTGCTGAATCTGTCTGGCTTTCCATGTATGATTAAATCCTGAAGTACGAAATGTAGACAGATATGCCTGTTTCAGCTGCACATTACATATTCCGAGCCTTTCTTCCAGAAATTTTTCCGACAGTCTTCCTGTAGGCTTTCCCCACTCATCCGTCAGAATTAAATTAGATAATGCATAAATAACAAGTGCATTATTTGTATTCTGCTGCTCATTGAATCCTGCAAATTCCTGTCTCGCACTTTCCCAGGAGATACATTCAGCCTTTGTGATTATGCACCTGCCATAGCCGCTTCCTTTGGAACCGCCTAAATAAATTACAGCATGTTCCAGTAAATTTTTATATTTTAATGCATCCTCTTCACTGCGGCACTGAATCAGCCCTACAAAAGTCTGCCCTTTAGCAATTGCTTCGTAGCGGAACATTTTACTTTTTTCTTCTCCCTGTGCCAGCGCAATATGAAGATTTGCCTCTTTTTTTACGTTTTTAATACGAAGCTCATCCTGCTTAAGAAGACAAAATTTCCCAGTATCTATTCTCTGTTCCCCTTGTACAGGTTTTTCTCCAAGTATTCCGCAGCTATGAACAGTCATCTGACTGCTTCCTGTTTTTTCCGACTCATGTTCAGCCCTTCGTACATCATGTTTATCAGCATAATACACACCAGGCACAGGTATCAGAGACTTTCCCTCATGAGCTAAATATGCATCATAAAATTTTGTTTTCTTAAATAATATATCTGAATATAATGGATCTTCACTCAAGTCGCCAACATAATTTTCAAACCATGTGTTAATTGCTTTTCCTATAACAGCCCCCCGAAGCGTTGAGCCCGCAATATAAGACAGACTTTCCTCATTATCCTGATTTCCCTGTTTCCCCATTTTAAGAGGCTCTTCCAGATAAATTTGATATTTGACATAATTATACATCTGCGGCCTCCTTTAAATAGCGCTCCCGTAAATTCTGCTGTTCCTTGAAAATATCACAGTGAACCAAACCTTTACCCTTACTTTTATAGGTCCCAATATGCTGCAGAGAACATACGCTAAACGTCAATAATTTTTCTTCTGCCTGGCTTAATTCCTCTGAATAGATTTCAGTTCCAAACACAAAGCCTTTTTTTACCATACGCTCTCTTCGTAAGGTATGATCCTTTGCAATACCGTTCTCATCCAGACTTGTATAAGCATAGATAGTCGTAAGGCTGTCCAACACTTCATCTTTGCTAACCTTTTTATCTATCACGGCCTTCTTCAACTGCTGCATAAGGCCCTCCGACAATTGAACCTCAGTGAACCGCAGTTTCCCGTTGCGCTTCATTCCTTCCGTATCCGGACTTCCCAAAAGCTCACTTAATGAAACCATCTGGAACTCTTCCTTACATAGTTCATAAATCCATCTCATTTGTTTTCCCAGACATCCTTTGAATGTTTTTGCATTCATATAGGGGATACCGTAGCTGTCATATTTTATATCATTGTCAATGAGTCCGGGAACCGATTGCCCGCTGCCCCAAAGTGTATCTGACTCCGTCTTTATCGTTATATGGTAAATTATCATCTATACTTCCTCCAATAAATTGTACATATCCAACATCTCCAGCACATCGAAGTCAATACACTTTCCATTTACATAACTGTCCGGCATCTCAAAACCAAGTTCTTTTTTCAGTCTCTCCTTAAATCTCTTTTCCGTTATAAATTGTTTACCTGCGCTGTTACTGAGGGCTGTCCTATATCCTATTAAGGCACTTCTTCCTATTTTACCACTCCTTAATATCTTCAAATGTTCTTCAAACACCGGAATTGTATTTGACTTACCTGCCTGTTTCTTTAAGTAAAGAGGTTTATTTGTAAGGGATGCACCTTTGTATTTTTCTTTCCTTATTTGTGACAGGCTTCCTTCTTTTTCTCCCTGAACAATATGAAAATCGATTATAGATTCATCTTCGCCCTCTTCTAATGCCGCTTTTGCGTTATGACAAAGCTCTTCCGCCAGCTCATGTGCACTATAAAACGGATATCTCACCTTCACTATCGCTATTCCGGCACATGCACACATTTTCATTTCATCCAGTTCTTCAAGTACGGATTCCTCAATATGCAGAAGAATTTCTTTTGTTAAAGCAAGTCCAATTCTGGCATCAGACACAAAACAAATATCATCTCCCGCAAGGATAAGAGGGCGGATAGGAAGAACTATTGTTCCATCCTCATCTACTCTTTTGGTAATAATATCTCTTTTTATTAATGACTCCATATTAATAGCGAGATGTTCCATCGTTTTTTTCATTGCTTCTTTATAGAGGCCGTCTATCTTCTGACTCAGAGCGCGATACTCCTGTTTATACGCAGTATTAAAAGTACAGTCAGCCTGACTATGCTTTTTTAGGAATATATCATTAAATTTTTCGATTTTTTTCCCCATTTTATTGCCGTCTATCACGGTTAAAGCCAAAAAGCTTTTGCTGTCTTTATCTCCTCCAAGCTCTGCAAATACATTTGCAAAACGATATTTCTTCCCTTCTGCTGCCGGCAGCAACTGGGTAAATATTTCCCCCTGCTTCTCTTTGGCAACCTCCAGCTTCACCTTGGATTCCGCTGAAATATACTGCCCGCTTTCATTAACCGCTACAGCCGGCAGCTGCGTGGATTCACATTGTTTTGTTATACCTAAATCAAAGATACGGAATGCTGATTCTCTGACAGCCTTTTTTTCTTCCAGCTTCTGATATAGGCTGTTCATCGCATCTATGATAGTCTGGGAACTTTCATTATAAGAATGCCGGGCAAAGAACAATTCAACTCCCGGATATTTCTCCAGTGCAGTTCTGCTCATTCTCCTTACAAATTCCCTGGCGCATTCTTCAGACGTAAAAGCATAAATACTTTTCCCGCCCCCTTCAAGAATTATTTCACAAGTCTGCTGATATTTTTCCTCAATCTCAACTGCGATCTCTTTCGCGAGCGATTCCGTAATACTGCGGATCAATATTGAAGCACCTATATTTTCGGCCAGACGATTTGTCTTAAATATGTAATTCTGTTTTTGTGAGACTTCCATAACAACTAAAAATTCCATTAGTATTTCCTTCCCTCGTCATTGGTAACAGCAATCAGCCTTTCGGCAGACTGTAATAGCATTGTGCAGATGTCCTGGTAACTCCAATATTCTGTATTATCATTCCTTCCTGCATGGTTGGTGAGATTTCTTTGTTCCTTCAGCAATTGATAATCCATCATAATGGCATCTAATTCTTTACGGCATTTGCTCTTGGCCCGTCCTGCATCTATATATCCTAATAACTTTCCTGCCATTCTCTTTGCCTTATTTAATTGTTTACGATTCGCTATATGTGATAAAGGATAATCTGATACCTTTATCTTTATCTCCCTGAAATAACTATCAAAATTTATTTGGGAAAAATATTCTTTACAAAAGATACTTTCTTTAGATTCAGACGTACTAATATTCAAAAATTTAATCATCCAACAATATTTCTCATTATAACTTTTATATTCTCTTGCTGTATTTTGTGAAATGTCTAATTTTTTATCCTTATTTTGGCAGGCAGTCCAAAAAACATGATATATCTCTTCTTCCCTTTGGTTGGGGCAAAAAATTCCCTGTTCCCAAAAATAAATCGGTATCCTCTCTGCATAAAAGGTTAACGCCTGCTGAATATATTCTTTTTCTACACACCACTGAATGATTTCAGGTAAATCACCTTCCAGTAAATTTCGGTATCCTTCTAAAATGTCCTGTACTACATATGAAAAAAGTATTTCATATGTATCTTCAATTTCTGTACTATTCGTATGACTAGATGTTGGGGTCAAAAGAGTTTGTAAAAACTCTCTGACCTACCATATAGTACCTTGAAAATTTTACACAATTGGATTTTTATCATTTTCCAGATGTTAGTAGTCAATACCAAAATGACTGTCAGTCCTTTCGTTATTCC
>JAXEUM010000135.1:0-7819 GCA_034114925.1 Oliverpabstia sp.
ATGTACGAAGCTCTGAGAAAAGGAGCAACAGTGGATGAATTGTTCCAGCTTACCAAGATTAAACCATATTTCATTGAACAGATGAAAGAATTGGTAGAGGAAGAAGAAGCTCTTATGGCAAATAAGGGACAGGTTCCGGCAGCAGATGCGCTGAAGCAGGCAAAACTGGATGGTTTCTCTGACAAATACCTCAGCCAGATTCTGGAAGTATCCGAGGAAGAGATTCGCGAAGCGAGAATTTCTATCGGTGTGGAAGAAGCGTGGGAAGGTGTTCACGTAAGTGGTACGAAAGACAATGCTTATTATTATTCCACATACCACTGCAAGGATGAAAGTAAAGTAAGCGATAATAAAAACAAGATCATGATCCTGGGCGGCGGTCCTAACCGTATCGGTCAGGGTATCGAATTTGATTACTGCTGCGTTCATGCTGCATTGGCTCTTAAGAAAGCCGGATTCGAAACAATTATCGTAAACTGTAATCCGGAGACCGTATCTACCGATTACGATACATCGGACAGACTGTACTTCGAACCACTGACACTGGAAGATGTACTGTCCATTTATAAGAAAGAAAAACCGCTGGGTGTTATTGCTCAGTTTGGAGGACAGACACCGTTGAATCTTTCTGCTGATCTGGAAAAATACGGAGTGAAGATTCTGGGAACTTCTCCGGCGGTAATCGATATGGCAGAAGACAGAGATCTGTTCCGTGCGATGATGGACAAACTGGAGATTCCAATGCCGGAAGCTGGTATGGCTGTCGATGTGGAGGAAGCTTTGGCTATCGCAGAAAAGATTGGTTATCCGGTGATGGTTCGTCCTTCTTATGTATTGGGCGGACGTGGTATGGAAGTTGTCTATGATCCGGAAAATCTGAAGATTTACATGGAAGCAGCAGAAGGAGTTACACCGGATCGTCCAATCCTGATTGACCGTTTCCTTCGCCATGCAATGGAGTGTGAAGCGGACGCTATCAGTGATGGCGAGCATGCATTTGTTCCGGCAGTTATGGAGCATATTGAGTTGGCAGGAGTACATTCCGGTGACTCTGCTTGTATCATTCCGTCTAAGAATATTTCAGAAGAAAATCTGAAAACAATCAAAGAATATACAAAGAAAATCGCAGAAGAAATGCATGTACGTGGTCTGATGAATATGCAGTATGCGATTGAAGACAATAAAGTATATGTACTGGAAGCAAATCCGAGAGCATCCAGAACTGTGCCGTTGGTATCTAAAGTATGTAATATTTCCATGGTTCCTCTGGCAACAGAGATTATTACTTCCGAATTTACAGGGAAAGAGTCTCCGCTGAATACACTGGAAGAGAAAAAGATTCCTCATTTTGGTGTAAAAGAAGCAGTCTTCCCATTCAATATGTTCCCGGAAGTAGATCCTCTTTTAGGACCGGAGATGCGTTCTACAGGTGAAGTTCTTGGATTGGCTGATACAGTCGGCGAGGCATATTTCAAAGCACAGGAAGGAACAAAGAGCAAATTGCCTCTGTCCGGAAGTGTGCTGATCAGTGTCAGCGACAGAGATAAAGGAGAAGTAGTGGAAGTGGCAAAACGCTTCCATGAGGCAGGTTTCCATCTGGTTGCTACCGGTCATACAAAAGAAATGATTGAAGCGGCAGGTATGGAAGCAGAAAGAATCTGTAAAATGAGCGAAGGCCGTCCGAATATTTATGATATTATTACCAACGGTAAAGTTGATCTTGTTGTCAACACACCGAAGGGAGACGAAGACGGTCCGGATGATAGTTACGTGAGAAAGGCGTGTATCAAGAGCCGTGTACCGTACATTACCACAATGGCGGCAGCTCTGGCAAGCGCTGACGGAATCCTGACAGTTCAGAAGCAGGAGGCAAAAGATGTAGTTTCTCTTCAGGAACTGCACAGTCATATTCAGTAATGGATTGCAAATGCTGAAGAAATAAGATAGTAATAGAATATTGGTACATATCAGATGGATTGTCTGGGTATGTATCAATATTCTTTTTTACTTCTAAAAAGAAAGGAAAAATGATATGAAGAAAAAAATTTACAGTATGGTGATGTGTGTGGCTCTTACAGTAGCTGCACTGGGAATTTTCAGCGGGTGTGGCGCTAAAGGAGGAAAAACTGAGAGTTCCAGTACAGCGCAGGAATCAGTGGAAGGGCAGGAAGGTCTTCTCACAGGGAAACATCATGTGGAAATTCAAGTGAAAGATTATGGGGTGATCAAGGCAGAACTGGATGCGGATGTAGCTCCCATTACTGTGACAAATTTTGTGGATTTAGCTAAGGAAGGGTTTTATGACGGTCTTACGTTTCATCGTGTGATCGCCGGATTTATGATTCAGGGAGGAGATCCCGCCGGAAATGGAACCGGTGGTGCAGAAAAGACAATTAAAGGAGAATTTTCTGAAAATGGAGTAAAAAATGACATGGCTCATGTAAGAGGCGTATTATCCATGGCAAGATCTCAGGATATGGACAGCGCCAGTTCCCAGTTTTTTATTATGCATGAAGACGCTCCTCATCTGGATGGTTCTTACGCAGCGTTTGGTCAGGTGACAGAAGGAATAGAAATTGTGGATCAGATATGTGAAGATACTCCTGTTATAGATAATAACGGAACTGTATTAAAGGATGATCAGCCGGTCATCGAGAGCATAAAGGTGGTGGATTAAATGATGGAAGTCAGACAATTTCAGGAAAAGCTGGAAGAGTTGATGGAAACAGCAAAGAAAAAAGAGAAAAATCTCAGCCATGAGGATGTTTTGAAGTGTTTTGGAGAAAATCAGCTTTCCACCCAACAGTTGAAAAGTCTTTATGAATATCTTCGGTTACAGGGAATTCAGATTGGCGGCAATGTTTTGGAGGAAATAAATCTGGAGGAAGACAGGGAGAATGTCCAGGATTTTCAGGTAGAAGAGGTGTCGAATACAGGAAACCTGAAAAAAGCGGAAATGACACAAGAAGATCAAAGCTGCCTGAAAGAGTATGAGGAATATCTGCAGAGTATCAGAAATGAGGAAGCGGGAGAGAGAGAAGAGTTACTTCATAAACTGGCACAGGGAAATAGAAATGTATGGGAGAGACTGAGTCAGTTGTATCTTCCGGAGATTATGGGAAAAGCAAAAGAATATTACAGGGAAGAGTTGTTTATCGGAGATCTGATCCAGGAGGGAAATATGGCTCTCTTATCTGTTCTTCCGGAAGAAATACCGGAAAACGGAGCTGATTTGTGGATGAAAGAACACATAGAAAAGGGAATAGAATCCTGGGTAAAGCAGCAGGGACAGCAAAAATTTCAGGATGATTATCTGGTGGAGAAGGTTCGAAAGCTGGAAGAAGCAATCCGGGAAATCTCTGATGGAGAAGAACAAAAATTCAGTGTGGAGGAATTGTCTGCATATCTGAATCTGGAGGAAGATGAAATTCGTTCTATATTGAGTCTTACCAGTGAAGGTGAAGAGGAAAATAAAAAATATTCTTGACAGGAAATGATTTCTGACTTACAATCTTTATATACCCCATAGGGGTATATAAAGATGAGAAAGGAGTCTTTTTATGAAACAGGAATGTTATGATATTACAGGGATGACCTGTGCCTCCTGTTCGGCGGCAGTGGAACGGGTGACCAGGAAGATGGACGGAGTAGAAGAAAGTAACGTAAATCTTGCCACAAATAAAATGACTATCACCTATGATGAGAAAAAAGTTTCTCAGGATGATATTATTCAGCGGGTGGAAAAAGCCGGATTTGGCGCTCAGTTGGAACAGATCAAAGAGAAAGAGCAGGAAAAGGAAGAGAAGCTGGAGCAGGAAGAAGCGCAGCATAAGATTCGCCGCAGGGTGATCGGAAGTATTCTATTTGCTGTTCCTCTTTTGTATATTTCCATGGGTCATATGCTTCCTTTCAAACTGCCTTTGCCGGATATTTTGAGTATGGAAACGCATCCGTTGAATTACGCACTGGCGCAACTGATATTAACGGTTATTGTGTTGATTTTTGGAAGGAAATTCTATATTGTGGGATTTAAGACTTTGTTTCATGGGCATCCCAACATGGATTCCCTGGTGGCTATCGGAACCGGAAGCGCATTTTTGTACAGTCTGGTGATGACTGTCAGAATTCCTTCCGATACCCATGCGGTACATTCTCTCTATTATGAATCAGCAGCAGTAGTGGTAACTCTTGTTATGCTGGGAAAATATTTTGAGAGTAAGAGTAAAGGAAAAACCTCAGAGGCCATTCGAAAACTGATGGAATTGGCTCCGGATACGGCAGTGCGTCTTAGAAACGGAAAAGAAGAAGAGATTCCTGTGGAGCAGGTGAGAAAAGGAGATATTCTTTTTATTCGCCCGGGGAATAAGATACCCCTGGATGGTATTGTGGTCAAAGGAGTTTCCAGTGTGGATGAGTCCATGTTGACAGGAGAAAGTATCCCTGTGGAGAAAGAAATGGGAGCAGAAGTTATCGGCGGAAGTATGAATTATAATGGAGCTTTGGAGATAGAAGTGACCCATACAGGAAATGACACCACTCTGGCCAAGATTATTAAGTTAATGGAAGACGCCCAGGGAAGAAAGGCGCCTATTTCCAAAATGGCTGATGTGGTGGCAGGCTATTTTGTCCCTGCGGTCTTGATCATTGCCATAGTAGCGGCTGTTTTGTGGGCGGTTACAGGACACCCCATTGGATTTGTACTGAAAATATTTGTATCTGTATTAGTGATTGCTTGCCCATGCGCCCTTGGTCTGGCAACGCCTACGGCAATCATGGTGGGGACAGGACTGGGAGCAAGCCACGGAATTTTGATTAAAAGCGGAGAAGCGCTGGAGACAACGCATAAGGTGCAGGCAGTGGTTCTTGATAAAACAGGTACAGTGACGGAGGGAAAACCGAAAGTTGTCCAGGTGCTAAGTAAAAGATTAAGCAAGGAAGAATTGCTGTGGATGGCAGGGGCGTGTGAAGTACCTTCGGAACATCCTCTGGGAAAGGCAATTGTGGAAGCAGCAAGAGAGCAGAAAGAAGAACTGCCCTCCTGCGATGAATTTTCCAGTATCACAGGACAGGGAATCCATGCAAAACTGGAAGGAAAAGAATTCTGGATCGGAAACGGAAAGCTTTTAAAAGAACAGAATTTTTCAGCAGAAGAATTTGAAAAAGAGGCAGAGGAAATAGCTACCAAAGGGCAGACTCCTATGTTTGTGGTGATGGATGGACAGATGGAGGGAATTATCAGTGTGGCAGATACACTGAAAGAAACCAGCCGGGATGCTATCGATCAGATGAAAAAAGCGGGAATGAAAGTTTATATGCTTACGGGAGATAACAGGAGAACGGCAGAATACATCGGGCAGCAGGTACACGCAGATGAAGTGATCGCTGAGGTGCTTCCTCAGGATAAGGCGGCTGTGGTACAGAAGTTGCAGGAGGAAGGAAATATCGTGTTGATGGTGGGAGACGGCATCAATGACGCTCCGGCGCTGGCACAGGCGGATATTGGCGTGGCAATCGGAAGCGGCAGTGATATAGCGATGGAATCCAGCGATATTGTGCTGATGCGTTCAGACTTGGAGGATGTGTATCGGGCGGTAAAACTCTCAAGGGCAACAATCCGTAATATCAAGGAAAATCTGTTTTGGGCATTTGCCTTTAACAGTTGTGGAATTCCTGTGGCGGCAGGACTTTTGTATGCTTTTGGCGGACCTTTGCTCAACCCTATGATTGCCGGTCTTGCCATGTCCTTCAGTTCTGTATTTGTAGTAAGTAATGCCCTGCGGCTGAGAAGATTGAAATTATAATGAAATTGAAACTGTAGGAGGAAAAAGAATGAGTGAAACCTGTGGAAAATGTTGCAGTGAGTGCAGACATAAAGTGAGAGATGAAAAGGAATACAAAGATCTGATTCATCGTTTGAACCGTATCGAAGGACAGATTCGGGGAATTAAAAATATGGTGGAGGAGGATCGGTATTGTGTGGATATCCTGACCCAGGTTTCTGCTATTCAATCAGCCCTCAACAGTTTTAATAAAAATCTGCTGGCAAATCACATCAAAACCTGTGTGGTAGAGGATATTCGTGCGGGAAATGAAGAAGCGGTGGATGAGCTGTGCGGAACAATTAAAAAATTAATGAAGTAAAGGAGAAAAGATTATGACAACAGTATTAAAGGCAGAAGATATGCACTGTGAAAAATGTGTGGAGAGAATCACCAGAGGAATGAATGCAGCAGGACTGGATTTTAAGGTATCCCTGGCAGATAAAACAGTAACCGTAGAAGGATGCGAAAACTGTGTAGCGAAAGCAAAAGAAGTTATGGACGATCTGGGATTTGATGTGGTAGAAATGTAGCAAAACAAAGGTGTAGATTTTAGGGGAATTCTGTTGCATATTTCTGTGAATCAAGATAGAATGAAGGTAGCTTTTATATAAGGAGAAGGTAGATATGAAGTACGATTTTACATCTGTGATTGACAGACATGGAAAGGATTCCATCGCAGTGGATCTTCCGGATTTTTTCTCTCCCTATAAACGGGGAGTAAAGCTTCGCGAGGGATTTGACATGATCCCTATGTGGGTAGCAGATATGAATTTTCCGGTTGTTCCCACAATTCAGGAAGCAATGAGAAAGAGGCTGGAACATCCCACATTTGGTTATTTTGAAGCGAGAGAAGAATACTTTGAAAAAATCATTGGCTGGCAGCAAAAAAGAAACGGAGTCTGTGATTTGACACCGGAATGTATTGGATATGAAAATGGAGTGCTGGGAGGTGTGGTAAATGCGCTGAGAGTTTTCTGCTCTCAGGGAGACAAAGTGCTTCTTCATTCTCCCACCTATGTGGGATTCACCAGTTCTCTGGAAAATAATGGTTTTGATCTCGTACATAGTCCTCTGGTAAAGGATGAGAATGGCGTCTGGAGAATGGACTTTGAGGATATGGAGGAGAAAATCAGAACACAGAAGATTCATGCCACAGTTTTTTGTTCCCCTCATAATCCTGTAGGTCGTGTATGGGAAGAATGGGAAATTAAAAAGGCTATGGAATTGTTCCAAAAATACGATGTGTACGTGGTATCTGATGAGATCTGGTCCGATATTATATTATACGGAAATCATCATATTCCTACCCAGTCAGTATCAGAAGATGCGAGAAACAGAACAATAGCCTTTTATGCCCCGTCCAAAACATTTAATCTGGCAGGTCTGGTGGGAAGTTACCATATTATATACAATTCCTGGCTGAGAGATCGGATGGAAAAAGAATCTTCCCTTTGCCGGTACAATGAGATGAATGTGATGTCCATGTATGCGCTTTTGGGAGCGTATTGTGAAGAAGGCGAAGAGTGGGTAAAAGAAATGCGGCAGGTGATCGGAGAAAATGCTGATTTTGCCTGTGAATATATTGAGAAGAATTTTTCAGGAGTAAAGGTATCGAAACCGCAGGGAACGTATATGCTGTTTCTGGATTGTACCCAGTGGTGTGAAGAACAGGGGAAAACAATGGATGAACTGCTGGATGCAGGCTATGAAGTGGGTGTTCTCTGGCAGGACGGAAGGGCTTTCCACGGAGAATATTCTATCCGCATGAATCTGGCTTTGCCCTTATCAAGAGTAAAAGAGGCTTTTGAAAGACTGAAAACATATGTGTTTTAATTTTTTATAAGAGAAAAATGTAACGGTTCAGCAATTTGCTGAACCGTTATGATTACAAGAAAAATAAAAAAACTCCGAAATCTCGGAGTTTTCAAAGCAGTTCGTAGGGGAATCGAACCCCTGTTTCCGCCGTGAGAGGGCGGCGTCTTAACCGCTTGACCAAC
>JAXEUM010000136.1:0-49382 GCA_034114925.1 Oliverpabstia sp.
CCAACTCTACTCTCCGGAAAAGAGTAGGTAATCCATATCGCATATCGAACTTACGTTTCTGTTAAGCCGTAGGTCTATTAAGGTTACCCTTTTGTATGAAAAACTTTTCAAAATAGTTCTTGACTATTTACCAAATTGCTAATCATAAGCTTGGTCGTAATGCAATAGTTTTCGTACAAGGAAAGAAATCAACATGGTAACGATAAGAACCATTGTTGCTGCGGCCGTAGCCGTTCCCACATCAAATTTCAAAATACCATCATTGTAAATCAAAACTAACAGATTCTGCACTTTCTCATTAATGGAAGCATTACCCATAATGAAAATCTGATCAAAGTTTCTCAATACGCTCATTGCACTTAATACAGTAACAATTTTCATTGTTGGCACAATTTGAGGGATCGTTATTTTTATAATTTGTTGCATTTTTGAAGCACCATCAATCTGTGCTGCTTCATATAATGATTCATCCAAACTAACAATAGCAGCCAGGAATAATGCTGCGAAATATCCTGCTCCCTTCCACGCACCTGTAAAAATCATAATAGCTCTCGCATAAACCGGTTCAGACATAAACACAATCGGCGTATATCCGTCCCCACATATCCTTTCCAAAATACCATTAATCATTCCTGTTGGAGAGAATATGGTGATCCATAACCCTCCTACTACTGCCCAGGAAAGCAAATACGGTATATATGTAATGGTCTGAATAAACGAGCGAGTTACTTTACTCTTTACTTCATTCAGGAAAATTGCAATTGAAAGTCCCCATACAAATTGCAGAAAAAACGTTCCTATTCCAACAATCAAACTATTGATCAATCCCTGTTGATATGCGCTGTTAGCGGCTACATATTTATAGTTTTCTAACGCCACAAACTGGGAACCACCTAAAAGCTTTACTTTTTGAAAACTATTAATCAGTCCTAAAAGCAATGGATAGTACGAAAAAACCACAAAATATAGTATGACCGGACACATCATCAGATAAATGCCTCTATATCGCTTTACCTTTTTCCAGGTTGCAGCTCTATTTTTCAAAACAATCCCTCCGTTTACTTAATTTATACTTCCGTTACTCCACGTTCTTTCAATTCCTCGCGCATTCCCGCAAGACCATCTGTTGTGTTAACTTCACCTTTAATCATCTTGATGCCCCATTTTCCAACAATTTCTTTATAATCTGCTTCGTTTGGAATTGTCATTTCGATAGATGCATACTCACCATAAGTAAGAGCTTCTTCCATACCTGGATTATATCCCATCGGTGCCTTAAAATCTTTATAAATTGGTACTGGTGCTCCATGGTCATTTGCATGCGCTTTACCAATTTCTGTTTGTGTATAAGTATCTCCTTCTTTTATATAATCATATCCTTCAATACCTACAGATAGCAGTTCACCACCTTCTTGTGTAGCAAAATACTCTAATACTTTAATTGCACCCTCTACATTTTCAGCGTTTGCTGGAACTGCAAATAAGCTTGCCCCACCTTTTCCAAGCATATAGCTTCCATCTGGAGTTTTCAGTCCAGGAAGAGAAACAATCTGATACTCCTCTTCTGAAACACCTTCACTCTGTGCGTTTGCATTGTGAAGTCCAATCCATGCTGCCCAGTCCACAGTACATCCCACTGTCTGTGAAGATGCACCCATTTTTTCACGCATATCGGAAGTTGCATCTACAAAAGAAGCCGGATCCATCAAGCCTTCATCATACAGCTGTTTGAACCACTCCCATACAGGTGCTGCCTCATCAGTAGAAATCGGAACATATTTCTTTCCATTTTCGTCTAGTGATACACCTGTTTTCAATCCAACAGAGGCGAACCATGGTTGAAGATCCCAAGCATCTTTCATAATCACATCAAATGGATAAAAATCTTTTGTTTCACTTGCTTCTTTCATGGCTTTGAAGACTTCATGATATCCATCCATTGTTGGTTCAATTGCTTTATAATCAATATTTGCTTTTTTCAATAAAGTATTATTCAAACCAACAACACGATGTACTTCTTTTTTATTGAATCCAGCATATACTTTTCCGTCAATTGTGATATCATCCCATTCGCTCTGTTCTATGTTGTTTGTTAAAATCTCAGAATCTTTCACATATTCTGTGATATCCATCAGTGCATCCTGTTCTACCAAATTTTTGTATTCGCTTGCACTTACATAGATTAAGTCATACTTTTCTCCACCACTAAGTTTCTGCATCATGACCTGAGAATAATCGGAAGCCGGTTTTTCCATTTCAATATCAAGCCCTGTTGCTTTTTCCATTCCTTCTACAAATTTCGTCATTTCTTCTTCGTCTTTTCCACCAGTAACTCCTACCAACATTTTAACAGATCCAGCAGCCGCTTCTTCGGTTTCTTCTTTCACTTCATCTTTTTCCTCTGCATTTTCCTCTGTTTTCGTTTCATTGGCATCAGCACCTGTTTCTTTTCCTGTTGATCCACATGCTGTTAAGCTACCTATAGCCATTGCAGCAGTCAACAATACCGCACAAATTTTTTTAAATTTCATTTCTTTTCTCCTTTTCTCATACGAATTATTTTATTAAGTATAATTTAGCACCTATTGTATATTTTGTAAATATAGTAATGCATTTTCATCATTTTATATCATTTGCAAAATATATTTTTGTTCATTTTTACCATTTTTCATCATCTTATCCCATGTATTCTCACCTAATTTCATTCTTTTGTTTTTTATAAAGTATATTTTATACTTTATATTATATTAACAATACATTCTTTATTCATCTATCATATATCCGTTAACTTAATGTAAAATCTTCCCCCCATGTCTACTCTACCAAAAAAGCAATGTTGCTTCTTCTGACAACATTGCTTTCTCTTACTTCTTTATTCTTTTCCTTCTACAAAAATACCTGGAATTATATAATCTTTTTCACTATTACCATTTCCATGAATTCTATCCAACATAACTTCCATGGCACATTGTGCAATTTTCTTTTCATCCTGCTTAATATGCGTCATTTTATACTGTCCTAGACCAATATAGTTTTCATCAATACAACAAACTTCTATCTTCTCTTCAAGTTTTCTCTTCTTTATAACAGACATTACTTCAATCGCAATACCATACTCCGCACAAATAATCGCATCTAATTGTTCTTCATATGTCTCAAAATATGCTTCAATCAATTTACGATATATTCCTCCGTACACCTCAAACGATTCTTCATAATCTATATACGGAAGACAACATTCTTCCACTGGAATAAAATTAAATTCTTCCATTTTCTGATAGAATCCTTGCTTACGCTCTGCCAATGATGACGTCCCTGTTTCATCAATCGTTATATATCCTATATTCTTTTTTCCGATTCCTATCAGATACTCTACCAAACGACTGATACTTTGAATATTATCTGTACGTACAGAATCCAAAGAAATTCCTTCTAACCTCTTATCAATTAAAACTGTAGGATAATTCTCGATAACTAATCGCAGAATTTCTGTATTATAATAAGCTCCATGTGATGGCATTACAAAAATCCCTTTTGCTCCAATTCTACGTAAATATCGAATTGCATCTGTTTCTATATCACGATTTCCATAAGAAAAACATGGGTATAAATGGTATCCTGCTTTTCTTGCTTGCATCTCCATTTCATACATAATTTGTAATCCATAACTAGAACTCACATGTTCAAAAATAACTCCAATAATCGGATCTTTTTCTTGTACTTCTTGTTTTTCTTCCTCCTTTTCCACTTCGATTAATCCTTTTTCTCCCAGCTTCTTCATAACGAAGCTACCTTTTCCTTTTACTCTGTAAATCAAACCTTCTTCTACCAGAAGATTCAATGCTTTTTTCAAAGTAATCGCACTCACCCCATACCTGGCAATCATATCACTCTCTGACTCTAATTTCTCACCAGCTTTTAAATCGCCACTCTGTATCTTCTGTTTCAAATCATAATACACATTTTCATATAGATACTGTCTCTTTGCCATGAATCTCCTCCCAATCTTTTACCAACAATTCCCATTGATTATATTATTACTTGCTACAAAAATGAACATAGCTCTTTTACTCTCCCTCTTCTTCCATTTTCCTAAAATCATCTGTTCTACATTTTTCTCAAAAGGAAACTACTCATTCCATATGCAACCGATGTAAATTCACATATTGCTTCCGAAACATCATTTGTATCTTTATGTTTTGGCACACCATATAGATCACACGGCTCCACCGTCCATCCAGATGCACTTATTTTTCCATCTATAGCTTTCCCTTCTTGCTCTATAAACGTGATAAGGCAATACTTATCTTTAATCACTTCTGCACAGATGATTTTCATATTAGATGGGAATTTCAAATTTATCTCTGGTATTTTTTCGCTCATAACCATCACACTTTTTGCATCGTTTAAACATTCTACCGGCAACACGTTCCTCTGTTGTTTAGGTACAAACCCTCTCAGACTAAAACGGAACGTATAATCTCCTCCCATCCACTGCGGGAAATTAGTCCCCCACATATTATTAAACAAATTAAAATATAATGTAGGTTTTTTTCCCTCGTCAAATACCGGTTCATATTTATAAATTCCAGGTTCACCTATTGCTAACAAAGCTGCATCTTGGCTCTGTACCCAAATCCCTTTCGATTCATCTGCAATTGCAATTCCTTCATCTACACAATATAAACTATGATTTGCTTTATCTACAATATCTTTTTCCAGATTTAATGTAACTCCCCCTTTGCGTATTTTATAAGATGCACTAGTTCCTGCAAACGGTATCACAAAAGACCCTGATTCCACAAACGGACTTTCTTGTTTTCCTTTCACATATAACGAGACAAAGATTTCATCTCCCTGTTTCGGCAATTGCACTTCCATACATATCTTTTTAGCATCCCCATACTTATTTACACTTTCTCCACCTTCATAGGATAATATTAGTTTATTTTCTTTTCTTTCACATTTACAAAATCGGGGTCTGTAAATTCGATGTTCGCAAATTGGATAATTTTCTCTTCCATAATCTTGGATTCCCCATGTAGAAAAATAATATCCATATTTTCTCAAGTATTCATTTATATCTTGAAATCCATACCGATCATATCGATAGCCGAAGATGCTTTCTCCTTCTTTAGCTTCTAATAATTTAGTATGCAATTTTTTATCGTACAACTGAAGGATTTCTCCTTTGCTTCCATCATACAAAAGTTTATAACGGTGGTTTTCCAGACACTCCTCCGTAGCACCATCAATCACACTTACTTCTGTTTCTTTTTTTCTCTCTTCCTCAATAATAATACGTGTAGAACATCCTCCTTTTAATTCTTTTACATATACTTGCCAGCTTCCTGCAATTTTTTCACATGGTAACTCTTCTTCATCCATTACAACAACAGGTTGTTCCCACAGATTCGGAATCTCTACCCACCCAGTATAAAATCCACTCCCTTTATAAAAAAGATACCATTCTTTCTGTTCTTTACTTCCATTCCTAAATACAAGTGCTTTTTCTAATTTTTCAAATGCCTGATGACTCTTTTTTACTCTTTCTTTTTGCTCATCCCAGGATTTTTCCATAAACTGGTAACGTTTATCGTTCTTTACATCTAAAAATGCCTCTTTTGTATATACGCGTTCTGATCCTAAATATGTTTTTACATCTGCACCCCAAGTATGTTCTTCAAACATAGTAATCTGATGGAAATATTCTTGCCAAAGTTCTGCAATTTCCTTCCCTTCTTTCAATGTGTCAGATAAGATTTCATGTGCATAAATACTCTGCAGTGTTTCTGCATATCTTCTGTCTGTTCTCAATACTCCAACTTCTTTTGGATATGCGCCAACACCATGAATCCAAGTATCTGCCATATCTGCTTGTATTACAGGAATATCGCTCAAATCACATTGTTCCAGTTCTCTGCAAAATTCATCCATTGTACCACAAACAATCTCTGCTTCCGGATATTTTTTCTGAACTTCTTCTACCATACCATTAATTACTTCTATAGTCTGAGGGCCACTATTATCATGTGTATGCATCAAAGCCATCCACACTGGATATTTCCAATTTGTCGGTGGTACCAATCCCGTACCATAACCTCCACAACTATACATAGTAAGTATTTTCCTTCCACCTGGTGCCTGCCAATAAAACAACCCCGGGACTTCTGGCGGCGTTGCAAATTCATTACATCCCAAATGTAAAAAACGAATCCCAGCATGTGATAAAATATCTGGTAGCATAATACTATGTCCCGGAACATCTGTCATTTTTCCAGAAATAGGACACGGTTTGTGATAACGCTCTGCAAGCAACTTACTATACTTCAATCCCCTCAAATATTCTCCCGGCGCAGCAAAATCTGTATGCGTAGTAAATGGCAACGCATGCCATACAACCTGTCCATTTTCAATCAATGCATCCAATTCTTTTTTCAATTCTGCATCACAGTGATTCACAATATGCCATAACGGCCACGCTGGCATTGTCCACACAAAACGTCGCTTTCCTAACACTTGTGTTCCTTTACAAGTTGCAATCACTTGTTCTAACATAGTTCCCGCATACTGATCGATCACATTAGATGCTAAATTTGTAAATCCAATGTCAAAATGAGTTTTAAATACTAAAATAATTTTCATCAGATACCCCCGCTAATACTCATATATTATGTTTGCACTGCTTTTTATTATTCATATTTTATCATTTTTTATATATTTTGCAACACATTAAAATATACTAAATTGGTCATATCCTTTATTTTCTATGTGTAAAATATAATACCTTATATGAACTTACGATTGCTTATAAAAGTATAATCTATATGTAAATATAAGAAAACCCTTGAAAACACTAGGTTTTCAAGGGTTTATCAAATTTTCTAAAAACTAATCAAAATAGGACTATTTGCTCATCTGAGCTGCAACTTCTGCTGCAAAGTCTTCGTTTTTCTTTTCCAGACCTTCGCCTGTCTCGTAACGAACAAATCCTTTTACAGTGATTTTTGCGCCGTTAGCTTTTGCAACTTCTTCTACATATTTGCCTACAGACTGTTTTCCATCTTCAGCTTTTACGTATACCTGATCCATCAGACAGATTTCTTTCAGTTCTTTCTTGATACGTCCTTCGATCATTCCTTTGATAACCTTCTCAGGTTTCTGGGATTCTTTCGGATCGTTCATGATCTGAGCCATCAGAATCTCTTTCTCATGTGCGATATATTCAGCGCTTACTTCGCTGTCGTTTGTATACTGCGGTCTCAGAGCTGCAATCTGCATAGCTACGTTTTTAGCCATTTCTTTTACTTCGTCATTAACCACATCTGTTACAACGTCAACCAGAACACCGATTTTTCCACCCATATGTGTATAGGAAGCTACAAAACCGTCTGCTTCTTCTACCTGCTGGAAACGACGAATCTTCATATTCTCACCGATAACTGAGATCTGTCCAGCCAGTTCTTCGTTGACAGTTTTTGCTGTATCAAATTTCCAAGGCTCAGCCAGGAATGCATCGATATCAGCTGCTGTTGTATCCAGAGCCTGCTCAGCAACCTGTGCAACGTATCCCTGGAATTTTTCATTCTTAGCAACGAAGTCTGTTTCAGCATTTACTTCAACAGCTACTGCTTTTTTGCCATCTTCAGAAACTTTCAGCATAACGATACCTTCTGCTGCGATTCTGCCAGCTTTTTTCTGTGCTGTAGCAAGACCTTTTTCTCTCAGGAATTCCATAGCCTTGTCCATATCACCATCTGTAGCTGTAAGAGCTTTCTTACAGTCCATCATACCAGCGCCGCTGGTCTCTCTCAATTCTTTTACCATTGCTGCTGTAATAGCCATTGTGATTTCCTCCTAATCAAGGTAATGAAAGTTGTCACTGTCTGTCAGTAACTTCTTCTTACTCTTCTACTGTTTCTTCAACTGCTTCCTCAACGAATTCTTCTTCGCCAGTTGTTCCCTGATTTGCTTCGATAACAGCGTCTGCCATCTTGGAAACGATCAGTTTTACTGCACGGATTGCATCGTCGTTACCTGGGATCACATAATCCAGTTCTTCCGGATCACAGTTGGTATCGCAGATACCGATCAGCGGAATACCCAGTGTGTGTGCTTCCTGAACACAGATTCTCTCTTTTTTCGGGTCTACAATAAAGATTGCATCCGGAATTCTCTTCATTTCTTTGATTCCGCCCAGGTTTTTCTGCAGTTTATCCAACTCTTTCTTCAGAGCGATAACTTCTTTCTTAGGCAGTACATCAAATGTTCCGTCTGCTTCCATAGCTTCGATTTCTTTCAGTCTTTCAATTCTGCTCTGGATTGTTTTGAAGTTGGTCAGCATACCACCCAGCCATCTCTCGTTTACATAGTACATTCCACAACGCTCTGCTTCTGCTTTAATTGCATCCTGAGCCTGTTTCTTTGTTCCTACAAACAGGATTGTGCCGCCTTCTGCAGCGATGTCTGATACAGCTTTATATGCGTCATCTACCATTCCAACGGATTTCTGCAGGTCGATAATGTAGATTCCGTTTCTCTCTGTGTAGATGTACTCAGCCATTTTAGGGTTCCATCTTCTTGTCTGGTGTCCAAAATGTACACCGGCTTCCAGTAACTGTTTCATTGAAATAACACTCATGATTTCAATCTCCTTTTTTGGTTTTAATCTTCCCCGCACTTCTCATTCGTTTCGAGACCTGAAGATCAGGCACCTTCTCGGAATCGGTACGGGTGTTTTATGCAACATTCAGATTATATCATAAAGGATTTTCTGTTACAAGCACTTTTTACGGTTTTTTACGGCTTTTTTATTGATTATATAGACAAAAATCTTCTTATTAGTCTTTGTAAGTGTTTATAGAAAATGCTTGAAAGTGGATTAAAACAAAGGCTTTACGCACACAAAACCCATGGAGAAAGGTTTTTATTATCTTCTCTCAAAAATGCCCTTTAACCGCGTAATATTTCAAAAAGAAATACTACCCGTTTAGAGTGTCCTTTCCCTTCCATTCCTTTGTTAAAAGTTCCATATCAAGCATAGGAAAAGAGTACCCTTTCCGTAAAATGCACTGTATTTTCTCTTGCTGGGAATATCTCAAACCCTTTAGCGAATTGGGAATTAGCCCTTTAATTCAATAGTATAAATTTCCTCCACAGGAAATGATATTTTTACTAATCCTACAGAAACAAACTTTCCACTCATTTTTCTAAACTCGTGCAAAATTAAATCACTAGCTTTATAAAAAACCTCTTCATCATCTTCTTTTGTAAGCGCTAATGTACAATGCGGCACCCATCTATTGGGGCAGTACCATTCCCAACCAGTTGTATCAAAATCTTGTAAATATTCATGTAATTCTCTTTGAAATTGATACATACTACCATTCATTACAGGCGACGCAAAAATCGTCCTTGTATCATTAAACATTCCAATAGAGTCAATATATGCAGGCATTGGTTTATGTGTTTTTGCAAAATTATTTAATTGCTGTATACATTTTGCTTCATTAACATCATTAAAACAAGCCAATGTAAGATGTGGTCTGGTTTTCCATTCTAAAAACTTCGTACTCAATTTTTCATCAGCTACTCGTTTTGCTAAATTAAAAAGTTTTTGTTCCGTTTCTTTATCGTAATACAATTCTATTGCATATTGCATATTATTTATCTCCATAAATTCCAGTTTATCAATGTCTATAACAATTAAAATTATATCACTCAAGTATACCTCTGTCTATATTTTCTACATTATTCTCATCAATGTGGCATAGCCAGCCATTCTCGTCAACGGTCGAGATGAACGGGCTTCGCCTGCCGTTGACAAAACACATCTGCACCTGTTTGTGTGGCAAACAAGGGGGCGAAAGCAACGAGTGCTTTCGCCCTCAAATAGTATGTATTTCCTTATATCTGCCCGTATTGTTTTATACCGCTATGAGAAATTCGGATGCCCTTTAGGCACCAAAGCATCAGAAGGCATTGTTATTTGCGTTTCTTAATCTTCTGAGAAGTCAACATTCGCAAGGTTTTTCACAGTTTATGACTTTTCGATACCCAAAATTCAAACACTATTTTTTATAGCTTCTGTCTTATTAATTTTTTCCTTCCCAAATACAGAAAAAGTACTCCCCATGAAACGATCCATTTCCACCCTTCCATAATTTTTCCGTTTTTTTCACCGCCATAATCTCCCGAATTTTTCTTTTCTTTCTTCCCTTGTTCTCCTTTTTTCGCCTGAGATATTGTTTTTTCCTTTTCTTCCTTCTGCTCGCTTTTTATCTGTTCCGCTTTTTCATTACTTTCTGTTATTTCCAAATTCTTCTCTTCTTTCTCCCGTTCATTTAATCCCTCTTCTGTTTTTTCTTTCCTTTGAAAATATATGCCTCCTCTTTCCAGCGATTTTGTCAGTATTTTTTCCATCTTATGTTCCACATAGAATTCTACAGGCAACTTTTTTCCGTAACCATCCTCATCAAAATAATTCAAATTACTTCTTCTGTTGCCTGCTTCATCTCCTGTCAGTATGTGAATCGTATATCTTCCTTCCCGTACAAATAAGGATGGATTTAACTGATACTCATACTTCCATCTTTCTCCTTCTTTCTGAGTCTGTACCGTATAATCTTTATTCTCCTGCAGTAAACATGGTTCTCCTTCCCATATACACATAATTGTCCGGCGATTGACCATACTTCTGTTTTCTTCCCTGATGATTATTTTATTTTCAGGAGTAAGCATCTTATTCTCGTTTATCCCTTGTACGGAAAATACAGAACCCTGTCTGTTGATTTGAAACAAAATATTTTCTTCCGCGCTGTTTCCTGCCTGATCCCATGCTTTTACCATCAAATGGTATCTGTCATCCTCGTTTTTTCCTTTTTCTGTTTCCCAGCTATATTGATTTTCTCCTGTCTTTTTCAGAAAAATCTCTCCTCGCTTTTCTCCCCGGAGAATACAGACCGTTCTCTCCTGTTTCAGCCATGAATCCTGTATGTGAATCACCAAAGAAACTGCACCACGATATGTTTTGCCCTCTTCGATTCCTGCAATTGTAATGATCGGATTTTCTTTATCTTCTTTCCACGGTTCTGAAACTTCTTCTTGTTCCTCCTTGTCTGGTGGTAGTTCTGGCTTTTCTTCTATCTTATCTTCTTGTTTCCTTTCCAAAAATAACTCTTTTTTCCCACTGTGACCGGCTCTGTCTTCATAGAATACTTCCAGATATATTTCCGCTTCTTCTCCCAAGGGAACAGAAAGAGTCTTCTCCCAGACATAAATATTCTCATTATCCTGCCATTCTTCCCATATAATTCCCCCATTCTTTTTCATCCATATTTTTCTGATTCCTGACCATCCATCCTCCACACTTACTTGTACCACTGCCTGGTTTTCTCCTGTCTCCAGAATTTCTCCGTGAATCTTGCCATGCTCTTGATGTTTTTGCGAAGATTCTGTACAAAATATCTCCGGCTGTTCCCAAATTTGCATATTTCCTGCATAATCTGTAATTCTCCATTCCAGTTTTCCCAAAAAATCCTCCGGAATCGTAATCTGAATTTTTTCTTCTTCACAAAATTCCTGTTCAAATACTTTCTCATCATTTTCTGATTTTTCCCCCTGACAGATCACACTGGCTACCCCTGCGAAATCTTCTATACGTATTTCTTCCTCCAGAATCTCATTTGAATAATAGTATCCGTTTTCCGGTTCTGCCTTTCGCTTATCTGCCTGGTAATATACCAGAGTTTCCTTCACGGTGGGAGGAGTCATATCCAGAATCATCTCCTGCTGCACCTGGGCAATTGCCTCTTCTCTTCCTTCTTCCCATATTTCACCTGTTACTATGCACTGTACCTCCTTTGAAAAATGAATTTTCCACAATTCTCCTTTCTGTTTTTCTTCAAGATAAATATCGTATTTTCCTAATTCTTCCTCGTCTGCCTCCTTCCATTCCCCATTTTCGTCTTTCAACAAAACAGATACCCTAATTGTTTTTTCTGTATTTTCTTCTATATTCTCCTCTGTTGCCTTTTCTTCATTTTCTTCTGATTCTATATCCATTTTAAGTACGCAAATACTGCATCCTTTCGCATAATACCAGATTCCTTCCCGTTCCAGACAGGGTGTTTCCTCTGCATCTATTCTTATTTCTGGAATTATTTCCTCTGTATGTATTTCTGCTTTCACTTCTATTGTTTCCATACCTCCCCCAACAATTGCTACCAACCACAAAAGAAGATGATATATCCCTCTGTTCTTTCTTTTTTTGTGAATGGATTCCCCCTTTCCTTTCTTTTTATCCCTCCATAGATTCCGAAACAGATATACCGTATATACAAATCCCAATCCCAGACCGATCCAGGCAATTCCTTCCAGACACTCTGCAATTCTTTCCAATTGTTTTACTGTTTCCTGAAGTTTCATATCTCCTCCGTTTCTCTCTTCAGGTCGCTGTTTTTACCATGTGATTTCCATCAGTTCCAGTAATTCTTCCCCTTCACAAATCACTGCTTCTAATTCTTCGTCCTCCTTACGAATCTGTTCCAGCACTTCGCAGATTTCTTCTTTTGATACCCCACTTTCCTGAAAATTGCTCAGATTCTGCAAGATCTGTCCCACTGTTTCCCGATATACCAGTTGCCTTAACGCCATTGTTTCCGGTATTTCCAGCAGTTTCTTCAGGTCTTCCCAGTAAGTTTCCATCATTTTCTTTTCCGGGTATGTCAGTTCACGATTTTCCCTGTACGGACTTTCATAATATCTGGCAATATCCGTCAGACATTCCGCCACTTTCCTTTCTTCACCGGTAAGATTCCCTTTTTGTTTTGCCTGCTCCAGCCAGGAAAGAGCATATTTTTTATTTCCATATCCTTCCCACTCAAAGTAGCAGGTTATTCCCAGTTCAAAGGCAAATTTCCCATATTTTTCCGGCGATTGTGCAAAACAGGATTCACAGGAAAGTCCGTCCTGATTTTCTCTTCCCAGTATTTCCAGTAATTCTTCATATTCTTCTCCTGTAAAGACATCTTCCTGATATTCCCGCAACAAGGAAAAATACCCTTCCTCCTTCCAGGGATTTAATGTTATTGCCTCTGTAAATAATGAGATTCGGCTTTTTTTGTCTGTTTTCCTTTCTCCTGCCGTAATATACCGTTCATACCCTTCCCGAAATAAAACAGACGCCTGCCGTGAAAATATTTCTGACAATCCCAATAAAGACAGAGACAAGCTCCAGAGAACTCCTGCAAAAAAAAGATTTTTTTTATGTCTTCCAAAATTTTTTTCTTTCTTTTTTTCACAATTTTCCAGAGCATTGCGTACATCTTGTATATTTTGATATCGCTCTTTCGGATTTTCCCGGGTACATTTCTCAATAACAGAATCCATTAGCAGTTGCGGCCAAGATTCTTCCTCCGGCAAATCATTTCCGTATAACATCTCTCTCAAAATGATTCCCAGACTGTATAGGTCAGATCGGATATCCACAGTTTCATTTCCAGCTTTCTGCTCCGGGGATGCGTATTTTTCAGTTCCCCAGCAAGATACTCCTTTTTCTTTTTTCCCTACCCGGGAAGCTCCAAAATCGATCAAAACCACCCGTCCATTCTTCTCCAGCATCAGATTTTCCGGTTTCAAATCCCCATAAACCACCGGCTTTTTCTGCCCATGTATATATTCCAGCACATCACAGATCTGAAGTCCCATATGGATTGTCTGTTGACAGGAAAATCGCCGTCCTGTTTTCAGCAATTCCCGCAACGTATACCCTTCCACATATTCCATCACAAAATAAACAAATTCCTGATCTTCCAGAATGTCGAAAATCTCCGCAATATTTTTATGATGAAAACGCTTCATTAACAAACCTTCCGTTTCCCAGAATCTGTCTTTGAAATATTCTGTTTTTCGTATGATTTTCACTGCTCTTTTTCGCTGGATTCGTTCATCCATAGCCAAAAAAACGCTGCTGGTTCCTCCAACTCCCAAAACTTCCATAAGAAAATATCGCTGTTCCAGACATACTCCTGTTTCGGGTTCCAAATACTTTTTCACCTCCTGTTATGAAATTTTTCCAATGTTTGAAATAATCGGGAGAACTCCCTGAATAGATAATAATATGAACTGATAGATGTATTTATAGTAAAACAGAAGGCGAATTTTGTCAAGCAAATTACACCTTCTGTTTCCTAAATTAGTAACAGTTCAGCTTGCGCCATTCGTAAAACCGCACTGCGTGCTTATCGTGGCTAACGCCACTGTTTTACTCATAAACATGCGCTTAGCTCATACAGATGTCCGCTTGCAAAAACATGCAAGCATGTTTTATGCTTCCCGTACACTGTATGGCTGAACTGTTTCATAAATTATTTTCTTTTATTTGCAAATATCCAATACGCAGGAATGACACATAATAGAAGTTCGATGAAGATACCCATTCCAACTCCCAGAGGAAGAATCTCCTGCAGTCTGCTCCACCAAATTCCACCGTACAAACTCCATAAATTTGCCGCTATATGGGCAAGTATACAGGTCCACAAGGTTCCTGTCCGATGATAAATAATCGCCAACAGACATCCCAGCACAGATGCATACAAAAATTGCACCATATTTCCATGATATAATCCGAAAGCCAGAGAAGACAAAATAATTGCCGTCACAGGTTTCAATTCATCCCGCATTCTTCTGAATATCAGTCCGCGGAATATAATTTCTTCCGCTATGGGAGCCAAAACTCCTACAGTCAAAAATAATTCCCACATGGGCTGCCCTTCCATGGCAACATCTGTCATTTCCTGATAGGTCGGAAAGATATCATTTAAATGGAAAATGACAATCAGATCATTCAACAACTGACTTCCTGCAACTGCCAGCACAATAACAGAAAACCATACAACCGGCGGACTCCATACAAAGTCTGTCCCCCTGCCCAAAGTTCCTTCTTTTCTACGAAGCTGATCTTTTCTGTAAAACCAGAAGCCAATGCCTCCTCCAACTACTGAAGTAAGCATTAATTGCAGCAAGGTAGAATCCAGTACTTTTTCCTGAATCACAAGAGGATTTTCTATGATAGAACTCCTGTCCATATTCCAGGTAAAGTACGTAAAAAAGATAAGGAGAGAAACCACCGCAACCCCGTAATGAATCAACACCGGATAGAGAAGTCTCCAGATAAACCATACCGGATGCATCTTCTTTTCCGGAACAGGCTGTTCGGAAGTTTCCTCTTTAGAAGACTTTTTCATAGCCAGAATCTCTTTTCTTACCCCTGCTTTTCTTCTTGCCTTTAAGGGTTTCCTGACGGATTCTACATATTCTGTAGTTTCTTCATCATTGGGACTTGCCAGAATACCCAGATCTTCCACATCCTCCGCAATATAAACTGCTCCTGCTTTTTCCAGCTCTTCTCTGCTTCCATATCCATAAGATACGCCTACGCATTGAATTCCGCAGCTTTTGGCGCCCAAAACATCATGTTCTTTATCTCCCACCATGATAACTTTATCGCGCTCATTTTCCATATGCAGCCGATGCAAAGCTTCTTCTATTACTTCTGCCTTGTCTGTCCGTTTTCCATCCAGCTCACTGCCCACGATCACCTGAAAATACTGTGAAATCTCAAAATAATCCAAGATCTGTTTTACAAATACTTCCGGTTTGGAGGAAGCCACACCTAAAATCTTATCATTAATTTTCAATACTTCCAGAAGTTCCGGAACATGAGGATATAACTTATTTTCAAAAATACCTGCCGTGGTATATCTTTCTCTGTAATATGCCACTGCCTGCTCTCCCTGTTCTTCATCAAACCCTCCGTAAGCCATGAACTGCTCTTTCAGCGGCGGTCCGACAAAACAACGCAGTTTATCCAGATCATCTTCTGTAATACCCATTTTTCCCAGTGCATATTGTACACTCTTTGTAATGCCCTCGCCGGATTCTGTCAATGTACCGTCCAGGTCAAATAATATAACTTGTGACATAAATTACTGCTCTCTTTCTGATTTTTATTTCTCATTCTGATGCAAAATATCGATCAATTCCATTTGCCATCCCCTGCACCATCAATTCCTGATACTCTTCTGTCTGCATCCGGGTATCTTCTTCCGGATTTGTCATATATCCCATCTCCACAATCGTGGCTGGAATAGTACACCAGTTCAGACCACTCATCTCATCGGTCTGATACACTCCCTGATTATTGGCGCCTGTAGCTTCACAAAATGCTTCAATTATTTCTCTGGAAAGCTTCTGGCACTGTTCCACCATACTTTCCTCCATATAGGGATTTGCCTGAGAGGGCGCCATCGTCAACGCTCCGGATACCCCACTATTTTCGGAACCATTCGCATGAACCCGTATGAGAATATCTCCGCCGGATTCTGCCGCCATCTTTGCCCTTTCTGCATTGCTGATATTTACATCATGACTTTCACGAATCATGAAAACCTCATATCCTCTTTTCGCCAGTTCCTCTTTCAATTTCAGAGCCACCGCAAGATTCAGTTCGTATTCAGCCACTCCGGTAGTTCTTCCCGACGTCCCCGATGCAACTTTCGCTTTTGTCTGGGAAGCTCCTGGCCCAATCGGTTCCTGTTCGCTGTTTCCCTTCGCCTGATGCCCCGGATCAATGGCAACTTTTTTCCCGGTTCCCGGAAGCTCCGGTTCTTCCGGTGTGAGTACCGGAACAACTTCTTCTCCTGCCTGCGGCGCGGTATCTTCCAGATTTTCCACTTTTTCCGGCTCTGCCTCTGCTGTCGGCTCTGGCGTATCCGAAGGCACCGGCGTGGTTTCCTCTTTTTTTATCTCTTCCACTGTTCCGGAATTATGGTTTTCTCCCCCACAGCCACAAATAGATAGACAACACCATAAAATTGTAAAAAGCACAAAGATCAAACGTATCTGTGTAACTGTTAGTTTTCTCACCTTAATTCCTCCTTGCCGGACGTCTGAAAACTCTTCCGGCGCATTACTTTCTTACATTCTTTCCGGTGCGGTAAATCCAAGCATATCAATGCACGCTTCCAGAACATCTTTTACCAGCGCCAACAAAGCGATAAAGGACTCTTTCTGTTTCTGATCTTCTTCTGAAAGGATTTTTGTCTCATGATAGAAACGGTTAAACGCATTTGCCAGTTCATAAATATACGAACAGATCTTATGAGGCGCTTTTTCTTCAAAGGCATTTACAACCACGCTGTTAAACTTGGCTGTTTCCAGCATCAAAGCTTTCTGGCTTTCACTTACAGGCGCTTTCATCACTGTATCGCCCACATTCTTTCCTTCTTCCATATATCTGTTCAGGATTGACTTGATACGCACTGTTGTATATAAAATATATGGTCCTGTATTTCCTTCAAAAGAAGTAAATCTTTCAATATCAAAAATATAATCTTTAGACGCCTGATTCGATAAATCTCCGTATTTGATTGCAGATAATCCTACAATTTTAGCAGTAGCCCGGGCATCCTCTTCTTTAATACTCCGGTTATCCACAATTTTTTTATACATTTCTTCATTAATTTCACGAATCAGATTTTCCAGACGCATCACTCCGCCATCTCTTGTCTTAAATGGCTTTCCGTCTTTTCCATTCATAGTTCCAAATCCCAGGAAAGATAATTTTGTATCTTCTTTTACCATACCTGCTTTCCGGGCGCAACGGAATACCTGAACGAAATGCATTTCCTGACGCTTATCCACCACATATAAAATCTCATCCGGCTGATACTTTTCCATACGCTCCACAATCGTAGCCAGATCTGTGGTTGTATACAAAGCTGCTCCGTCAGACTTCAGAATCATACAGGGCGGTACTTCTTTTGTATCTGTCTCTTCCTTCACATCTACCACAATCGCACCCTGATCTTCATATGCCAGTCCTCTGTCTTTCAGGTCTTTTACCATCGGCGCAATGTAATCCTGTACATCGGATTCACCGTTCCACAGATCAAAATCTACATTAAGATTCGCGTAATTTCTCTTCAGATCTGTTACAGATACTTTCAGGATATGTCTCCACAAAGCACGATACCCTCTGTTTCCCATCTGAAGCTGATGCGTAGCCTCCAAAGCCTCTGCTTTGTAAGCCTCATCTTCTTTCGATTTTGCATTTGCTGCCGGATAGATTTCTTCCAGTTCCCCAATTGTAAATGGAGCTTCTTCCGGATATTCTCCCTGATAATTTTCATCAAAATATACCAGTTCCGGCTGTCTTTTATGTAATTCTGTGATAATCAAGCCCATCTGAAGTCCCCAGTCTCCCAGATGTACATCACCAATGATCTCATGTCCCAGAAATCTTCCCATTCTTTTGATGCTCTCTCCGATGATCGCTGATCGAAGGTGGCCTACATGAAGAGGCTTTGCCACATTCGGTCCGCCGTAATCCAGAACCATTTTCTTTGGTTCTTTGGCTTTCTCCACTCCCAGATGATCAGAAAGACGCATGGCAGTCAGATACTGTGCCACAAAATCTCCGGATACTTTCAGATTGATAAATCCCGGATTTACCGCTTCTGCCAGTTCCAGAGCCTGAGAACCAGAAAGCTGTTCCACCACATCTTTTGCAATCATAATCGGCGCTTTTTTATATGCTTTCGCTGCAGCCATTGCTCCATTGCACTGATATTCACACAAATCCGGTCTGTTAGAAAGTGTTACCCTTCCATAAGACGGATCATATCCCGCATTCTGAAATGCATTTTTTACTTCTTCAGTAATTAAATCAATGATTGTATTCATAATATCCTCCAGTTACTTTTCACTTATCATCTTGTTATTATAACATCTTCTCTAATGAATGGCAATCAAAAACCCAGCCGAAACTTTCGGCTGGGTTTTTGCCTTTATGAATGAGCCGTAAGTACGTGACTCTCTCCTTTACTTTTCGCATAACAATATTTTAAAATATCGCTTCTTCTGATAATACCGATAAAATTATCTGCATCATCCACTACCGGAACAAAATTCTGCTTCATGGCAACCTCCACCAGATCTTCCATATCACAGTCTATACTGACCGGCATATACTTCCATCTCAGCGGTACCCGGCTGATGGCACAATCTTCTGCATTTTTTAAATTCAAGGAATACTTTTCTTTAATAAACCGCAGCAGATCTCCTTCCGTCACCGTTCCCACATACCTTCCATTTTTATTCAGCATGGGAATTGCCGTATACCTATGATACTCAATTTTCTCCAAAACCTGACGAAGCGTATCATCATTGTACACATGAGCCACTTCACTCTTTGGTGTCAAAAAAAATAATATATTCATTATAAAAACCCCCGTTAAATTCACTGTTGTCATTATATACCATTTTTCTTCTCTTTTGGTGAAATTGTTGTGAAAAAAATATGATTTTTTTCTTAACTATTCATGGCGGAGAGCATCAATCGGATTCAGATTTGCCGCTTTGATGGATGGCAACAATCCGAAAATAATTCCTATAGCCATAGAAAATACAACTGCCAGAATACTTGCAGGAATGCTTATGGAAACCGGTGTCTGAGACATCCGTGCAATCACCTGTGACAATATAATTCCTGCGATCACTCCCAAAATTCCTCCGATACTGGTTAATACTGCCGCTTCTGTCAAAAACTGCCAGAGAATCTTTTTCTTTCTTGCCCCAATAGCTTTTTTCAGACCGATTTCATTGGTTCGCTCTGTAACCGATACCAGCATAATATTCATAACACCGATTCCTCCTACAAGAAGAGAAATACTGGCGATCCACAGCAACTGTTTATTTGTATTTTCACTGACTTTCTGAAGATTTTTTACCGTCTTTAAAAGGTCTGCTGCCTTATAGGAAATGCTGTTGTCTCCTTCTCCCTCCTGGGTAGCTGAAGAAGATGATACCACCAGTTCATTCATAATATCTTCCACCTTTTTACCGATGCTGCTCATGGTATCTGTATTTTCTGCCATAACACTTACATCTACCGGCTCGTCAAAGTTAAATACGATAGGCCATGCAGCCAATGGAACCAAAACCATTCCGCTGGAATTTTGATTATACATATAATAATCTTCCATACTGTTGATTACTGGCTCAAAAGCATCAGATTTGCGGATGCATCCTACAATTGTGAACGGTTCTCCCCTTACTTCCAGTGTTTTCCCTACTGGATTTTCCCCTGGAAAAAGTGTCTGCACCGCCACATCATCCAGAAGCGCTACTTTGCGGATACCTGTGTAATCTTTCTCCACAAATCCCCGGCCATTCTGTACCACATATCCTTTTGTTTTCAGGAAATCCTGATCCACACCATACATACTTCCCCCATCCAGAGAAATATCCTGATATGTTATACCATCTACCCAACTTCTTCTGTTATAAAAGGTAGCGCTTTTCACTCCGTCCAGGGTACGGATTTTTTCTTTCTGTTCATCATTCGCTACCATAACATTAGCCGGAATTCCCTGATCCATATAATATTCACTTTCTCCCTGCGAAAGTTTCACATCCACATTGTTATTTCCTGCTCCGATCAGATTCTGTTTGATCTGTTCGTTGGTTCCCCGAATGGTTGAAACAATGGAGATAATGGAAGCTATTCCAATGATGATACCCAACATTGTAAGGAAAGATCTCATCTTATGAGACCAGATTCCCCCAAATGCCAGTCTTATATTTTCAAACATTCTTTTTCCTCCTACCTATACAGATCCTGCATTGATCCTTCTTCGGTTCTTGCACCCTCTTTTACATGTTTTCCATAAGGGAATGCAATCTTGTCATCCATGGAAAGCCCTTCTGCTATTTCATAAGTAGAACCATACCATACACGTGCGATCTGTACGATCTGCTTTTTCAACCGACCTTTTCCATCATCTTTCATAACATAATAATGCCCGTCTTCCGTTCTGACAAATGCTTTTTCTATGGTCAGTCCACTATTCATGGAAGCATCTCCTCCATCTGCTATCGTCAATTCCGCATAACTATAGTTTTTCAACCCTTCCGCATTTTGAATGTATGCAGTAAAAGGATACATGGAAGCATTACCATTTCCAGAATAATCCCCTTCCATTGGATAAGGAGAAATTTCTTTCACTTCTGCAGTAAAGCTTACGCCTGTATCATAGGAAAATCCATTCAGCATCTGACCTACCTGAAGTTTATCCAACTGCATCTCGCTGATTGTACCACGAATATATAATCCTTCGCTGCTTACTACCTGAATCAGTGGTTTTCCATCCGTATTTTCCTTATCCGGATCTCCAACGGTCTTTACCACACCATTTAACGTACTGGTGATTGTCTGATTTTTTAATTCTTTATTGATTTTTTTCAGTTCCAGATCTGCTTCTTTCAGATCTAACTGATAACCACGGATTTCTTTTTCCTTTTCTTTGATCTGTTTTTGAATTTCTTCTTTCGTCATAAATCCGTCGCCCACAGCGCCCATTGCTCCATCCACTGTGTTTTCATTCGCCAGGGGAATGATTTTATGATAAACTGCTGCGGAAGCTGCCATAGGATTGGTTGTCGGCTGCTCCGGGGTTGTTGATGGGGTTGATTCCGGAGTTGTTTCTGGAGTTACTGATGTAGTCACCTCCGGGGTTGCTGATGGAATTGTTTCTCCTTCTGTCCCGTTACCATCACTATTTCCGTTTTGATTTTCTCCTGGATTCTCACCCTGATTCTCTTCAGGGTTTCCACTCTGATCTCCTCCTGGATTTCCACCTTGGTCTCCTCCCGAATTCCCACCTTGATTCCCATCTGGTTTTTCCTCTGGTTTTTCTTCTGGTTTTTCGTCCGGTTTTTCCTCTGGCATTGGGGTTGGTGTAACTTCTCTTACCTTCAGTCCCACTTCGTACACCGTTTCCTCCTCAAACTCTCCCAGGTTTTCCGCCTGCTGCTCCCAGGCTTTCAGAAGGATTCCGCTGTATACCCCCTCTTCTCTCACCTCGATACGGAAATATCCTCCCAGTTCTTTCATTTTCTTAAAGAAACTGCCTTTCACCGTTCCGTCCTCAGTGACAAGGAATACGTAAGGTTTTTCTTTACTTCCCTCTCCCTTGTACCAATGCTTATTCTCCACATCCTCATCTGTCAATTCCGGAAAAGCCTGCGGGTATAGCGGATCCCCTTCTTCCTCATATTTTCCCAAATCCACCTGATACTTCATCTCCGGCTCAACATGGAAATTTTCATCGGTGATCTGCTGTCCCCATATTTTCATCAAAGCGCCGTTACTGTAATCTTTTTCCCGTACTTCAATCACAAAGAAACATTTTTCCTCTGCCATACGGTTCAGAAAACTTCCCAGTACCACACCTTTCTGTTTGCACAGAAAATGATAGGGATCTTCCAATGTACCGGAACCCATATACGGTTCTGAATCCTGATTCAATTCCTCCAATCCCGGGGAAGGTTCTTCTGTAGGTTCTTCCGGTTCCATGGGTTCGTCCATACCCGGATCTTCAAATCCAGGATCTTCAAAACCTGGATCTCCTATTCCTCCCGAATCGGTAGCCGGTTTTGTGTTTTTTAATTTCGTTATTTCTCTTTGGGCTTTCTTTATATTCAGTTCGATTCCTTCCCGATCCAGCTTTTTCATTTCCATATCCAGATTTACCAATGTCATATCATAGGAAATCAGTTTATCTCCCTCTTTGACCGTCTGCCCTTCTTCCACGAAGATTTCGTCTACCACCTGACTGTCAGAAAGATAAATATCCTGAGACACATCGGAAGTTATATTTCCGGACATACTGGTGTTATCCATTCCGCCCCCAAATCCCATCATCTCCTGAACAGAAACAACGGTTACTTTCTTTTCATTGCTCTTTTTTACTCCATAAACTGCAGCGCCGGTGAGAAGGATTACCCCAACCACAATTCCTGCCACAATCAATTTCTTTTTCATGGGTTATCCCTCCTTTTTCAAGATTCCGTCACGGATAATTACTTTTCTCTGGGCATACCCGGCAATTTCACTGTCATGAGTAATCATCAATACACTTACGCCCTCATCATTCAGGCTCTGGAATAACTCCATAACCTGCTCTCCGGATGCGCTGTCTAAAGCTCCTGTAGGTTCGTCTGCCAGAAGAATCCTGGGATTATTTACAATTGCTCTTGCAATAGCCACTCGCTGTTTCTGACCTCCTGACAATTGATTTGGCTGAAAATTCACTCTCTCTTCCAATCCCACACGAGTTAAAGCTGCCAAAGCTCTCTCTCTTCTCTCCTTTTTGGGCACGCCGGCATAAGTCAGAGGAAGTTCCACATTTTCCAATGCTGTCTGCCTTGGGAGAAGCTGAAAATTCTGAAAAACAAAGCCAATTTTTTTCAGTCGCAGATCGGACATTTCATTTTCCGTACACTTACTGATATCCTGACCATCCAAAATCAGATTACCGGAGGTTGCCTGATCCAGACAGCCTACAATATTCATCAATGTGGTCTTTCCTGAACCGGAGGGTCCCATGATAGCCACATATTCTCCTGCTTCCATCTGAAAATCCACATGCTTCAGTACCGGAATCACCATTTTCCCCTGAATATAATCTTTACAGATATCTTTTAATTCCAGAATCACTCCGTATCCTCCGTTCCGCCAATTATTTCTTCAGCTCCATCCTGCTCTTCCGGAAGAGGTTCTTCTGACATCATACCTTCCTCCGGCAAAACTTCATTTTCCATCATATTTTCTTCAGGTAACGCTTCTCCTTCCGGCAGCATCTCACCCTCTAAACTTCCGTCGCCCACGGGTTCCGGATTACTCTGACCCATCTGACCATTTTCCCCCTTCGCAGTAGCCATGCCTTCTTTCAGTCCTTCTTCCGGATAAGTGATCAGATCTTCTTCTGTCAGACCATCTGCGATCTCATACTGGAACATTTCTTCATCATGCTGTCCCAGTGTGACTTTTCTCTGCTCCAGTTTTCCTTTTCCATTATCTACCCATACATAGGGATCAGAATCGATATCGCAGATAAAAGACTCATCCAGCCATATACCTGCTTTCTTCTCCTCCTGGCCGTAATCCACTTCAACATATACATGCTGCCCCAGCATCAGACCTTCTGAAGAATCCAGATTCACGTAGAAAGGATAGGAATTTGACTGGGTTGTAGCGTCTCCCGCCATATAATAATTATTGCTGTCATTTCCCGGATTCTGCATATCAATTTCTCCCATGGTTCCCTTCCAGGTCACCTCTTCATCCACCCGGGAATGCACCAGTACCGGCTGTCCCTGAATCACAGCGCCCATATTCTGTTCGTTGATTTTTCCTTTGATCCGATAATCACCCATGGCGATAATCGTCATAAATGCCTGACTGTCTCCCTCATATTCCGTACCGGATGTACCGTCATTGATGGATTTTACCACTCCGGCCATTTCACTTTCCACTTGCGCGTTATCCAGAGTATCCTGTAATTTCTGAATCTCTACCTGTTTACTCTTTTTCTCGTACTCACTTTGCTTCAATTCCATCTGAGCGCTCTGAATCTGCATGGTATAATCCAGTTTTGATTCCTGATCTGCGCTTTTCTTTTCTTTTTCCAGCGCTGCGATCTCATTGTATTTATTTCCAATGGTATTACTGATACGCTCCAGATCTAATTTTGCCTTACTGAGTTCTTCTTCTGTTTTTTCTGTATCGTACTCAAACAAAGGAGTGCCTACGTCCACTTCCTGACCTTCTTCCACAAATACTTCTTTCACTGTTTTATCCTGGCTGACCTGAATCTCCAGTTTTTCCTGCGTTTCCACCACACCGGCAAAACGATTGATCGCCCCGCTTCCGCTTCCCGGATTCATAATGCTTTCCACAGAATTTACATAAACCACATTGTCTGAGTCATTACTTTTGTTTCTTCCCCATACTGCCCATATGCCAATTCCGATCACAATTGCTCCGGCTACTGCCGAACTCCCTATTATTAATGTTTTTTTCTTCATTAGGATCCTCCTGAACAAATCATACTTTCACAGGCTGCATTCATAAGAAATCATCTGCTGCGCCATAATATGATCTTATTATATCACTCTTCTTCTTTCAGTTCCTTACTTTTCCCTTACTCTTTACATAACATTTTTTTGTGACTGAACAGTTACTTTTTTTACCAGAACTTTTGATGTCAGTTGACATTTTTCTTCTTTCTGCTAAACTGAATCCATATCAAGCATTTTTCATATTATCAAAAGATCACATTTCAGGAGGAAATGCCATGAAATATATTATTTTCTATCTGATTTTCATCAATCTGATGGGAGCAGGAGCTTTTGCTTTAGATAAATACAAAGCCATTCACAATCAATGGCGTATCCGAGAGTCGGTTTTATTTCTGTTTGCCTTCCTGGGCGGCGCGCCGGGATGTCTGTTGGGAATGTATCTGTTTCACCACAAAACAAAGCATAAAAAATTCACTTTCGGGATTCCTTTGATCCTGATTTTAGAACTTTTTTGCTTTCTTCTGGGTATTTTTTATTTTCACAAAAATCTTCCCTACGATCAGGACCCGGTAAAACTGGTTCGCCATGAACTCTCTCTTTTGAAGAATACCGATTCAGACAAGCTGGAAACATATCTTTCTTATCAGGATCTTTTCCCCACTGAATCCAAAGATAAACCTATCCCGGAAGAAATAGAAAGTATTTTTTCCGGATTTTACCAACATTTTTCCTATAAAATCAAACAGGTGGAAACCAACGGTGATCATGCACAGGTGACTGTACAGTTAAACACTATTGACGGAAAGGCGCTGGCAAAGGAATATTCCCGTCAGGCAATGATTAAGCAGATACAAAATACTGCTACTCCTTCTGGTGTTTCTTTTTCTCTGGAAGACTGCTATCTTCTGCTGGGAACGGTTTTAAAAGATTTTTCTTCTCAAACGATTACTTCTGAATATACGGTTTCCCTGACAAAAGTTCAAAACATCTGGAAAATTGATTATCCCGGAGATCTGGAATCTGCTCTCACCGGAAACTTTCCTACTCATGTGTCGGATGTAAATCTTTTTACTCCCTCAGAGATTATTTCCATCCATCTGGACACGTTAAAACAGTTTGACTCGGAACAATTGAGTCGTTATCTCTCACTGGATCATATTTTTTCAGGTGATGCCCAATACCGTCGGAAAATTTCCCGGGCGCTTGCCATCCAGCTGCTCACTTATCTGGATTACTCCATTCTTTCAGAAGAAATTTCTTCTGACGGGGCAAGCGCCGTGGTACAGCTAGAACTTACAAGTTGTGACTGCCGCGCCATGATGAAGGAATATCAGTCTCAGGTGGCTGCATACACTCAGACTGCCCAGGCTCTTCAAGACGGTATTTCCGGAAGGCTGAATACTGCCAACAAAATCCTGATTTCCTGTATCACAGATAATACAGCTTCCACCTCCACTCCCATTACTATTACCATGAAAAATGATGGCGCCAACTGGAATATGGAGATGAATGATGAGGTGGGAGATGCGCTGTTAGGTAATCTGACAGAAGCCATCAAAGAAGTTTCCACCCATCTTCAGGCATAAAAAACCCCCGGAGAGTCCTGGTATTTTCTATACCTTGTGCTTCTCCGGGAGTTTTTACTTATTTTTCTTCTGTTTTTTCTGTTTTTCTGATTGCAATTCCCAGTTCTTCCAACTGTTTTTCATCTACCACATTCGGAGCTTCCGACATAAGACAGGACGCATCTTTTACCTTCGGGAATGCGATAACGTCGCGAATACTTTCCTGTTTTGCCATCAACATAACCAGACGATCCAATCCATATGCCAGACCTGCGTGTGGAGGTACGCCATACTTAAATGCAGTCAGCAGGAATCCGAACTGCTCGTAAGCCTGTTCTTTTGTAAAGCCCAGCGCTTCAAACATCTTCTCCTGAATATCGTTCTGGTGGATTCTCACGCTTCCTCCGCCAATCTCCGTTCCGTTCAGTACAATGTCGTATGCTTTCGCACGAACTCTTCCCGGATCTGTATCGATATAAGGCAGATCTTCTTCCATTGGCATGGTAAACGGATGGTGCATAGCTTTGAAACGATTTTCTTCCTCAGACCACTCCAGCAGAGGGAATTCCGTAATCCATACGAAACGATATTCTGAATTATCGAGAAGTTCCATCTGACGGGCAAGCTCCAGACGAAGCGCTCCCAGGACGTCCCATACTACCTTATTTTTATCAGCAGCAAACAGAAGCAAATCTCCTGCCTCTCCTTCCATCGCCTGGATAAGGGCATTCATTTCCTCTTCTTTCATGAATTTTGCAAAAGAAGATTTTACAGTTCCATCCGGCTGGATTGCCACATAAGCCAGTCCCTTTGCGCCGTAATCTTTTGCGAAATCTACCAGCTTGTCAATTTTCTTTCTCGGCATAGCGCCCTGTCCTTTTGCATTGATACCACGGACAGAACCGCCATTTTCCAGTGCATTTTTAAACACTACAAACTCACAGTCTTTTACTACGTCAGATACATTGTGCAGTTCCATTCCAAAACGAAGATCTGGTTTGTCTGAACCAAAACGATCCATTGCTTCCTGCCATGGCATTCTCTGGATAGGAAGCTGAACGTCCACATCCAGGATTTCCTTGAAAAGATGAGCCAACAGACGTTCATTTACATCGATGACGTCATCTACATCTACAAACGATAATTCCATATCGATCTGCGTAAACTCCGGCTGGCGGTCTGCTCTCAGGTCTTCGTCACGGAAGCAACGGGCAATCTGAATATAGCGGTCATACCCGGAACACATCAAAAGCTGCTTAAACAACTGCGGAGACTGCGGAAGCGCATAAAAATTACCTGGATGTACACGGCTTGGCACCAGATAATCTCTGGCTCCTTCCGGTGTACTTTTTGTAAGCATAGGTGTTTCTATCTCCAGAAATCCTTCATTTGCCATAAATTGACGAGTCAGGGTGGATACCTGGGATTTCATCATCAGATTTCTCTGGATATCCGGTCTTCTCAGATCCAGGAAACGATATTTCAGACGAAGTTCCTCTTTTGTCTTGCTGTTTTCTTCAATGGGGAAGGGAGGTGTCTCTGCCTCAGAAAGGATTCTCAGGTCATTCGCTCTGATTTCAATCTCTCCTGTTTTCAGATTTTCATTGACAGCTCCGGAACGGGCTTCTACCACACCTGTTACGGCAATGACAAACTCACTTCTCAGTTTTGCCGCCTTCTCAAATCCTTCTTCACTGATATTTCCATTTTCAAAAATCAACTGCATAATACCGGAACGATCTCGCAGATCCACAAAAATAATTCCGCCTTTATTTCTGCTTTTCTGAACCCAACCCATAAGGGTAACTGTTTCTCCTATATTTGCTGTGGAAACTTCCGTACAGCGATGAGTCCTTTTAAGACCCTTCATTGATTCTGCCATTTTCTTTTCCTCCAATTAAACATTAAAATCTATCTGCAAAAAATTCTATGATTTCTTCATAGCCTTCTTCTTTTAACTGTTCTTTCTGGAACTTTTTATTTTTCTTCATTACGGCGATTGTCACCTGAGAACCGTTCTGACGTTCCTCTTCTGCCTGTTTCAGAACCTTCATCATTCCCTCTGCCGGCATATTCTTTTCAATCAGAAGCGCTTTCTTTGTCCCTGCTCCCGGAACTTTAAATCCTCTCTCCATCAAAAGCATGATAATTCTCTCAAATCCGATGGAAAATCCGCAGGCACAGGTATTATTGCCGGTAAATTTACCGATCATTTTATCGTAGCGTCCGCCGCCTCCTACGCTTCCTCCAAATTCATCCATAGATATTTCAAAAATCGGACCTGTATAATAAGACATTCCACGTACTAAAGTAGGATCAAACGCCAGTTTAAAATCTGCGGTTTTCACTGCATCTACACTGGTCATAATCAGTTCCAGTCCATCGGCATATGCCGGATCCAGAACTCCTTCCAGTTTTTCCTTCACATATCTTACACCGGCAACATCATTGGTGATTTCCTGGAACATGGCAAGATAAGTATCAATGGATTCTTTCGCAAATCCTTCTTTTTCCAGTTCTTCTCGAACTCCATCCAGACCAATCTTATCCATCTTATCCAGAATGATAAAGACGGTATCATAAGACTCCGGAGCAAATCCGCTGTAAGCCGCCATAGCTTTCAAAATTCTTCTGTCATTGATACGGATCGTAAAGTTTTTAAAATCTAATTTTCCCAGTAATGTGGTAGTTGCCAGGATCAATTCAATTTCTGCCAGATTGGTCGGTTCGCCCAATATGTCAATATCACACTGCATAAACTGACGAAAACGGCCTCTTTGCGGACGGTCTGCTCTCCATACATTTCCCATCTGCAATGCCTTGAATGGAGACGGCAGTTCATTGGCATGGTTGGAATAATATCTGGAAAGCGGTACTGTCAGATCGTAACGCAATCCTCCATCTACCAGATCTGCTTCACATTCCGCTGTATCCAGTTTCAGTTTTTCTCCTCGCTTTAAGATTTTAAAAATCAGTTTTTCGTTCTCTCCTCCCTGTTTGCTGGAGAGATTTTCAATATGTTCCACACAGGGAGTTTCTATTGAAGAAAACCCGAAAGTAGTATATGTTTCTTTGATCAGACGGATCACATAATCCCTCACTGCCATCTCTGCGGGCAGGATATCTTTCATTCCGGTAACCGGTTTTTTCTTTAAAGCCATAATCAATCTCCTTTTTCTTATAGATATATCGAGGGTAAAGTAATTTCTTTTTCTTCATGACTATGAATGTATCTTTGAAAAGCCAGAAAAACCTTCACATCAAAATCCTTGATATCTTCAATCATCAATTCCATCGCCGTTTTCTTATCAAAAGCAGTACGATAGGGACGGTCTGAAGTCAGAGCTGCATATACGTCGCAGACCCGGATAATCTTTGCTCCCAGAGGAATTCCCTCCCCGGAAAGATTTTCCGGATAACCGCTTCCATCCATATTCTCGTGATGATATCTCACAGTTTCCTGAATTCTCTGAGAATATCCCCTCTTTTTCAAAATCTCATAACTGGCCTGGGCGTGCAGTCGAACGTAATGAATTTCTTCAATGATCAACCGTTCTTCCTTTTCATCCAATTCGCCGGACACCAGTTCTTTTCCTATATCGTGGAGCATTCCTGCCACAGCACAATCATAGCAAAAATCTTCTGACAATCCCAGTTCTTTTGCCACTCCATATGCCAGATTACTCACCCGCATACCGTGAACAAGCTGCTCGCTCAAACTGTACTGCAGCATGTGTTTTTGATTCACATATTTTTTCGCTGCGGCCACAATCATCCCTCCAAACTATTCCAGGTAGGCAGCAATGCCAGCCCGCTTTCTCTCCAGCATCTCATCCAGTCTCTCTATATATTGCTTCACATCCTTCACGTTTTCCACACGTTCAATCCGTTCTCCATGCTGAAATACAAATTTGGTGGAAGCACCTGCCCCTGCTGCCAGAATTGTCTGTTTTTCTTCCATAATCAGTATATTGTAAATTCCTTCTTTGTCAACCTCTGCATATCCCACATTCTCAAAATTTCCCGCAATGTTCTTCTGCCGATACAGATAATAGGGATTCAATCCCATATCTCTGGCACATTCCTGAGTCATTTCCATGATTTCCTGGCTATTTTCAAAGGACATTTCCGTATACTGATCCTTGAAAAGATTCAATCGTGTCGCTCTTTTCAATGCCAGTGAATGAATGGTCAAACTATCGGGGTGAAGTTTCCGGATTTCTCTCAGGGTATGTTCCACTTCTTCTTTTCCTTCTCCCGGAAGTCCGATGATCAAATCCATATTAATATTATCAAATCCCAGCTCTCTTGCCAGTTGGAAAATCTCAACCGTATCTTCCACCTTGTGTTTTCTTCCAATAATATCCAGTGTTTTCTGATTCATAGTCTGAGGATTTACAGAAATTCTTGTCACCGGAAATTCCCGGATGACCTGTAATTTTTCCAAAGTTATGCTGTCTGGTCTTCCCGCTTCCACTGTATATTCTTTCACCTGGGATAAATCAAAAGTATCACGGATATGTCCCAACAGTCTGCGAAGCTGTTCCGGTTCCAATGTGGTTGGCGTACCGCCTCCGATGTAAACCGTATTCAGGCTGCGGCCTTTCATGGCGTCTGCTATAAAGGAAAGTTCCCTGCACAAAGCATCCAGATATTCATCTACCCGCTTCTTCCATCGTTCCAGTGGATGAGAACCAAAGGAACAATACAGACAAATACTGGGGCAGAAGGGAATTCCCACATAAAGGCTATACCCCTTTTCATAATCTAATTGTTCCAGTACAGCCTTCTCCCTGTTGGCAATCGCCACGGCCAGAGCTGTTTTTTCTCTGCTCACACCGTAGGTATCCCGAAGATATTTTGCTATATCCACATTTTTCCATCCCTCTTCCAGAAGTTTTGTGGGGATTTTTGTGGGACGGATTCCTGTCAGATTCCCCCAGGGCAGCGTATGACCTGTGATTTCGCATAATGCTTCGTACACCAGACGTTTCAGCACATTTTTTGTTTCTTTCCGATCTTTCTCATAATCCACGGATACCTGTTGATAAAATACTCTGGTATCCTCTTTTTTTATTTCCAGACAAATCTCCTGATTACTGTATGTAACCAGGAGCAGAATCTCGTACTCTTGTGTATGTTCCTCATCTTCATAATACATCTGTACCTGTCCCTGAGGATAAAATGCTTTTACCAGAGAGTACACATCATATTCAAAATCTTTTTTGTTAAATCGAATTCCTATATTAAGCAAAGGGATTATACCTCTTTTCATATCCTATGGTAGTCTCTTCGTTATGCCCCGGACATACTCTTGTCTCTTCCGGCAATTCTGCTAAAAGCCTGTGCAGACTTTCCCGCATATCTCCTGTGCTGGAGGTTGGAAAATCTGTTCTTCCCACGCTTCCTGCAAATAAGGTATCACCGGAAAATAAAACAGCTTCCTCCTGCAAATAATAACAGCAGCTTCCTGCCGTATGTCCCGGAGTATGGAACACCTGAAGATGCATTCCTGCCAAATCCAGTTTTTCACCATCTTTTACCCACTGATCTGCACAGAGTACATAAGGCGAAGCCCAGGCGCCGGACAAATTAGCTCCCGGATTCTCCAAAAGAGCTTTTTCACTCTCATACGCATACACAGGAATATCATATGTTTCCCGTAAATTGTCTGCTGCCATCATATGGTCAAAATGTCCGTGAGTCAGCAGCACAGCCTTGGGGATTCCTCCCATCTGGCTGATCTTTCTCTGGATTCTCTCTGCCTCATCCCCAGGATCAATAATCAGAAGTTCTTTATTTTCTTCATTCATAAGAAACCAGGTATTGGTGGACACCATCCCCAATACAATTTGTTCAATCTTACTTTTCATACATATCACCCTGTTGTCCGTTCTATATCCAATACACTTTCCACCTGACGGATTTTCTCCACCAGGGAGTTCAGTTCTTCTGTACTGTGTACATCAAAGGTCATGGAAATAGTCGCTGTCCCCTGTTTGCTGATCCGGCTGTTAATAGCCGTCAGGTCAATCTTCTTTTCTGTAAGAATTTTGGAAATATCCACCAGAAGACCTGTTCTGTTATTCGCATATACATTGATTTCAGCAGTATACAGACCATTGGCAAAATTGCTGCCCTGCCACTCTGCATCAATCAGGCGAACCCGTTCCGATTCTGACAGATTCATCACATTGACACAGTCTGTTCGGTGAATGGTAACTCCTCTTCCTCTGGTGACAAATCCTACGATTTCATCTCCCGGAATCGGACTACAGCATTTCGCAAAACGCACTGCCACATCATCGATACCTTTCACGATAATACCGCCCTTTTCTTTCACGATAGGCAGTTTTTCTTTTGCCTCAGACACTGCTTCCAGTACCTTTTCATCGGTTATTTCTTTCTTGTGTTCCTTCTCATACGCTTCTACCAGCTTGTTGAGGATCTGCCCCTCCTTCAAGCCTCCATGTCCTAACGCAGCCAGAACACTATCCCAATCCCGGAAACCATATTTTCTCATAACAGCTTCCATATATTTGGGTTTTGTATATTCGCCCAGCACCTTACCTTTTAGTTTTGCATAGTTGCTAAGCATTTCTTTTCCTTTAATAATATTATCTTCTTTCAGTTCCTGCTTAAACCACTGATTGATCTTATTTCTCGCCTGAGTACTTTTCACCAGCTTCAGCCAGTCCCGGCTGGGACCTTTGGAATTCTGCGAAGTAATAATTTCCACCCGGTCTCCGTTACGGATCTCATATTCAATAGGAACAAGCTTGCCATTTACCCTTGCGCCTACCATCTTATTTCCCACCGCGCTGTGGACACTGTAAGCAAAGTCTACCGTGGTTGAACCTCGTGGAAGGGTTTTTACATCTCCTGCGGGACTAAAGCAGTATACATTTTCATTAAACAGATCCAGATCACTTTTCAGCAGACTTAAAAATTCCCGATTATCCGACATTTCTTTCTGCCATTCCAGAATCTGCCGCAGCCAGCTAAGTTTTTCTTCCTCCTGCTGTGCCACCGGTTTCTTTCCGTCAGAAGCTTCCTTATATTTCCAGTGAGCAGCAATACCAAACTCTGCCGTCCTGTGCATCTCAAAAGTACGAATCTGAATCTCAAAAGGCTGTCCATTAGGACCGATCAAGGTAGTATGCAAAGACTGGTACATATTCGGTTTCGGCATGGCTATATAATCCTTAAACCGCCCCGGAATCGGGGTATATAACTCATGGATCACACCGAGAGCCGCATAACAGTCTTTTACGCTTTCCACAATAATACGCACTGCAAAAAGATCGTAAATCTGATCCAGTGTTTTATCCTGGTTTACCATCTTTTTATAGATACTGAAAAAGTGTTTTACTCGTCCGTTTACTTCTGCATCGATCTGCGCATCCTTCATATGGTGCTTTACTTCGTCTACAATTCCCTGAACGAAAGCTTCTCTTTCACTTTTTCTCAGATTGATCTTCTCTACCAGATCGTAATACACATCCGGTTTCAGGTATTTTAATGACAGATCATCCAATTCGATTTTTACTTTCGATATACCCAGTCTCTGTGCTATCGGTGCGTAAATATCCATGGTTTCTCTGGCTTTTTCCACCTGTTTTTCCGGTTTCCAGTACATGGCTGTCCGCATATTATGAAGACGGTCTGCCAGCTTCACCAAAATAACACGGATATCTTTTGCCATAGCCAGAAACATCTTTCTCAGATTTTCTGCCTGAAGCTCTACCTTATCCGCTGAATAATTCAACTGTCCCAACTTTGTAACGCCACTCACAAGAACAGAAACTTCTTCTCCGAATTCTCTGGTCAGATCCTCTTCTGTCATCACAGTATCTTCCACTACGTCATGTAAAAGACCTGCCGCTATGGTTTCCTTATCCAATTCCAAGTCAGCCAGAATAATCGCCACACACAACGGATGGATAATATAGGGTTCTCCCGACTTTCTTTTCTGTTCTTTATGTGCCTCTGAAGCGATCCGATAAGCTTTCTCAATCATGGAAATATCTGTAGACGGATGATATTTTCGAATACTTCGTATCAGTTCCTCATACAAATCTTCCGGGCTGGTAAAATCTTTCATACATTTTACACTGGCCTCTACAGCTTCCACTTTCATCTGCCTCTCATCTATATCATTCCTTTGTTTTCCTGCTTCCATAGAATCCCGCCTATCTTAATTATTTTCCTTCATACCGGATTACAGATTCAACATCATAGCCTTTCAAACGTTCTCTGCCGTTTAGTCCGGCCAGTTCCATCAGGAAAATGATTTTCACCACTTCCCCTCCTAATCTTTCAATCAGCTTTACTGCTGCCTCAACAGTTCCGCCTGTGGCGATCAGATCATCAATCACAACCACCTTCTGACCTGGTTTGACTGCGTCTTTATGCATCTCAATCTCAGCGCTTCCATATTCCAGATCATATTCCTGAGAAACGGTCTCACAGGGTAATTTTCCCTTTTTTCGAACCGGGACAAAAGGCTTATGCAGATTATATGCCACCGGCATACCAAAAATGAAACCCCTGGATTCCGTTCCGGCAATCAAATCTATCTCTGTATCCTTTAATAATTCCTGAATAGAATCAATCGCCAACTGTAAGCCGTCTGCATCTTGTAATATACTTGTCACATCCCGAAAAATAATACCTGGTTCCGGGAAATCCGGAATACTTCTCACATAATCTTCAAGCTTTTTCATGATGATCTCCTTCCACATTTCGACAATTAATGATTTTTATTATAGCATTATTCTATAGCATCCGCAAATTATTTTTCTCATCTTACCCCAATCGCCTGAAAAGGACACATTTCCTGACAGCAAAAACACCGGATACACTTTCTGTAATGATACACCGGAGGATGATTTTTTCCTTTTTCAAAAGACAATGCCTTTCCCTCCACCGGACAGGATTCTACGCAAACGCCACATTTTCTGCATTTTTCTGTGAGAATATATGGCTTCTTCTGAAACGGCTTCATAAAGAAATCCAATTGATTCCACATGGTAGACCTTACTTTTCTCCTGTCCACATTGTAATCCTTATTTCCATATTTTTCCACTGCTTCTTCCATGGAAATTTCTCCTTCTTCCGTAAGAATGCAGATTTTTTCTTTTTCCCAAAATCCCAGTCCCATATTTTGTCCATGAACATTCGTGGGAACCATTTCCGGCTTCAAATGTACCAGATGACAGAAAACACTGTCTGCCGCTACCGGATCTGTACTCATCAAAATCACATTCATGGAAATAGGATCTCCCGATGTGGGACCATTTCCATCCATAGCCACAATTCCGTCCATAATGCACAGACGGGGTTTTATTTCCCTGTTCAGCCGAATCAGCATCCGGGCAAAACTGTCTGCATTGGAGTATTTTGTGTGTCCCTGTGCTTTATGAAGTCCGCTGACACATCCATAGAGATTTTTCACGCCTCCTGTCACCCGTTCCAACGCATGGGTTTTCATCTTACATAAATTGATCAGTGCATCCGCCTCCCGCACCGGATCTGCCAACACAAACTCTCCTGTCTGGGTTCCCTGATTGAAATCCTCCATGGAAATGTGATACCGTTCCAATATGGCGTCCATACCGGTTCCTTCCATCACCTTAGATGCCGAACCCACACCACAGGAATCTCCACATCCTATTTTTTCATATCCCTCTTCTCTCAGAAGGCGGGCCACTGCTTCCACGACAGAAGGATGGGTAATTACCGGACGATCCAGCGGCGCCTTTCGCACCAGGTTGGGTTTCAGCAAAATTTTCTCATCTTTTTCAATCAGCCTTTCCCATCCTCCTAACAGTTCCATACCTCTCTTGATTTTCTGATAAACCTGTTCGCTGTCATAGGAATCACAAAAAAGCAACGCCACTTTACTTCTTTCTATCATATACACTCTCTTTTCCACGTTGTAAAAAAGGAAGCTGCCGCATAACGACAGCCCCCATATTTATATATTTTTAAACATCTTATCATAAACCGGAAAACAATCCAGTGTGGCAAAGTAATCCTTGGGAGTTTCTGCCCGACGGATCAATTCAAAACTTCCGTCCTCTCTCAATAAAATCTCCGCAGATTTCAGTTTTCCATTATAATTATATCCCATGGCAAATCCATGAGCGCCTGTGTCGTGAATCACCAGAAAATCTCCCCGTTTGATTTCCGGAAGCATCCGATCAATAGCAAATTTGTCGTTGTTTTCACACAGGGAGCCTGTAATATCATACTTGTGATCGCAGACAGCCTCTTCTTTCCCCGCCACTGTAATATGATGATAAGCTCCATACATTGCCGGTCTCATCAGATTTACAGCACAGGCGTCACAGCCGATATACTCTTTATAGGTATGTTTTTCATGGATAGCTTTTGTCACAAGACATCCATAAGGACCTGTCATAAAACGACCCAGTTCTGTAAAAATAGCCACATCTCCCATTCCTGCCGGAGTCAGAACTTCTTCATAAACCTTCCGAACACCTTCTCCAATCACTCGGATATCATTGGGTTCCTGATCCGGATGATAAGGAATACCGATTCCACCGGACAGATTAATAAAACAGATATCTGCTCCTGTCTCTTTTTCCAGTCTTACAGCCAGCTCAAACAAAATCTTCGCCAGCATGGGATAGTATTCATTGGTCACTGTATTGCTGGCAAGAAAAGCGTGGATTCCAAAACGCTTTGCGCCTTTTTCTTTTAAAATACGAAAAGCTTCAAACAACTGCTCTTCTGTCATTCCATATTTGGCATCCCCCGGATTGTCCATAATGTCATTGCTGATCTGAAACAGACCGCCCGGATTAAACCGACAACTGATGGTCTCCGGAATATGGCCTATCGCCTGTTCCAGAAAATCAATATGGGTAATATCATCCAGATTAATTACTGCTCCCAGTTCCTCCGCATATACGAATTCTTCTGCCGGAGTAGCATTGGAAGAAAACATTATGCTTTCTCCTTTACAGTCAATGGCATTTGCCAGCATCAATTCCGTCAGGGAAGAACAATCGCAGCCACAGCCATATTCCATAAGTATCTGAATCAATCTGGGATTGGGGCAGGCTTTTACTGCAAAATACTCCCGAAATCCAGGATTCCAGGAAAATGCCTCTTTTAATGCTTTTGCGTTCTCCCGAAGTCCCTTTTCGTCATAAAGATGAAAGGGGGTAGGATATTGGGCTGTAATCTCTTCCAGCTTCTCTTTTGTGACAAACGGCTGTTTTTTCATTTTTTCATAATCTCCTCTTTTGCGTTTATTTCACCTGTATTACCTGCATAATATTGGTCATGGCGCCTTCGCCCTTCACAATATTCGTAGCCGGATCTCCCGCTGTCAGTACCACCAGATCACCTTTTTTTACCAGCTTTTGCCGTTTTACCATATACATGGAATGGGAGATAATATTTTCTGTAGAATCCTCCTCATATCCGGCAATAGGGAATACTCCCCAGTAAATCTGCATTTTTCTTCTCGCCCAGTCATTGGGACTTACTGCGAAAATAGGTACTTTCGGGCGGAAATTTGAGATCAGACGGGCTGTCTGACCGGAAATCGTCGGTGTAACAATGCAGGCAGCTCCCAGATTTTCTGTAGTCTGCACTGCTGCAATTCCTACAGAACTGGATACATTTTTACTGCCCCTTAAAGCACGATAATCCAGATGACTGGTATAATCTAAAAATGGTTCTGCAGACTGGGCAATCTGCACCATCATCTTTACAGCTTTCACCGGATATTTCCCCACCGCAGTTTCTCCTGAAAGCATAATGGCATCTGTTCCATCATAAACCGCATTGGCTACGTCTGTAACTTCTGCTCTGGTAGGCCGTGGATTTCGAATCATAGAATCCAACATCTGTGTGGCTGTAATAACCGGTTTATAGGCTTCATTACATTTTTTAATAATCATTTTCTGAATATGGGGAACCTCATAAGCGGGAATCTCCACACCCAAATCTCCTCTCGCCACCATAACTCCATCGGCAGCTTTGATGATCTTATCTATATTCTGTACACCTTCCGCATTCTCTACTTTGGCAATTACATCAATTCTGTCACCGCCATTTTCATGCAGAAGTTCTTTAATTTCCTTAACTGCATCTCCATTACGAACAAAGGAAGCCGCAATAAAATCGATTCCCTGCTGAATGCCAAACAGAATATCTTTTCTGTCCTGTTCTGTAATAGCAGGAAGATTTACCTTGACATTCGGTACATTGATACCTTTTTGCTGTCCCAGTTCACCTCCGTTTACAATCCGACAGATTACGTCTGTATCTGTTACTTCTTCCACAGACAACTGAATCAGACCGTCATCGATAAGAATCGTGTCTCCTTTATTTACGTCAGAAGGAAGACCTTCATAGGTCTGATAGCATCGTTTTTCATTTCCCACTATTTTCTCTGTGGTCAATGTGAAAATCTCACCATCCTGTAAAGTTACCTTCTGTCCGCCCTCCAAAAGTCCTGTACGAATCTCCGGTCCTTTCGTATCCAGCAAAATCGCAATCGGAAGTTTTAATTCCTGACGAACCTTCTTCAGTAAATCCATTCTTTCTTTCTGCTCTTCGTGTGTCCCATGGGAAAAATTAAATCTGGCGATGTCCATTCCCGCCTGCATCAGCTTTCTCATCATGTCTTCATTATTTGTGTTTGGTCCCATAGTACAGATAATCTTTGTTCGCTTCATATGTTTCCCCCTTATTTCACATGCGTATGGGTAAATAAATGATCCTGACAATATTCATAATTGCCATTGCATTTGGAACAGAATCGAAACTCCAGATGATCTCCGTCTTTTTCTGTTCGTCCACAAATCGCACATTTATGTTTCGTTACATTTACCTGGCTTTGATGAACGGCCTTTTTATAAGCCTGTCTCCGGTGAATCTCTTTGGGATTATACCGGCTCATATTTCTTGTAGTGAAAAAGAATATGATAAAGTTCATTAAAGAACAGATAATCATAACCCGAACGCCCCATCCGGCAGTAATCATATCCCAGAGCATAAGAATCACATAGGCGATTCCCAGCCATTTCACTTTCAATGGGATAATCATCATAAACAACACCTGCATCTCCGGATAGGTAGCTGCAAATGCAAGAAAAATAGACATACTGATATAATAGGTACTGAATACACTTCCCGTATAAAGCAACAATGTGCTTCCGCCTCCGTTGATAAAGTACAAAATAAATGCACCCACCACACTCATAATAATTCCCAGGAAAATGTATACGTTATACCGGAAAGCCCCCCAGGTTCGTTCCAGGGTACTTCCTATGGAATAATAGAAAAACAAAGTGATGATCGTAAAAAGATCAAGACTTCCCGGCGGTATCAACAGCCAGCTCACCAACCTCCATACCTGTCCCCGGAGGATCAATGCCGGTTCCAGCACAAGATAGCTGACCATGTTGGGCGCAAGAGCTGTGAGCAGATAACCCGCCGCATAGGTGATGATAATATAAATAGACAGATTGGAGATTGCGTATCTGCCATATTTTCTCTCCATTTTATTCAAGAAATTCATAAGTTCCTCCACTATTAGAATAAATCTTTCTTTCTGAAAATCAAAGCCACCAGAAGACTCAGTATCAGAGAAAAGATAATCACATATAAGAATCCTAACGGATTATCCGCAAAAGGCATTCCTTTAGAGTTCAGGTTCATGCCATAAGCGCTGAATATCATGGTTGGGATAGACATAACAATGGTAACTGTCGCCAGAAACTTCATTACAATATTCAGGTTATTGGAAATAACTGACGCAAAAGCATCCATAGTTCCACTCAAAATACCGCTGTAAATATTAGCCATCTCAATCGCCTGTTTATTCTCAATGATAACGTCTTCCAGAAGTTCTGTATCTTCCGGATACTGTTTGATACTTTCTACTTTCAGAAGTTTTTCCAGAACTACCTCGTTTGACCGAAGAGAAGTGGTAAAGTATACCAGTGATTTCTCCAATTCCAGCAATTCAATCAATTCCTGGTTTCTCTGAGATTTGTGCAGACTTTGCTCTACCTGATCGCTCTTCTTATCGATAATTCTCAGATAATGCAGGAATAAAGATGCATTTTTGTACAGAATCTGTAAAATAAACCGGGTTCTTTTATAAGTAAAGAAATTTCTCACCCGACCATCCATAAAAGAGCTCAATACCGGAGTGTCTTCCAGACATACGGTAAAAATCATCTCATCTGTCACCACAATTCCCATAGGAATCGTACCATACCAGTCTTTATCATTTCGCTCTTCAATGATGGGAATATCTACCAGGATCAATGTGTAATTATCTTCCACTTCAATACGGGAACGCTCTTCTTCATCCAGAGGCGCCCGCAGATGATCTACGTCTATTCCATACTTCTCAGCCACTTCCACCAGTTCTGTAGCTGTCGGATCAATCAATGCAATCCAGCTTCCTTCCTGTGCTTCATTAATCTGATGTACATTGTTGTCAAATGTTCTGAAAATTTTTATCATGTTACTGATCTCCTTTCACTGTCTGCAGCAAACTGCGGACAGAGTAAAGTCTTCCCCGCCCCCGCTTACTGCCTTATTTGTTTTCTTTTTTCGTCCAGTTTCCTACCTCGAGGATCAGGTCCGCCTTCCATTCAATAACACTTCCTTTCGCTTTCTATAAAGAATTATTCAAAAAAACTCAACTTTATTATAAAACCCACTCCCTTGTTTTGTCAATTTTTTTAAAAAGGCTTCTGATATATTTTTCTCAGGTACTCCATCTTGGCTCCCATGTTCATCAACAGTGCATCTGCCAGTACCAGAGCAGCCATAGACTCCACTACCACTACTGCTCTCGGCACGATTACCGGATCATGGCGTCCTTTGATAGATACAGTAACAGGATTCCCTTTTTTGTCTATTGTATCCTGAAAAGCAGCAATTGAAGGCGTAGGTTTTATCCCTACTCGAAAGAAAATATCACTTCCATCACTGATTCCTCCCAGAATCCCTCCTGCATGATTTGTTTTTTTGCCCACTGTTCCATCTTCTTTGGGGATAAAACTGTCGTTATTGGATACTCCCGTAGCCATAGCAGCCCTCATACCGGAACCTATTTCAAAGCCTTTTACTGCTCCGATAGAAAACATGGCTTTTGCCAGATTTCCATCCAGTTTTTCAAAAACCGGATCTCCCAGTCCCGCCAAAACTCCCGTAATCCTGCATTCAATGATTCCTCCGGCGGAATTTTTTTCTTTCATACATTGTTCCAGATAATCACCTGCTTCTTTTGCTGCCTGTGCATCCGGCATATACAGCGAATTTCTATAGATTTCCTCCTCGCAGAAATCGGAAATATTTACGGGACCGATGGCGCTGGTATAAGCACAAAGCCGAATCCCCAACTGCTCAAGAAGTTTTGCTGCCACAGCTCCTGCCGCAACTCTTCCTATGGTTTCTCTTCCTGAGGAACGCCCTCCTCCCCGGTAATCACGAAAGCCATACTTTTGATCAAAGGTATAATCCGCATGACCGGGACGGTAATAAGATGCAATCTCCGAATAATCTGCCGAACGCTGGGATGTATTACGAACCATAAGAGAAATAGGAGTTCCTGTTGTTTTTCCCTCAAAAACACCGGATAAAATTTCTACCTGATCATCTTCCTTACGAGGTGTTGCAAAACGGCTCTGCCCAGGCTTTCTCCTGTTAAGAAAAACCTGTATATCTTCTTCTGTAAGAGAAAGCCCCGCCGGGCATCCATCCACCACCACACCGATTCCGGCTCCGTGAGATTCTCCCCAGGTGGTAATCTTAAATATTGTTCCAAATGATGAACCAGCCATAACAATTCCTCCTGCTAAGTAAATATTCTGTATTTATTAAGTCTTATAAACATTTAGTAAGATTATAGAACAGAGACTATGGGTTTGTAAAGAAATTCACAAATAATCAACTGCTTTCAACACAAAAAAGAGATAAAAAGAACTGCTTTTCAACAAGCTCTTCTTATCTCTTCATTTTCCGTTTCTTATACGCTGATATCCGTCAGCAAAATACAGTTTGGCGTATCCACTTTCATAGGTTTCCCTTTCATCACCAGGACTTTTTTCTCATAGTCAATGGTAAAAGTGGTAATACTGTTGGATTCGTGATTTACTACTGCAATATGTTTCCCATCCGGGAATAAAGCAATATCCTTCGGATATTCACCACTGATAGGTAAAGCAAACTCCTTCGTCAATGTTCCTTCTTCCGGGTCGATTGCAAACATAGCTACGGAATTATCTCCTGCTGTAGACGTAAACAGATATTTTCCATCCGGAGACAGGGCAATAGCAGCCGCACAATCATGCTGCGGATCCAACTCATCTGACAGGGTTTCTATTGTCTGGATCAATTCGAATTCCGGAGATTTTCCTGTATCTTTATAGGAAAATACTCCCACCAGATTCATCAGTTCAAACAATACATATGCAAATCTTCCATCTTTACTGAACACGATCTCTCTTGGACCGGACTCTCGCTTACACCGGAGAATATCTACCAGTTCCAGACGATTTCTCACAGTATTGATTCGATAAAACTTCAGTTGATCAATACCATTATCTACTGCACATACATATTTTCCTTCCGGTGTGGTAGCTACACAACTTACATGCGGACGGAAATTACGCTCTGCCACGCTTCCGATTCCCTTGTGGAACACACCGTCAAACACTCTGCCCAGACGTCCATCCCGGTGTGTATGGACAGCAGTGATCTTTCCATCGTGATATCCGCCCACAAACAGATATTTTCCATTATGATCCACCGACAGATAACATCCTCTCATCCCGTCAATATCCACTTTATTGATCGGCACCAGATCTCCGTCAGGTTTAATGGCAAACACAGCCACACCTTCATCAGCAATAGAATACAGATACTTTCCGTTTTTTGATTTTACTACATAGGAAGAATTGTTGACTGGAACTACTTTTCGTTCGGAAAGTGTTCCTTCTTCCACATCTACATCGTATAAATGGATTCCGATGCTGCTCCCATGTGTATATGTTCCCACATAAGCAACATACTTTTTATCTTCCATGATTTCCCCATCCTTTCTGGTTAAATTTGTAATGCTTTTTTTCAGTTCTTGTTTATCTGTTGACCATTTTAACATATTTTTCGAAATTCTACAATTATTTCTTCCCAAACATAAAAAAATATAATAATATATACGGAGTGTAGAACAAAGTGGGGCGTATGTCCCACGATATCCGAATTTGGGGCAGAATTGTGAGTTGCCGCGTGTCAGTGACACGCGTTTGGCAACGACCGAAGTGAAACGTAGATGCATAGCACGAAACAATTCGTTATGCATCTTTTATAAAGGAGTTTTTATGAATCGTACTTTCAATTATCAGATAACCGAAAAAAATGAAGCTGTCCCTATCCGGGATTTTCTTCAGAAAAAAGGCTACTCACGCCATATACGCACCTGGATCAAACAGCATCCGGATTCTCTTATTCTCAATGGAACCCCGGTTCTCTCCTATGTAGAACTTCATCAGGGCGACCAGCTTGCTGTTCATTTAAAGGAAGAAGAATCTTCCGAGAAAATCATTCCCACACCTCTGCCCCTTCATATTGTTTATGAAGATGAAGATATTCTGATTATTAATAAAGAGGCAGATACTCCTGTGCATCCTTCCATCGGTAATTATGAAAATACCCTGGCCAACGCAGTTGCCTGGTACTACGCTTCCCAGAATAAATCTTTTGTTTTCCGCTGTATCAACCGTCTGGATCGGGATACCACAGGACTTTTGATTCTGGCAAAAAATATGCTCAGCGGCGCTCTTCTCTCACAGCAAATGAAGCAAAGAGAAATCCATCGCACCTATCTTTCCATTGTAGAAGGAAAAATACCGGAAGAAGGAACCATTTCGGCGCCTATCGCCCGAACCTGTGACTCTCTTATTGAACGCCAGGTGGACTGGGAAAAGGGGGAATATGCTGTCACCCACTATAAACGCCTCTCCACCCTTCCCCATATTCCTGAAGATTTAACTTCAGAATTTCCTTCTCAGGGAATTTCCCTTGTTCAATTACAGTTGGAAACAGGACGCACTCATCAGATTCGTGTACATATGAGTTACCTGGGACACCCACTCATTGGCGATACTTTATATAATCCCTCCACCCGGCTTATGAAACGACAGGCGCTTCATTCCTATTCACTGGAATTTATCCACCCGATCACGGGAAAAGAAATGTATTTTACAGCTCCCCTGCCCCCGGATATGGGTTTGTTTTTTCCAAATCCAACTTAATATTTGAAAAAACAGATAAAAGGGATTATAATAATACCATTATATGATGATTGTCCCACAATCATCATTCTACCTGTGGAACGTTAGGAGGAATGGCTATGACAGTAGAAGAATTAGAAAATGTTTTGGAGATGCAGGAAGAAATCCTTCAATTTTCCAGCTTTACCAATGCGGATGCTTGGGAATTAGGTAACATGATTATTATGGAAGCTCGAAGACTGGGTGTTTCTGTGATTTTGAGAATCCGGCTCAATAATGGTTATACCGTATTTCAGTATGGCATGGATGGTACAACTTTATACAACGAGCAATGGCTTACCCGAAAAGAAAATACTGTTCGCGTTACAGAACAAAGCAGTCTGAGACTTTATATGAACCTGCGTCAGACTCAGGAAAATATGGAAGAAAGATTTTTAGATCCCAGAGAATATGCTGCCTGCGGAGGCGGTTTCCCTATTCGCGTAGAAGAAGTAGGTGTAATAGGCACTATTGCCCTTTCCGGACTGGATCACGTATCCGATCACGATTTGCTTGTGAAATGTATCAGCAAATATCTCCATGTGGCAGAAGTTCCCAGAATACGCGCCGTATAAATCTATACGGATTTTGTAAAGTTTTTCCTAAAAAAGCCTGTCTGAATGCTGTAACAGCATCCGGACAGGCTTTTTCTTATAAGGGGATTAACGGATTCTTTCCGGAAATCCCACTTTTTTCTGCACCTTCCGCAAGGTTTTATTGGCAAAATACTGCGCTTTCTCCGCATTATTTTTAATTATGCTGTCAATATAACCTTTGTCTTTTTCCAATTCTTTCACTTTGTCCTGCAAGGGTTTCAGTACACTGATTACAGATTCACCTACAGCCATCTTGAAATCGCCATAACCTTTACCTGCGAACTCCCGTACTACCTCATCCGGCGTCTTTCCTGTACAGGAACTGTAAATATCAATCAGATTCTTTACGCCCGGCTGTTCCTCACGATAAGCCACACAACCTTCCGAATCTGTTACTGCCCGCTTACATTTTCTCATAATAGTATCCGGGTCATCCATAAGATAGATACTTGCATTCGCATTTTCATCGGATTTTGACATTTTCTTTGAAGGATCCTGAAGGCTCATAATCTTCGCACCGACTTTTCCAATATAAGCATCCGGAACTGTAAATACATCTCCATAAATATTGTTAAATCGGATTGCAATATCTCTTGTCAACTCCAGATGCTGCATCTGATCGATTCCCACCGGAACCACATCCGCCTGATACAGCAAAATATCTGCTGCCATCAAAACAGGATACGTAAACAATCCTGCATTGATATTATCTGCATGTTTGGAAGACTTGTCTTTGAACTGAGTCATACGGTTTAACTCACCCATATAGGTAAAACAATCCAAGATCCATGCCAGTTCTGCATGACCGGATACATGAGACTGATAATAAATACAGTTTTTTTCCGGATCAAGTCCTGCCGCAATATATAATGTCAGCAACGCTCTGGCACGCTTTCTCAAAACCGCCGGATCCTGGCGCACTGTAATGGAATGCATATCTACTACACTGTAAAAACATTCATACTCATCACTTAATGTCACCCAGTTTTTCAGTGCTCCGAGATAATTACCAAGAGTCAGATTGCCAGTTGCCTGCATACCGCTAAAAAGCACTTTCTTATCATTAATCATTTTCTTTACCTCACACATTCTGAACATTTATTCATAGTCTACCATTATGCCCCAATAAAGTCAAATTTTTGTTTTACTCTCACAATATTTAATGGTTAAAAAAAGCCATGCATCTTCTTGCCCACTTAATGAAGACAAGAAGCGCATGGCTTATTCTATTACTATAATGTTGATGTCAAAAGATGCCTGACAAATTGTTTCGTGCTGTACACTTCCACAATTCTTCCCAATCTTACTATTTTGTCAGCATCATAAGAATCTGATTGCTTCGTGTGATGAATTTTGTCATCTCATCCGGAGTCAGTTGTTTGTGCGCCATCATAGCCAGATCGTACAACTGTTCACAGATTACAGGAACATTTTCTGTATCTTCTTTATGTTCTGCCACATACTGAACCAAAGGATGGTTGGCATTCAGTACCAGTGTGGTCTGAGTATCACCGAACATATTGGCATCCATACCGTACATTTTCATCATATCCTGCATACGGCGGCTTTCTTCTGACAGAGTCATCATGGAAGCGATGTTCTCATTTTTCAGTTTTTCTACTTTGATATCCAGTTTTTCATTATTCAGATGTTTTTTGAACATTCCGGATAATTCATCTGCCAGTTCTTTCAGATCTTCCCCTTCTTCTTTGAAGTTGTCTGTCAGATCTGCGTCAATTCTCTGGAAACGGATATCTTCATTTCTCTGTTCCAGATGAGTAATAAATGCAGAATCAATATTATGTTTCAGGATAACTGCATCCATTCCTTCTTCTTTAAACATATTGATGTACTGGCTCTGCTGCACTTCATCTGTCACATAGAAAATTGTTGTTTTTTCTTTATTTTCCGGAGTATCTTCTGTTTTTTCTTCTGTATTTTCTTTTACTTCCTCTGTGGTATCTTCTTTCTTATTTTCTTCGATACAATCTTTCAGAGTCAGATATTTGTTATCCAGGTTTTTAAACAAAATATAATCATTCATCTTCTCAGCAAATTTACTGTCTTTGATACATCCGAATTTGATAAATGGATTAATGTCATCCCAGTATTTCTCGTAATCTTCTCTTGCTGTTTTGCACATACCGGTCAGCTTGTCAGCTACTTTCTTGCTGATATAATCAGAAATTTTCTTTACAAATCCATCATTCTGCAATGCGCTTCTGGATACGTTCAAAGGAAGATCCGGACAATCGATCACACCTTTCAGCAGCATCAAAAATTCAGGAATAACTTCTTTAATGTTATCTGCAATAAATACCTGGTTGTTGTATAATTTTATCGTTCCCTCAATAGAATCGTATTCTGTATTGATTTTCGGGAAGTACAAAATACCTTTCAGGTTAAACGGATAATCCATATTCAGATGAATCCAGAATAAAGGCTCTTTATAATCCATAAATACTTTTCTGTAGAATGCTTTATATTCTTCATCTGTACACTCGTTTGGATGTTTCATCCACAGAGGATGGATATCGCTGATGGAAACCGGACGTTTGTTGATTTTTACTCTCTCTCTTGCCGGAGCAATCTCTACAACTTCCTTCTCACCATTCTCATTTTCTTTCTCTTCTGTTTTTGCATCTTCGTGAATATGCTCAACAACCACATCATCCTCTCTCAATTCGGATTCATCGATAGTTTCATATTCCTGCTCTGCATTTTCTTTAGAAAGGAAAATTTCCACTGGCATAAAGGAACAATATTTCTCCAGAACTTCTCTCATTCGATATTCATTGGAAAATTCCAGACTCTCTTCATTCAAAAACAGAGTGATTTCTGTACCAATTGTAGTTTTATCTCCATCCTGCATATCATATTCTGTACCGCCGTCACATTCCCAATGTACCGGTACAGCTCCTTCTTTATAAGAAAGAGTATCAATATGCACTTCATCGGCTACCATGAATGCAGAATAAAATCCCAATCCAAAGTGACCAATGATCTGATCTTCATTTGTTTTATCTTTGTATTTCTCTAAAAACTGAGTAGCGCCGGAAAAAGCAATCTGAGTAATATATTCTTCCACTTCGTCTGCTGTCATACCGATACCGGTATCGATAAACTTCAAAGTTTTCTTTTCCGGATTTACAATCACCTGGATCTTATTCTTATAATTATCCGGAAATGTATACTCTCCCATCACTTCCAGTTTTTTTAATTTTGTAATGGCATCACAGCCATTGGAAACTAACTCTCTTACAAAAATATCGTGGTCAGAATACAGCCATTTTTTAATAATCGGAAAAATATTGTCACTGTTAATAGATAAATTGCCATGTCTTGTTCCCATGGTCATACACTCTCCTTTTTGTACGTAATATAATTTTTCATAAGAATCATCTTTTTCAAAGATCATTCTCTCACTGAATCTTATAGTAATACCCTCTGGAAGAAATGTCAAGACAAAATTAGCACTCATTTCAAATGAGTGCTAATAATTTCATTATAAAGTACTTTCCTGATAAATAATCCGATAATCCAACATTCTCTGTCTTCTTTTTTCCTGCGGGTTATGAATTAATTCCAGAAGCATCCTGGCTGCTTCTGTTCCACTGGTCTGATATTCATATTCCACTGTCGTCAGACGGGGAGTCAGAATATCTGCCACAATTCCATGTCCGATCCCGGCAATCCGTACATCTTCCGGTATACGAAATCCTCTTTTTTTCAAACATAAAACTGCTCCCGTGGCAATCATATCTGTAGCGCAAAATACACTGTCCACGTTTCCATACTCCTGCAAAATCCGTTCCATTCCGCTATAGCCGGATTCCATGGTAAAATTCACCTCTGTATGAGGAATATCTTTTATTTCAAATCCAAACTCCTGCAGCGCCTTCTCAGCTCCCCGATACCTTTTTTCTCCTGCTGCCTTATCCTGCCTGCTAACTCCCAGATAA
>JAXEUM010000137.1:0-8227 GCA_034114925.1 Oliverpabstia sp.
GTCGCCAAACTAAGCACTCATCCGTAGGGTTTTTCCTTTCATAAGGATAAGGCTATTGTAAAAGAAAAAGAGCACCGTGGCAACGGTGCAGAGAAAAGATAAGAAAGGCTATTGCACAGCATGTGCGATTTGGTTCAATAGAGGTATGAATAAACTATTACAACCTGACAGTACAAAAAAGAATTTTATATTCCAGTTTACATACCAGTTTATTATTTTGGTTGTGCCATTAATTGTTTCCCCTTATCTAACGAGGGCACTGGGTGGTACCTCTCTGGGTATTTACTCTTATACATATTCGATAGCATATTATTTTGTTGTTTTTGCTATGCTTGGAATTAACAAGCACGGACAACGTATTATATCTCAGCGACGCAGTTCTCTCGTTGAGCTACGTAAGACTTTTTGGAGTTTGTTATCTGTCCATTTTTCAATTTCGACAGTTGCCATCTTGCTATATGTTGTGTATGTGTTCTTGATATGCAGAAGCGACGTAGAAGTGGCTCTTGCTCAGACACTATATGTTGCTTCTGCAGCGTTTGATTTGACTTGGCTTTTTTATGGGTTAGAGAAATTCAAGACAGTTGCAATTCGGAATGCTATCATTCGACTTGTAAATACAGTCTGCATCTTTGTTTTTGTGAAATCTTCATCGGATATTGTTATATACACAATTATTATGGCTGCAACAGTTTGTGCTGGTCAGCTTGTTCTGTTCCCACAAGTGTTTACAGCAATTCCTCCGATAAAGTTTTCAATGCAAAATGCCAAAGAGCACATAAGGCCTCTGTTGACTTTGTTTGCTGCCGTGGTCGCAGCGACATTGTACACAGTGTTTGACAAGACTTTATTGGGACTATTAGCTACAAAAGAGTCTGTGGCTTATTATGAGTATTCGGATAAAATTATTAATATTCCCAAGACATTTATTGCAATTATCAGCACAGTGTTATACCCAAAGGCATGTCAATACGCTGGGGCAAAAGACTATGACGGTATGCAAAGTAACATGGAAAAGTCTGTGACTGTTACTGGGTTGATTGGGTTTGCAGCTTTTTTCGGCTTGCTCTCCATTGCGGATCAGTTTGCATTGCTTTATTATGGAGATGAATTCGCTGTATGCGGAAGTATAATATCGATGATGTGTCCACTTATCCTGATAGTTGGGATTGGGTAGACAGTTCGCTCTCAGTATATTTATCCGCTTAAGATGGATATGACAATGGTTAAGGTACTCTCGTTGAATGCTGTCGTGAATCTGGTGCTTTCGGCTTCCTTAATTCCGTCTTTAGGAATCAATGGCGCTATTATAGGAACGCTTGCTGCTGAGATCACTGGTCTTGCAATAGAAGTCCATTTGGTTAGAAAATATGTATCCATAAAATGGCTGTTATTAGAGTGCCTTCCGTTTGCTGTTATAGGCGCAGTGATGTTCGTTGTAGTTAAGGCGGTCGGGACAGTCACAGGCTCTGGATGGATTTCGCTGGGTATTCAGATGCTATCAGGTGGCATTGTTTATTGTGTTGGAACTTTGGTGTATATATATCTCTTCAAACGGAATCTGCTGGATAGAGGAATAGGGAGAATCTTCAAGAAGCTAAAAATCAAACGCTGAAAATCAAGCAACAATAAATAGATCAATAGAAAAAGGGGGATTGACAAAGGCATGGGGAGGAATGACAATCTGTTAGCAGAGCAGAGCAGAGCAGAGCAGAGCAGAGCAGAGCAGAGCAGAGCAGAGCAGAGCAGAGCAGAGCAGAGCAGAGCAGAGCAGAGCAGAGCAGAGCAGAGCAGAGCAGAGCAGAGCAGGTGATGTTGACCTTTTAAGAGCATTTGACATTATCCTGATGATTATGGGACATGTTTGGTTTGGCGGCTCTTTTGATAAGTGGATTCATGGATTTCATATGCCATTGTGGTTTATGATCTCTGGTTTTTTTTTAAACACCAGAATGAATCCAGCGTTATATGTCAAACGCAAAGCTAAAGCTATCTTGATTCCATATTTTGTTTTTGGCATATGCTATGAAATAATCTGGATACTTGCGGGACACAATCAATGGCTAGGTCTGATTTGGCCGAACAGTATTGAGGTTCCTCTAAACGGAGCTTTATGGTTTCTTCCGGCATTGTTCATAGTAAATGTGGCTGGGATGCTTCTGTTTAAGTATTTCAATAGAAATTTTGCATGCATTGCATTATTTGTATTGGCTGTGTTCGGTAGTCTTAATTTGATTTCACTGCCTTTGTCGATGGATAGTGCTTTTGTAGGATGTGGATTCTTCCTTATTGGCTATCTAATTCGGAAATATGGAATGAAGTTACTTAGAATAAGGATGATACTCGCCGTGTGCTTGATGTTAGTTGTATCTGTGTTGATTATGCTGAATGGGTATGTCAATGTCAGAACTAACGAATACGCGATTATTCCGGCTTTTTGGATCAACGCTGTTCTTGCAACGGTCGCATTATGGAATATATGCCGATGGGTTGATTCGAGAAAATATGCAGTTGAGTGCGCAGGACGGGGATTGTGGGTTTTAAAGGAGATTGGATCGGATTCTTTAATTTATGTTTGCACTAACCAGTTTATCCTATTCTTCTTAAAAAAGTTGCCGATCTCAGAGCCGAATATGGTAGTGATGCTCATATGGCATCTTACAAAAGTAATTATTATCATTGCCGTGTGCTTCGCTGCTAATAGGATAATTAAGAAGACACCATTCAAGATTGTGCTGGGAAAATGAAACTAAACTGGAACACGTCAAGACTATCTGGAAAAGTGAGCAGTAAGACGGTCTGCTCCATGATGGAAAGGTAACGGTGAAAGTTCTAGAAACGGCGGATAAGTGGTTCGGTGTTACCTATAAAGAAGACAAGGAAATTGTAGTTGAGAGCTTTAAGAAGCTGATTACTGATGGTGTGTATCAGGAAGAATTGTACTCGGATCTTTTGTGATTAATAATAACACAGATTTTTTTTGGAGTCTATCTATGAATAAAAAACAATATAAGGCTGTATTCAGAACTAGAATTGATTTTAACTATGATGAATCCCTACAGAAGCCATTACACCCAGGCGGATTATATTATTTGGACAAGTATTCTGAGGAGCAGGTTTCCTATACCGACATCACCAACGAATCTATCCGGATAATAAATAACGACCTTAAATTGGAGCTGCAGAAGTATACAGATATCTCCATAGATGAAGTACAGGTTCAGGCTGTATACGAAGGCAGTATAGAAATTATTTACACTGTCATCCTGGGTGTTCTTAATCTCGTCAGTGGTTTCAAGGATTTGTACGATGTTGTCCGGTTGATAGGCGAGATATCGGAACGGCATATCAATAAAAAGTTGAGCGACAGGTTTGGCAGGCATTTTAAAGTGGATATGTATGTGATCGTGCCAGAGAGCAGGGATTACTGGCGGGGTGAAGAAATGCGATGGAACCGGAGTGTGGATAAAAATGGGGAAAAACGTGATACGTTTTTCTATTATCTGCTGGTTGCGAACATAATATTGCTAGTAATCGTGGGTATGCTTGTTTTTGGAGCTGTTAAAACGGTATATTTTGGCGGATGAAAGATACCATCTGCGAAATATCATGGCAGGCATAAAAACCACACAATATTGTACTTTTTTAAATACATGCGTTATTTTTTCATGTTGTATTCATATATATAAATAGAAGGACAAAGAAAAATGATTAAATGAAAAAGGAAACTGGAGAGATATACATATGTACAACCCTGATGAGGACTATCAAGTTATGCTTGCCAAGTTAAGGACAATTTGTCAAAATAAAAATATTACACAATATGCTTTGGCAAAGGCCACAGGAATGTCAACCTCCAGTTTGAGTTGCCTGATGAGGGGAGAAACGAAACCATATGTTTATACAGTGCTGACAATTTGTGATGCTCTGAATGTGACGATAGCGGATTTACTGGAAAGGCAAGGGTACGATGAGGATTTGGAAGATCTGATCGAAGTGTACCGGTGTTTATCGTCAGAGAAGAAGAGAATGCTAAAAGTTTATATGGACATGCTATTGCACTATAATGGCGAATTATAAAAAACTATGTCGGTATTTAGCTGCACTACATCTGTATAGCGAAAGAGAAAAAGTGTATTTTATGTGTTAGAATGTAGGTGGAAAAGTTTATAAACCGTGTCCCGATAATAAAGGCAGCCTGTTATGGGGCGGCACTGGGAAGATATTTCAGATAGGTTTAGACGGATAAGGTTGTCTGAGCAGACCAGTTCGGGATGGGCAAATATTGTAGATTTTGCTCTGTCAAACTTAGTTCCGTGGGTATAGTGCGGTCTTTGGGTGGCGGGGCTTTTTCTATTTTGCAAAAGAGTAGGAGATAATTGTGTGGAAAGAATTAAGTGGAGATATTCGGAGAAAATTGTCAATTATATTAATATTAATAACATTCCCGTTTTGGCTGTTGCAGGCGCTACTGGTTCGGGAAAGTCCACATTGGCAAGTTATCTAGAATTGCAATATCCGAAGCTTAAAATAATTAGAAATTATACAACTAGAACAAAAAGAAATACTGATTGTGAAACACATTTTGGATATATTTCTGAATGCGAATTTTGTAAAATGCTGAAAGGGGATACTTTTTTCTTGGCTAGATATCAAGAGCCCCCTTTTTATGGATATAGAAATTCCGATTTATTAAATATAATTAATGCGGGACAGATACCTTTATTTATGTTTAGATATAGTGGTACAAGTATTATTACGAAAACTATTAAAAATGTCTATATTATTTTAATTGAGTGTGATTATGAAAATGCGGTTATGAACTCACGTGATATTGTTACCGCACCTACATTTGAATCTATAGTGAAGACTTATAGTTCAATTAATGAATCAATAAAATCTTATAATGGTAAAGTGATTAGACTAAAAAATTTGTATGATAGTAGTTTCTTTTCTGATGAGTCCCTACATAATTTTATAAAGGAAATGATAAATGATAGATAAAGAGAATGCAATCAAAAAGACAAAAAAGAAAATGGAAACCAGATATGGGATATCCATAGTTAATATTGTGAAACCATCAGATGATATGAAAAAATGTATTTCTATGTTAAGCCATGAAAAAAGCTTGATTTGCGATAGGTTTACTTGGAGTAAAGAAATTGATTTGCATATAACGTTGTTAAGATGTCATTCCTTGAGCAATCCTATCGATATGCCCAAAGGATACATAGAATATCTATATAAGTTATTTTCTCAAAAACAACCATTTTTACTACAAACAGAAACTTTAAGTTTGGATCAGGACGGCGTAATTCGTCTACATTTATCTGACGTCTCTATGAAATTTTGGGAAGGCATAAATATAACTGAATTGTATGATAAATCAAGATTGAATTATTCGATAATATATAAGCCGTGGATAACTTTAGCATACAGTAAAATTGAAAACATAGATGACATATGTAGCAATTATGCATGTATTTTGGATTTATTAAAGAGTATATACAAAAAGCGAAGTTTTGTTATAGATCAACTAGCGGTAGTTAAATATTCGGATAGTGCTTTTAAAGAAAAAAGTATTGAGAGTATAATTAACTTGGGAGGCACACATGGATAATAAAGCGATAGATGTAGGAATAATAACTATAATACCTACAGAGATTAAGGCTCTTTTGTCAGTACTTAATGTGAATGGGAATTTTGAGCATCAAGAATATGGAGATGCGAATTACTTAAAAACAGAGATATTTAGTCAAAAAGTAAATCGAAAATTATCAGTGGTTATATCTTTCTTAAATAAGGATGCAGGAAATACTGAATGCGCTATATCTACAACACGTTTTTTGAACGACTGGTATCCTAAAATCATGTGCTTAGTAGGTATTTCTGCGGGAATCAAAGGCACCGTCAAAATTGGTGATGTGGTTATTCCTAATAAAATACATGATCGAACTATTAAGGCGTATAAAAATGGGGTTTTTAGTCCTAGAACTGAAGGATATTCACGGTCTGATTTTATTAATGGTCTAATGAAGATAAATCCGTTACCAACTCATGATTTTGCTGTATTGTGCAGTAAGGAAATTGCATTTGAAATAAATTCAGCAATTAAATCTGCTCGTAACTTAAATATGACAGAAGAAGAGTTTGATGGTACTATTAGCATACATGATGGTTCGATGCTTTCTGACAATACACTTATTCGTGATTCAGGATATTTTGATGGTATCAGAGAGGATTTGGATGAAAAGTGTAGAGGCGCAGACATGGAAGGGGCAGGTTTTGTAAGGGCATGTTCAGTTGAACGAGGAGATTTTCCGTGGCTTGTTATTCGAGGAATTTCTGATTTTGGAAATAGTAGTAAATGTGATGACTTTCAGTTTCTTGCAGCTAAAAGTGCATGCATTGCATTACGTGAACTAATTGTTAAGTATTTTGACATTGATGCAATTAAAGAGAATCCAAAGGTAAAGGTTGATAAAACTTCTCTGGAAGTTAATATTATTGAACAGATTAAAGAGGCTTATAGAGATGGACGCTGGAATGAAGTTTGTAGGATTGCACCTATAATTAGTAGGTATTTATGGTTATCTGGGCAATATGAATTGCGTATTGAAATAGGAAACATGGTGGTAGAAGCTGCTTCCATGGTCTCTGATGATATTCTTAGAGCATCATATCTAATTGATGATACTGGATGGACATTGTATATGTACGGTAATCCTAAGTTGGCTAGAACACATATTAAGGATGGATTAAGAATTGCAAAGGAAAAAAAGATTTCTATTTGTCATCCAAGGCACATAGACATTTGGCGTCAATTTATAGGAGAAGTGGAAAGTATGATGCTGCGAAAAGCGAATTGAATTTTGCTAAAGTTGATGCGGAGCAAATTAATGATGCAAGGGATAAAGCAGAGATGGAGGCGGCTCTTTTATTTTCGTCAGCGAAATTGCACTATGAATCTTCTGATAATACAGAAGTTTCTCAAAGCTTAGATGACGCTAAAAAGGCAGCGGAAAAATTTAGAGCCATTAAGGATAATGAGCGTGCAGTTAAAGTGTATGCCTTTCTCGGTGAAGTATATAATAAACAAGGTAATATAGCCAATGCTGTGACATTTTATTCAGAGGGATTGGATGCAGCGTATGAAATGGGGCGATATGATGAAATTAAATCTAATACAAGTGCTCTTGTTAATATAGAAGGGATATCATCTGATAAAAGGAATTTATATATTAAACGAGTAATTGATTTTTGTAATATACAGAAACTATCAACAGAAATTGCATTCTGGAAGCAAGTAGGAGGTAGCAAATGAGCAATCATGAATTGACAACGTATGAAATACTTGACTTAACTTACAAGAAGGGAAAACCTATATCAGGTTCGGATCGAGAAATGATTCCAGTGTTTGATGAAGAAGGCAATCAAATTGGAATTGCTCCAAGATTATTATGTCATCGTTTAGGATTGATCCATAAAGTAGTATATCTTCTTATTATAAATCAGGAAGGTAAATTTTTATTGCAGGTTCGGGGCGATGGTAGACTTGATGTACCTGTTGGGGGTCATGTATCTAGCAGTGATAATTCTGAGAAAAAAGCTTTAGCTAGAGAAATGTTTGAAGAATTAGGATTCATTGTCAACGAAGATCATATTGAATTTATGTTTACGTATTTTCGGGAGGCAGAAGTAAATATTAAAAAGCCGGAAGAAAGCAATCGGGAATTACGTACAATATATTTGTATAAAATGAATAAAACTGATGAAAAGTTACTTCTAACTGAATTTTGTAAGAGAGAAGAACAACAAGCCGTTCTTGATATACAATGGGTAAGTATGGATCAGGTGCTTGCATATTGTGATCAAGGAATGACGGCCGATGGATTAAAATCATCATTACCACATTACTTGGAACATAACAAAATCTAATTTGATATATTGAGAATTTGCAACTTATTTGTATACTACTGAATTACTAAATCACGGGCTGAAAAGATCGGTTAAACAGAACTTTAAGAACGATAAAATGTGAAAATAAGACTATTGTCATGGAGAAAAGGCTAGGCCCAACTCTTAAATAGTGCCTGCTGATTAAGCCAGTTTTATTACCAATCGACTGCTCAATAACGGGAAAAATCCCCATTTCTCCAATAAGGCGCAGAGAATTCTTCTCTGCATCTTGAAAAGATTTGCAACGAAAACAGACAACGCGATCGAT
>JAXEUM010000138.1:0-7207 GCA_034114925.1 Oliverpabstia sp.
ATTACTATAATATTTTTTTAAAAAAATATTTGTGGAGTACAAAAATATGAATAGCCAAAAAGCATAGTACTCCAATAGAAATCACACGATGGATAGTAAGAACAAACGGAAATTGTTCTAAAATCATACCAAACAGTCCACTAACAAAAGAAATCAGGACTACCGCCAATAACAGCCCTCGCTTCCAGCTTAGCTTCTTTCGATACATCATGATGTGAATCACAGTCAACAGAAGAAATACTGTGGAAGCCAGTTTATGAATATGTATTCCTGTAACAGATACCATAATTGTAATGATAAAACTGACCAGTAATAAAATATTTAATATTTTTTTCATACATTCTCTCCCTCTGCTACAGGAATTGTCTTAACACCGAAAATGAAATAGACCAGATGAAAGATCCACACACAAATCAATACGATGCATCCTGCAGCAATCCCTTTTAAACCCATCATAAGAAAACCAATACTCATCAACAAAGTTACGGTAGCCATAATCTTGCACTTTGTTCTCTTAGTCATGCCCTTGCCCGCCGCAAAATCTGCAAAATTATCTTTATATAGTTTCGTATTCTTAAACCAATTTTCTAATTTTTTTGAAGATCTTGCAAAACAAAAAGCCGCTAACATCAAGCAGGGAACTGTCGGCACAAACGGAAGCACTGCACCTATCGCCCCCAGAACCATACCCACACTGCCAAGAATATAATACAAAATTTTTTTCATTCGCAATCCTCCTTCACTTATCAGCTCATTCTCCCATGCTCTACGGAATATACGGTATCTGCAATTCCCATGGTGGATTTTCTGTGGGACACAAGTACAACCGACTTATTCGCACATTCTTCATGGAGAGATTTCAGTATAACCGCCTCATTCAAACTATCCAGATTAGAAGTAGGCTCATCCAGCAACATAAATGGTGCATCATGAAGGAATGCTCTTGCCAATCCCAAACGCTGACGTTCCCCGCCGGAAAGCGTATCTCCAAGTTCACCGACTTCTGTATCATATCCCTTCGGCAAACTCATAATAAATTCATGGACAGACGCTTTTTTACACGCCTCCACCATTTCTTCATCCGTTGCATCCAGCTTTGCTATGCGGAGATTATTTCGAATAGAATCATGAAATAAATGTGTTTCTTGTGTTACAAAGCTTTCCATATCACGCAAATTTGACGTATTGATCTGATCCACATTTTTTCCGGAAATCTCCACGCTTCCATCTTGTACCTGCCAAAATCTCATAAATAATTTGAGCAGGGTGGATTTACCGGAACCGGATCTGCCATTGATTCCAATAATTTTATTTTCAGGAATAACCACGGAAAAATGATCCAAAATCAATTCCTCTCCGTAAGAAAATGTAACATTTTTAGCTGCTGCTTCATAAAAAGCAATTTCCTCTTTTCCTGTAATTTCTTCCACAACCGGAGATTCATCCAAAATATCCAAAACCCGGTTGCCTGCGGCAAACGTATTCTGTAATGTTGCTCCAAGAGATGCCAGTGCAACAACAGGTCCAAAGGAACTCATCAGCGCCAATGTTGCAATCAGACATCCTTCAAATCCCACAAGTATTGCGGATAAAAACAGCATTCCAAGATCAAAAATCAAAATAATGGCATTCGTTACAGCCGCATTTCGACCTGCAGTCTGTTTCATATGTCTCTCATCTTCTGAAAGATGATCTGTCTGCCTGTTGATATCTTCCATGCGTTTCTCTCCCTGCCCATACTGAATGGTTTCAGACATACCCCGCAGACTGTCCAGAACAAAACCGGAAAGCAATCCAGATTTTGTCCGGAAACGAACTCCGGCATCTTTGCTAAGCCTTGATGTGAGCAGAGGAATAATCCCCCCAACCACCACATACGCAGTCAAAGCCAGCACACCAAGCGCTATATGATAACTTCCAATAAAAGAAACCATAATAATACTAAATAGAATTGCAATAAAAATCGGAGAGATTGTGTGTGCATAAAATACTTCCAGTAATTCAATGTCTGAAGTAATGATTGCAATCAGATTTCCCTTATCTTTTCCCTCCAGCTTAGCCGGACACAATCGCCGCAACGCACCAAATATCTTATCTCTGATCAACGCAAGCAGTTTGAAAGCAATAAAATGATTACACGCCTGCTCTGCATATCGCAAAAATCCACGAAGTAATGCAAAGAGAGATACTGCTACAAAAAGAACACCCAATTTCAAAGACCATTCCGGGTGCAAAATCTGTAAAATCGCATACCCCCCAAATATTGTAATAAAAGATGCACACAGATGTCCGATTACTCCCATCAGAATTGCCAGAATCATATAACCTGTCAAAGGTCTGACCAGACCAATCAACCGAGCCATCACCTTAAATCCGCTTCGCTTCATTGCACCTTCCTCCCTTTCCATAATTTTCCAGTTCCTGCTGTGAATTCCAGAGTTTTGCATATACACTTCTCTGTGCAAGCAGTGTTTTGTGATTTCCGGTTTCCACAATATTCCCGCTGTCAAGAACGTAGATATTATCTGCACCAGTCACATTTGCCAGGCGGTGTGAAATCAAGATCACTGTCTTCTCTTTCGCAAGCTCATAAATCTGTGCCATAATATCATTTTCACTCTCTACGTCAATATTAGAAGTTGCTTCATCAAAAATATACACAGGACTGTCATGAAGTAAAGCTCTTGCCAGAGCAAGTCGCTGGCACTGTCCCCCGGAAAGATTCGATGCTTTTTCGTTTAACATCGTATCCAGTCCTTTCTCACTTCTCAAAAAATCAGCAAGATTCACCTTCTCCAACACACGCCACAGAGCATCTTCTTTCGCATCAGGCTGTGCCATTAATAGATTTTCTCGAACCGTTCCCTTAAACAGATAGCTTTGATGTGAAACATAAGTGAAATTTTTCATCAAACTGTCTTCCTTTATTTCAGAAAGAGACATTTCTCCAACTGCAATTTCACCAATATAGTTTTTATTTTTCCCCATGAGGATTCCTGCAATAGTAGATTTTCCGCATCCAGATTCCCCTACAATAGCTGTAAAACTTCCCTTCGGAAAATCCATATCAACACCATGAAGAATCTCCCTGTCTTTCTCATAAGAAAACCGGAGATTTCGACATTGAACAGAGCAATTCTCCGGTACAACTCCAATTTTTTCTCCCGGCTCCGGCAAATCCAGCAAACGGAAAATCTTATCGGAAGCAGCCATGCCATTCATCGCAATATGAAAAAATGAACCTAAAATCCGCATAGGCAAGAAAAAATCTGCGGCCAGCAAAATAATCATAATGCAGCCGGATAAATCCACTTTCCCGGCTCTAAACTGCGTTGTTACCAAAATCACTCCCAAAGCTGCTCCGCCATAAGCAATCAAATCCATGACCGTGATTGAGTTTAACTGCATTGTTAATACTTTCATGGTGATTTTTCGGAAATGCTCACTCTGCTCGTTCATTTCCTTATGCTTAAACTCGTCTGCCTGATAAATCTTTGTAGTTGTCAACCCCTGAAGATTTTCCAAAAAAGTATCGCCAAGAGCCGTGTACTGACTCCAATATTTCGCCAAAAGTTTCTTCGCCCATCTCTGAATTACAATGATCGTCACCGGAATCAACGGAACACATATCAGTAATACCAGTGCGCTGGAAAAATTCACAAAACTCAAGAAAGCAAACAAAGTCAGCGGCGCCAGCATCGCATAAAAAAACTGCGGCAAATATGCCCCAAAATAAGTTTCTAACTGTTCCACCCCTTCTACCGCAACCTGCACGACTTCCGAAGTATTTGTCTGTTCCTTATATGAGGAACCCAGACGCAGTAGTTTCTTATAAATCATCTGGCGAAGAGTTTTCTTCACCTCCTTAGAAGAAAGATATCCCATCCTACTGGAAATTACAGAACACAGAAATCGAACACTAACTGCACCAACAGCAACCATTGCAGTCAAAAGCATCTGTCTCGCCTCAACTCTTCCCTCATATAAATTTTGAAGCATTTTCGCAATAACCGCCATCATGATAATATTCGCCACCAAAGAAATCCATTGACTGATAACATTTCCGGCGATATATTTTTTACTTTCTTTGACCGTACCGATCAATCTCCTATTAATCATCATACTCTTCACCTATCCAATCCCAGCTTTGATTAGTTTAAACTAACTATATATGAAAGAAAAACACCTCTTTCGAGGTGATTAGTTATATCTAACCAAAGAAAGAATAACAGATACAAGTCTGCTTGTCAAGCAAAAACAACAGATTTATCCCACTATGTTTATTCACTAAAAAAGTCTATACTTTTCCAATGGGAATAGCATAGACTTTTTGTACCAATTATTTTTTTCGATTGTCATGGAAATTTATGAACTCAACGCCATTATCAATGAGGAATATCTTTCTGTTTTTCTCTTAATATCATCTTCACTAACACCATAATAGCGATACAAATCTTTTGAAATTTTCTTAAACCGTTTCATTACTTTCCGTTTTCCAGAATACGATATATCCAATACATTCCAAATATATTCTATCGCTATTTCAAGAGAATCCTTACCAATTCTTATTTCATATAGATGAAAATTCATAGGAATTACATGATCCGGCATTTCAGCAATTCTTTTACTTCGCTCCTCTATTTTTCTAAAATATTCTCTGACAGATTCTTCATTAGAAATATCCGGCTTTGCAATATCCTTCATTTCACCTAAGATTTCTGGTTTATGTTGTAAGATCAAACTCTCCTTTAAGTTTTTTCGTTGTTCAATATATTTTCTCTCCGTTACATCAATTTCCATTAGATTGTATCTATTCCTTGCATATTGTACCAATTCATCAAGCGTATGTGCACCTGCAACCACTTTCCTCTCTGCTCTCTTACTTCTAAATCGGTAAATAACATTTCGTATCCTTACTTTTAGGGGCATTTTCCCTGTTCTGCCAGCTATAAAAATACTGGTGGGACCATCTGCACCGCCTATGATTGAAATTGCACTTTTGTTTTTTTCTTTCATAAATATTTAGTTCTCCCTGCACAATAACAACTATATCTATATCAGAATCCTTTAGCTGTATAATTCACTCAAATTCCTTTTCATTCTTTTTAAAAAAATTATAAAAATATCGTACATTCTCCAAATCACTCCATTTAGTAATATCATATTCCTTTGAATCAATATTATATATTTTTGCATTCAAAGTTCCCAGCATAAAAGGCGAATGTGTTGCAATAATAAATTGACACTCTAATAGCCTTGCCATTTTATTGATTTCTTCAGCTAATGCCACTTGATTTGCAGGAGAAAGAGACACTTCAGGCTCATCTAATAAATATAACGCGCCAGGTTGTAAGAACTCATCGAAATACTGCATGGAAGTCTCGCCATTAGAATATTTTTCTTGTGCAAACATTATATATTCCCTCTGCCTTGAACCTTCTTTTGACTTTAAATATTTTTCTGCTTCCTCTTTCGTCATTCCGCTTTTCACATAGTCGTATAACATTCCCTCTGATAACACTTGTCTCTGTTGAATTTTCTTAACCTCATACAGAATATCTTCACTTTTGATATAGCGACTATTCTTTGGTAAACATCTTATCTTCCGACCAAACTCATCTTCCCCCAGACTATAAGAACATTCCGAAGAAAATGCAGCACAATAATTTGTTATACCATAAGAATTGCTTGTAGCATTTTCCTTTCCTTTTAATTCTAACTTATTGGCAATGATATTTAATAATGTCGATTTCCCGGAACCATTATTCCCATAAAAGACTGTGATTGGAGTAAATACAAAAGGTTCTATATACTTTCCCCTAAAAACACTATACGGATAAATATTAGGATCACATATCTGACAATCACTCAATTTAAAACTACTCAAATATATCATTAAGAATCATCCTCTCTGCATCAAATCCAACTTATCATTCTGATATGGTGCTGTCAGCTCCTTCATTTCACTTTCTACAAGCTCTTTTTTCTGAGTCCCCAACATACGGTAATAATACGGAGAAGCAATATACGATAATGAGTCAATGTCCACTTTTTCATTCTCAATATACACTTTTCTATCCAAAATGTCCACTTTTTCATTATTCCAAAGTTGCCTTGATAAAGTTACTTCTTCCTTAGAATATTGGAAATATGAAACTGAAAAGAAAGAACCGATCCCGCTATGCTTAGTCGATTTTAAAACTCTTGATATTTATTCCTTACAGGATTATTACTGATCAATTTTCATCCGGGAGTATTATGTAGAAATGGATTTTGAAGACAATTCCATAGAAACAAAAGCCTTTTATCTACCGAAAAAATAAAAATTATGATATACTGAAAAAAACGATAAAGTTGAATTTGACGGAGAGAAACATGATAGATATCTTATCAAGAATAACAGAGACTACCATCGAATGTGGATTTCTGGAATGTGGTTATGTGAATATGGAAAAAGTGAAATACTACCCAGAAGTCAGAGCGATATGTGAGAGCAATATGTGTCGCAATTATGGAACTTCTTGGGCATGTCCTCCTGCAATAGGCACAATTGCAGAATGTATAGAACGTGTCAATCAATATAATAACATGCTTCTATTTTCCTGCAAATATGAAATGGAAGATTCGTTTGATTTTGAAGGAATGGTTGCAGGCTTGTTGGATTTTAAGAAAAGAGTAGATATATTTCAGCAGCATTTGGAATGTATTTTATCAGATTTTCTCCTACTATCTAACGAAGGGTGCGGGAGATGTTCCGAATGTACATATCCAGATGCACCATGCAGATTTCCACACTTATTGCACCATTCGCTGGAAGGTTATGGCTTTGTTGTAAACAAACTTGCTACTGAGGCAGGTGTTCGTTACAATAACGGTGCAAATACGGTAACATATTTTGGCGCATTGCTTTTTAAATCATAAATAAACAATTATAGTTTGGGTTTTTCTTATAGAGCCTTTCCATGCATCTCAACTAAATTCCTTTCTCCGATTTGTCATCTTATTTTTCATGAAATTGTTCAAGATATTCATCAAAGATTTCTCTGTTTATCAAAACGATTCCATCCATTCTGTAAATCGCACCCGCATCATTTGCAAGTTCCATCAACTTTTTATGTGACAGGCTATATACGATTTCTGCTTGTTGATAACGAAGAAATTTTCTTCTAAGTCGACGGGCTTCTTCTTTTACCTCTGAACGCTTCTG
>JAXEUM010000139.1:0-11257 GCA_034114925.1 Oliverpabstia sp.
CATCCGTGTCATTCTCTTTTTTTATGCCTGAACGCAAAGAAAGGAGGAAGAAAAACCGGAACAAATAAGAATTACAACTATACCATAGAAAAGGAGACAAGAATAAAATGAACCACTCTAATGAATTATCAAACGTGGAAAAAATCAAACAACTGGTGGACTATCTGAATTTACAGCGTAACGCTTATTATAATGAGAACAGTCCGAACATCAGTGATGCGGAATATGACCGAATCTTCGATGAATTAGTGGAATTAGAAAAGCAGACAGGCTTTGTCTTATCCAATTCACCGACACAAACCGTAGGCTATACTCCCATCAGTGAACTTCCCAAAGTAAAGCATCCGGTCCCTTTGCTCTCTTTAGATAAGACAAAGCAGGTACAGGACTTGATAAGTTTTGCCGGTAAGCAGCCAGTTCTGTTTATGCTGAAGTTGGACGGATTAACGACTAAATTGGTCTACGAAAATGGAACACTTGTAGAGGCTTCCACGCGTGGCGACGGAGAAATTGGGGAACTTATCACCCATAACATCCCTGCATACGTTGATGTCCCTCTCTCAATTCCATATAAAGGCCGGCTGGTGATTGTTGGAGAATCCTTCATCCCAACCAATGACTTTGAGCGTTTAAAAGAAACCCTCCGAGATGGAAAAGGAGAACCTTACAAAAATGGGCGAAATCTGGCTTCTGGCTCTGTGCGAAGTCTTGATCCGGCAAATTGTGCAGGACGCTGTCTGCACTTTATGCCTTTTAATGTTCTGGAAGGTCTGGACTCTCCATTTCTCTTTCCAGACAGCAGATCTATGAAAATTTCCAGCCTGTTTGACTATGGCTTTCAGCCTTGTCCTTATATTGCTGCAACCAAGCCTTTAACCTTGGATCTTGTAAACCAGTATATTGAAAGTCTGACTGATCTGGCAGGCAAAAAACATCTGCCTATTGACGGAATTGTAATGATTTTCGACAGTCTGGACTATTCCAAAAAATGCGGGCGTACCGGACATCATTATAAAGATGGACTGGCTTTTAAGTTTGAAGACGAAACTTACGAAACCACTCTTCGCAATATAGAATGGACACCCACCCGTTTCGGAGAAATTGCACCAGTGGGAATTTTTGACCCTGTGGAAATTGACGGATGCTCTGTTTCCAGAGCAACCCTTCACAATCTGACCTTTATCAAAGAATTAGAATTGGTGCCAGGTTGTAGAATTTCTGTATCAAAACGCAATATGATCATTCCTCATATTGAAGAAAATCTGGAACGTGGTCATTACGTAGATGCAGTTCCCCCAGTATGTCCATGCTGTGGTTCTCAGACTCGTATCTATCAAAGAAAAGGAAATGATGGGCGTCTCATTGAAACGGTGCATTGTGACAATCCCAACTGTGATAGCCAGATCCGAAAACGCTTTACACATTTCGTTGGAAAAAAAGCAATGAACATCGAGGGACTCTCCGAAACTACCTTGGAAAAATTCCTGACTTTGGGTTATCTCCAGACATTTCCGGATATTTACCATCTAAACGAACATCAGGAAGAAATCTTACAGTTGGAAGGTTTCGGTAAAAAATCCTTTGAAAGATTATGGAATTCTATTACTTCCAGCCGAAATACTACCTTTGTCCGATTCCTGGTTTCCATGGATATTCCTATGGTCGGAAGGACCAAAAGCAAGATTTTGGATACAGTATTCCACGGCAGTCTGCAGGGATTTTTTGACGCTGCCTCTGGTAACTATGATTTCACCCAGTTAGATGACTTTGGTGATACTCTGAATCAGAATATCCATGACTGGTTCTCTGATGAAAATAATTTAATTCTCTGGCACGAACTCCAAAAAGAACTTATATTTGAAGAAAGAAAGGAAATGAACACTATGATGAAAGAAAATGTATTTACAGGATGTACTATCGTTGCAACAGGAAAACTTGCTCATTTTACAAGGGATGAAATCAACTCCAAAATTATTGAGCTTGGAGCAAAAGCCGGCAGTTCTGTCACAAAAAAGACAGATTATCTGATTTGTGGGGAAAAAGCTGGAAGTAAATTAGCAAAAGCCCAGTCTCTCGGCATTAAGATTTTATCTGAAGATGAGTTTCTTGAAATGATTGCGTAAGGAGAAATCTATGAGTATCATTACATCCGTTTTTCATATCTATGGATTTCTTATTACAGAAGAGGCTGCTAATCTTATCCTTCAATATACAGAGGAAGTTTTTCCTGATTTATACAAAGAGTTCTCTGATCCAGAATCACTCTTAGCCTTTCAGGAATATCTTTGTGAGAAACTTGATGGCTGTCGTTATGGCACTGCCGAGTCTATGACGGTATGGAGGATCAAAGATCAGGAAGAACTGGACTTAAATCCAGGAGAAGAATTTTATATCATTGAACTTAAAAATTCTTCCCACTTATTTTCACAGGCGTATTCTTCTTATACGGAAGTTATCCAAGAAATTCAAGAAACGTTTGGTGAATTACTTCCTCCCGATTTTCCATTAGATGATTTTCTTGTGGAAATCATGGGCGAAGTCTGGGGATAGTGAAATGGGGTGAATGCCCCATTTCAAACATCTTTTGCGACTTTTTATTTATAATTATTTTACCGTTGGAAAGCACCTTCTTTTTTGATATAATGAAAGCAAATGGAGGGATAACGTATATGAGTATTCAATCAGATATAGAGATGCTATCAATTGAAGCACTGGAACATCTGGTATTTGAATCTCGAAAGGATATGTAAAACATGGAAGGTAAATATTTTTTTAACGGGAAAGATATTTCAATGAATCTGTATATTCAGATCCAGGATGTTGTCGATATTATTATGGAAAAGAGTAATCTTTCCTTTCCGGATGCCATGGGCAAATTTTATCACTCAAAAACTTACAAAGCCCTGCAAAATACAGAAAATACTCTTTGGGCGGAATCTGCTGGCTATATTGCAGACCGCTATTACGAAGAACAAGAAGAAGCACAAATAAGCAAATAACAAACGAAAAAATATGTTTAAGAAGGAACTGCTTGCCATAAGCGGTTCCTTTTTTTGTATAAGAAAGAAGGGATTACATGTTTATTAATACCTATTCGAATCATTACCAGCAAACAATTGACCACTTTCATGGAGCATACGCTTTTCTTAGTAACTTCTATCCTTCCCGGATATATTACCGGGGCTACTGGTATGCAAATAATGAGGCTGCTTTCCAGGCACAAAAGACCCTTTCACCTAAAGAACAGCTTCAATTTACCAAATTAAGGAATCCAAAAGATGCAAAAAAACTGGGAAGAGAAGTGCAGCTCCGTTCAGACTGGGAAAGTGTAAAGCTTATGTACATGTATGAAATTTGTATGTGCAAATTCATGCAGAATCCTACCCTATGTAAAGCATTACTTGCTACTGGGAATTGTCACCTTGTTGAAGAAAACAACTGGGGAGATTACTTTTGGGGTTCTGTAAATGGTCATGGCGAAAATCATCTTGGCAAAATTCTTATGGATATACGTGCAAAGCTTCAATTTGAATGTTAAAACATAATTTATCCAATTTTGCACTGTATGAACTGCAAATATTTTGCTATAATGAAAGATAGATTTTAAAGAAAGGATTTGTGCTTATGTATCTGAAGCGTTTTGTCTATGACCGTCTTCTGGATTGGAAAAATGAAGGAGGTCATAGTACCCTGGAAGTCGGTGGAGCCCGTCAGGTTGGAAAAACCTACCTGATACAGAAATTCGCTGACGAAAACTACAAACACAAAATTTATATTAACCTGTTTGAATTAAGCGGCAAACAGTTTATGGAATGTTATAAACAGGCAACCGACTGGACACCTGGAACAAAACGGCGGGAGCATCCTCTCCACGATGCCTTCCAGTTATATGAACCGGACTTTATTGATTCTGAAGATACCGTCATCATTATTGACGAAATCCAGGAGTCTTCCGAAATTTATAACCGTATCCGGGAGTTTACACGTCACTTTAAAGCCCATTTCATCATCACTGGAAGCTATCTTGGACGGATTTATGATCCAGAATTTCGTTATTCCAGTGGTGATGTCACAAAGCTTACTATCTACACACTTTCTTTTGAGGAATTTTTGATGGCCTATGACCAAAACCTGTATGAAGATTATAAAAAAATACCTTTTGTTCCTTCTAGGGCAGAGGTCTATGATCGCTTAAAGGAAACCTATGAGCTGTACTGCCAGATTGGTGGCTATCCCAAAGTGGTCGAAAACTATCTGGAAAACCGGAACATCGTAAAAGCTCAAGGCGAACTCGTAAAAATCATTGATACCTTTACCAATGAATCCATTCGCTATTTTACGGATATTTTAGATACCAAAGTGTTTACCCATATTTTCTTTTCCATCTGCCGTATTTTAAATCGTGAAAAGAAAGGATTTTCAGAAGACAGCATCAGTGAAGAATTGCAAAAACTGGTAACCAAAGACTACTCCAGCAATATTTCAAAGGCTACCTGCAACCGTGCCATTAGCTGGCTGTACTTTTCCGGAATCATCGGATTCTGTGCCAAAATAACAGAAATGGATATTCTGGATTTTAAGTCCGCAAGCCGCTGCTACTTCATGGATATGGGGCTGGCAAACTATTATCTGACACGTACCGGTACCGATTCCCGTGTACTTGCAGGCACATTAAATGAAAATTATGTCTATATCAACCTGAAGAAACGCCAGGATTTTCCACAGGAAATTTCCTTTGAAACCCCTGCTTTTGCTACCTACCGTGGCGGAGAAATTGACTTTGTAGCACAAAGCCTATCCTCTTCCACCCGCTATTTAATAGAAGTCAAAGCTGGAAAAGGTACTGCTTCTACTGCCCAGAAAGCTCTGGCTCAAGGAAAAGCAGATAAGCTTCTTTATTTAAAGGGAGCAACCAAAGGTGGTATAGACGGTAAAACAGAAACATTGCCTATTTATTTATTGGAACAATACAAATTTAATTAAGTTTATGTTTACGAAGAGACTACTTCCCAAGTGGTCTCTTTTTTATTTAGGAGGACAATAATATGAATTCAATAAAAGAATTAAAAGAACAATTAGGATATGAAGAAATCGGTCTCGATGATATATTTGTATTTCATTGTACTCAATGCGGAAAATGTTGCATCCACCGGGAGGATATCCTCTTATCCCCGAAAGATCTGTTTAACATAGCAAAAAAATTTCAGATTACACCAGAGAATGCCTTGGAACAATATTGTGAAACCTATATTGGATCTAACTCCCGTTTCCCCGTAGTACGCCTGAAACCACAAGGAAGTGTGAAACGTTGCCCGCTATTAAAAGATCGAAAATGTTTGGTACACGATGTAAAACCGACAGTCTGTGCCATGTTTCCAATTGGCCGGTATCTTGCCCTTCCTGCCGATAGTAATTTTCCGGAAAATCCGGAAGAAATGTCTGTTGGATATATCTTTAATAATCCGGAATGCGGAGACGGATTGGAAATACATACAGTTCGAGAATGGTTTCATGATTTCAACATTCCACTAAAAGATGACTATTTCTTTACCTGGACAAAAACGCAGGCAACACTCTGCAAGCATCTACGCTTTCTGGAGGAGCACCTATCGGAAAAGACCATGCTCCGAATATGGAATGCTATCTTGATCTCGCTGTATCTGCACTATGAGATTACAGAAGATTTTCAAACACAATTTAAGAAAAACTCAGATGCGATTCTATCCTTAATTGAAACACTAAAAAATTTTGACATCCCTATGCCTAAGAAAGCATAAACAACCACAAATACTTCGAGCCGCCCAGTTTTGGTCGGCTCTTTTTATGTCCATATAACGCCCTTTACATTCCGGCAACCATGACTCTCACAGCAGCAATTTCCGTGCTGTAGTTTTCTGCATAAATGTTCCCCCATAGATCACGAATTCCTTTTACATAAAGCGGATATTCCTTCGCACCTGCCTTTCCACGAGATGCAATACTACTGAAAGCTACAGTATGCGTTTCTTTCTACATGAGTAATTCTTTCTTCCTTCATCCAACAATTTATTCACCCCATATTTTTCACCACCTTATCGTAGCATTTCGGCAGTAATCGCAATTTACTGCCGAAATGCTACCTTTATTTACCATTTACATAATCAGCTCCAATAACATCCTATAAATTTTTCTTATCTAACACGTTCTTTATAATGGAATTATCCTTGGAACTTGTACCCCTGCTGAAATTCCCCTCTCTATCTTTCTCCTATAATTCCGAAAGCTATGGACATGAAACCCAGGAATTCCCCATGCACATGAAATTTTGCGAACATAGTACTCTTTTGATTTTGTAAATATTTTTCCTTGCTTCCTATATAATAACTTCATAATCCGCAACGACTGAACCGAAATCTTAGGGAACGTTCCATTAAGTTTTTTGTACAAATCTCCTCTTTTGGTTTCTTCCAAAATAACAGTTTTTCCATGCATACAGGACCATTCTATACATGGAATATCTGCACTTCTTATCCCTGTTTCCATTGCAATTCTCAAAAATAAGGAAGTTTCAAAATCCTTTTTGTATAGGAATTGATCCGCTATCATCTTGTAATGATCAACAAAATAAATTTCTCCTATCTTTCTTTGTAGTTCTGCCAAAGAAATACTATCCAGCCATTCCAGTTTTCCTCTATATTTTTCAACAAATATCATCTCCTGCTCAGCTTCAAAAGATTGCCTCAAATCACAGATAGCCTCTGGCCAACATTTTCTTTTTCCAGGTAACAATAAACATACCATTTTCTGTAAAAATTTTTCTTCACTATCCGGATGCCACTGTATTAAACGCTTTAGTTCTTCATAGGCTTGATTCACTTTGTATTCCATTGTACTATTTCTCATCTTCTGATTCCCCTTCGTATGGCTCCAAAATCTTTGAAGCCCTCTCCACAAACATCCTGTCCGCCCCTGAAAGCTCATATTCTTTCCAAAGTGTCTTATGTATCTGTTCCTCTGTTAAATCCCTACACTTTTCTTGCAGCATACGGACAAATGGATATATCATAGTCGCATGAATATTTTTCCCGGACCGTACCATATCTCCTTCCATTTGATATGCTTCCTGTAAGCATTCCAGTATAATGCGAACATCCGTAACACTTTCTCTCATTGCGCTTCCCCTCATCAGGCTTATCCTCCTATTTACATACGTACTCTCAGTCCATCTAATCTCGACACGTTCAGTCCAACCAGATACCAGTCATCTCCCATTTCAATTCGGACCGGAACCCAAACATCTTTCACTTTTACATCGAAACATTCCCCGCAATGTAGTCCTCCATAAAAAGATTCCAAATCAAAACGTATATCATACCTCCCTGTTTCAGTATCATAAAACAATGTTCCTTCTCTGTGTTCACTCATAACATCTGCCTCCTTAAATTTTTCTTTTACTTAGTAATTACCTCACCCCTATACAGATTGAAGAAATTCCGGAAAATTTTCATAAAAGTTTTTCCGATACCGATAATAGGTAGAAGAAGTTAACCCCAACTCCCGCTGCAGTTGTGTCGGTGTTACCTTCTTTTGTACCACCCTCATAAATTCCTGGTTAAACTTTTCCTGTTCTATAGCCCGTGGTCTTCCTACTTCATCCCATTCACCCCGAAGCCTTTTTGCCTCCATACCTTCCTTTTGTCGCTTCTCCTTTTTCTCCATCTCTGCCTGTGCCATGGATGCATAGAGTTCAATCATCATATTATTGATTGTTTCTATCATCATCTTTGCCAGATTATTTTCCATCTGAGACAGGTCAAACAACGTGGTAGGAAGTTCCAATACCATTACCCGAACCCCTTTTTCTTCTAAAAAACGTAGCTGCTTTAAAATCTCCTGCTTGTTCCTGCCAAGTCTGTCCAGCTCTGTAATAATCAGGGTATCCCCTACCCGTAAAACATCTTCCACAAGAACGGTATAACGTGGTCTGTCAAAATTTTTACCGGTTATCTTATCTGTAAAAATACTTTCCAGTTTAATTTTCTGATTTTCACAGAACCTCTTTATTTCTATAATACCTCGGTCCAAGTGTTGTTCCTTAGTACTGATTCTGTGATACCCATAATATGCCATACGTATCCCCCTTTATACATTCCCAAAAAGTCTTAAAATATTTTGGCATATCTCAAAACCTTCTTATATACTTTTTGGAAATAAAAAAATAGCCTATTACATCTCCCATCAAAAAGCATACTTTTTGGGAGGTGACTTTCACTACTTCTGTACGCAAGATGGCATAAAAAAGCAACAAAAAAAGACAGAGGTTTTAAAAAATTCCCTCTGTCTTCAGATCAACTATTCTGGAAAGATGTCCATCTTTTTTCCTTCAAACTTATATCCTACACCTCTCACTGTTTTAATATAGCGGCACTGCTTTAGCTCCGGTTCAATTTTCTTTCTCATACTGGATACCAGACAGTACACAATATTATCAATGCTTTCCGGCAATTCCTCGTTATAAAGAATCTCAAAAATTTTTTCTTTGGTAAATATCACACCTGGTCTCCCTGACAAAAGCATAAACAATTCATACTCTGCTTTCGTTAAGACGATCTCCGTCTGTCCTCTATAAATCTTATGATAATCCGGATAAATCCTAAAATCGGAATTTTCTTCATCCTCTCCCCGGATGTTTTTTATATTTTCCACTACATATTCTTTGTATCCCAATACAGTTGAAATAGTTACTTTCCCCAAGCTACACTTCCCTTCTGTTTTCTCTTATTTAGAAATCTCATCACACAGATTCCTTTTAAAAATGATTCTCTATTCTCCATTCATCGATAAGCTGTACAACCTGCGTTAAATTGGTATACCAGATATAATGTCCTCCATTTACAATATATAACTGGTGATTACCAGATTCTAAATCCAATTGATTTCTATGAGCAGTCTCCCATGCCGGAACATTTTGTACATTCTCTGAAGAAATCATGGTTAATACAGGAAGTGCCGATGGGAATTTTTTATTCTTTATAGAGAGTAATGATTGATCCATCCCGTTCACTTCATTTCTAATCGTATCGTTGCTGCTTAAAGAATATGCCTGAATGTATTCCTCCCTATCACTCTCCGTATAAGTGTACCCGGAAACCTGTGGTAATGCTGCCCCATATTTATCTGGATCTGTTTTCAATGCCGTCTGGAATTCTTCCAAAGAAGAAAAGGAATTCTTGATTTTCTGAAATTCATCAATTTCCTGCAGCATATATTTCTTTTCCATTTCCATAGCCTCTGCCAGTTCTTCATCATATACTGTATTATCAACGGCAATGAATCCTTTTACTTTTTCCGGATAATTCTGTACAAAGTTGAGTCCATATACTCCAGAAATTGAATGTACCAGCAATACGCACTGCTTAATTCCCATGGTGTCCAGTGCAGTATTCAATTCATCATTGATATTATCTACAGTTCGAGCAGTCGATGCACCATCACTAAGCCCATATCCAAACGGCTCTACAATCACTATGTTAAAACTCTCATCTAAAGATTGTGCCAGAGGTTTGAAGTAGATATGCGGTGATGGAACTCCCAGAGCCGGCATCATCACCAATGTGGTTTTTCCTTCATCTGCAAATGTTTCTCCACTTGCATCCAATTTTCCATACAAAGCAAGATGCATATTATTCCCTTTCACTGTGATATATTTACTCGCATATCCAACTTGTGTTGCTCCCATAGCATATACCATATTAGAATTTCCTACCAGAAATGTAAACAGCATCGCAATCGTCACAATTCTTGAGATTCGCTTTTTGTATCTTCCCATACGTTTCCTCCTAATAAATTATTTCAAATATTTTTTCAGTTCTTCTACCTTATCTAATCTTTCCCATGGAAGGTTGAGATCGTTTCTTCCAAAATGTCCATAGGCTGCCGTCTGTTTATAGATCGGACGGCGGAGATCCAACATCTGAATGATTCCTGCTGGTCGCAGATCGAATTCTCTTCTTATCATCTCTACCAGACTCTCATCTGAAATTTTCCCACTTCCAAAGGTGTCTACCATAATAGAGGTCGGATGAGCCACCCCAATTGCGTAAGACAACTGAATTTCACATTTTTTTGCCAGACCTGCAGCCACAATATTCTTCGCAACATAACGAGCAGCATAAGATGCAGAACGATCTACTTTCGTACAGTCTTTTCCAGAAAAAGCTCCGCCGCCATGCCGTGCCATACCACCGTATGTATCTACAATAATCTTGCGTCCTGTTACTCCACTATCTCCGTGAGGTCCTCCGATGACAAAACGTCCTGTTGGGTTGATGAAAAATTTTGTATTCTCATCTACCAGTTCTGTTGGAATAATCGGTCCCAATACATATTTTTTTATATCTTCGTGAATCTGCTCCTGTGTCACATCTGGATCATGCTGTGTTGACAGAACCACTGCATCCAACCGGTGCGGAATACCTGCTTCATCATATTCTACAGTAACCTGGCTCTTACCGTCCGGTCTTAAATAATTCAACAAACCATCTTTACGGACCTGCGTAAGCTGACGAGTCAATTTGTGTGCCAACGAAATTGGATATGGCATAAATTCATTCGTTTCATCACATGCGTAACCAAACATCATACCCTGATCCCCAGCACCAATTGCATCAAGTTCTTCTTCTGACATTTTGTGTTCTTTTGCTTCCAATGCCTTATTCACGCCCAAAGCAATATCTGATGACTGCTCATCAATTGCCGTTAAGACGGCACAGGTATGTGCATCAAATCCATAATCTCCATTGTCATAACCAATTTCTTTGATGGTTTCTCTCACCACCTGCTGTATATCTATATACGCATTGGTTGTAATTTCTCCCATCACTAATACCATCCCCGTTGTAATTGCAGTCTCACAGGCCACTCTGCTCATCGGATCCTTTTCCATAAGTGCATCTAATATGGCATCTGATATGGCATCACACATTTTGTCCGGATGTCCTTCTGTTACTGATTCTGAGGTAAATATTCTTTTGTTCATAACTCATTATACACTCCTTGCTTTTTTATAGCAATTATATCGCTTACAAAAGACTTTTCTAACCTTCTGACATAAACCGTCGAATAAATGTAACAAATTGTCACTCGTACTATATATAGCACCAATGAATAAAAAAGATGTTTTAAAATAACCCTATTAGTACTATATATGGGAGGTAATTATGATGACTTCACAGGAAGCCGTTGTATTGAGAATCCAGGAACTCTGCCAGCAGAAGGG
>JAXEUM010000140.1:0-7235 GCA_034114925.1 Oliverpabstia sp.
CAACTCTACTCTCCGGAAAAGAGTAGGTAATCCATATCGCATATCGAACTTACGTTTCTGTTAAGCCGTAGGTCTATTAAGGTTACCCTTTTGTATGAAAAACTTTTCAAAATAGTTCTTGACTATTTACCAAATTGCTATCAGACAGTGACAATAATCCTGCTGATCAGTTCTTTAAATTGTTTCGCAACCCGATCTGCCGTTTCCTGTACTTCCTGATGATTCAATTCTTTTTTCGACATCCCTGCCGCCAGATTGGTAATGCAGGAAATACCGCAAACTTCCACTCCCATATGACGGGCAGCCATAGCCTCACAGGCGGTACTCATACCGACAGCATCTGCCCCCCAGCTTCTGCACATACGAATTTCCGCGGGAGTTTCATAGGCTGGTCCTGTCAGCTGCACGTACACTCCTTCCCGGAGAGTAATACCCATTTCTTCTGCATTTTTCCGAATAATATCCTGCATACGTACACTGTATACCTGACTCATATCCGGAAATCTGGGACCAAGTTCATCCAGGTTTGCTCCAATCAAAGGACTGGGAATCGCCGTGGTAATATGATCTGTAAGCATCATAAAATCTCCCGGCTGGAATTCAAAATTAATGCCGCCGGCTGCATTAGTAAGGATCAGTTTTTTTGCTCCCAGCATCCCCATAAGACGGGTAGGTAAAACCACATCACTCATGGGGTATCCTTCATAATAATGTACCCTTCCCTGCATGATTACCACAGGCGTTTTATCCACATACCCAAATACAAATCTTCCTTTATGACCGGGAACCGTAGAAACAGGAAATCCGTCTATTTCGCTGTACTCCACTGTTGCCTCTATCTGAATATCATCTGCATAATCCCCCAGACCGGAACCAAGAATTAATGCTGTCTCCGGCTGAAAATCCGTTTTCCGCCTTATACTTTCCAAACATTTTGTCAATTTTTCATATATCTGATTCATCCTGACCTCCCTGTTGCACATTCATCTGTGATCCATTTTCTTTCGTAACTGTTCAGTACCTTCACAGTTACTTTCTTATATTTTATAATAGTTTTTCCAAAACAGAATTTCCTATGGTTCCCTCCGGCATTTCCACACCAAAATTATCTGCCACGGTAGCTCCCACCACTGCAAACGTATCCTGAGGTTCCAAAAGACCGCCCTTTTCCATTTTCGGAGAATAGGCTACGAAAGGAACATATTCCCGGGTGTGATCCGTTCCCCGGTAAGTAGGATCATTTCCATGATCAGCCGTGAGAATCAAAAGATCATCTCTTCTCAGTTTTTCCAATAAAACGCCCAGTTTTTCGTCGAATTTTTCCAGCTCTCTTCCATAGCCGGTCACATTTCTCCGATGTCCCCACAAAGCGTCAAAATCCACAAGATTTACGAAACAGAGTCCATAAAAATCTTCCTGAGCAATACCTATGGTCTGCTCCATTCCATGAACGGAGCTTTCTGAGTGATACGTTTTTGTAATTCCTTCTCCGCTGAAAATATCATGGATTTTACCCACTCCGATAACATCCAGTCCCTCTTCCTCCAAAACATTCAATACGGTCTTGCCACTGGGCTTCAGGGCATAATCATGGCGATTACTGGTCCGCCGAAATTCTCCTTTTTTCTTTCCTACATAGGGCCGGGCAATCACCCGTCCCACCCGCCATTCATCCTTCAACGTAATCTCACGGGCGATTTCACAACAACGGTACAGATTGTCCAGATCAAAAGTTTCTTCATTTCCGCAAATCTGCAATACAGAATCCGCTGAAGTATATACAATCATTGCCCCTGTTTGAATTTCTTCTTCTCCCAGCTCTTCGATAATCTCTGTACCGCTGGCGCTTTTATTTCCAATCACTTTTTTTCCACACTGCTTCTCCAGTTCAGCAATTAATTCCGGTGGAAATCCTGTGTCCGTAAAGGTCTGAAAAGGCTTTTCTGTTTTCAATCCCATCATTTCCCAGTGTCCGGTCATGGTATCCTTGCCATTGCTGGCTTCCCCCAATCTCATATATCTTCCGACGGGATTCCCCTCTTCTTCCATGTTGCCGCCCCGGTGTACATTTAACAGACCAAGCTTTTTCAAATGCGGAATCTTCAGCGTTCCCATCTCGTCCAGAATATGCCCCAGAGTGTCCACATTTTCATCGCCAAATTTTCCGGAATCCGGCATTGCTCCAATCCCCAGAGAATCCAGCACAATCACAAATATTCTTTTATAATGACTCATTTCATTCACCCCGATTTCCATCTGCCTTCTTTTTACTTAAAATTCCTGTAACAGCTTACGATAAATCCTGTCTTTTATGCTGTCATCTGCAAATGATGTGGCTATGCCATTTTTCATCATCTGAAAAATATCCTCCCCACGAATATCCCAGTTTTTCTGAAGAAATTCCAGTTCTCCGGTAAGCGAAGTTCTGCTCACTGTCCGGTTATCTGTGTTCACAGAAACCAATAAACCTCTGTTCAAAAATTCTCTCACGGGATATTCCTCCAGCCTTTTTACAGCCTTCGTCTGTAGATTACTGACGGGACACATTTCCACGCCCACTCCGGCCTTTTCCACCATCCGCTGTACCCGAGCATTTTCTCTCATGGCAATTCCATGACCAATTCGTCTGGCGCCGACCTCCACAGCATCCACAATATTTTGAACGCTTCCGCATTCTCCCGCATGAAGTGTAAAAGGCATTCCCAGTTTCTTTGTTTGCCGAAATAACTCCATAAACTGAGACATGGGGTACTGAGCCTCTGCTCCGGCCAGATCTGCCCCACAGACTCCTTCTCCCAAAAACTCCCGGGAAGTGCGAATCATTTTCAGATTCTCTTCCTGACTGTGATGGCGCATAGCGCAGGTAATTACATTATATTCCACCCCAAAATCTCTTTTTCCCTTTTCCAGTCCACGAAGCAAAGCCTCAAGAACCTTTTGTGTACTCAGTTTTTCATTCACTGACAGTAACGGTGCAAAACGTATTTCACTGTAGCACACATTTTCCAGACTCATAGTGTGCAAAATATCATACCCCGCGCCTTCCAATCCTTCCTCAGTCTGAAGACAGGAACAGGGTAAATCAAATTTTTCCAGATATTCTTCCAGACTTTGACAATCCATTCCCACAGACAATTCTTCTTCCCTTACCTGTCTGTGTAACATTTGTTCCAGAAAATTTCTACTAAGAGAACCATCCAGGTGACAGTGAAGTTCCACCTTCGGCAGCTCTTTTAATTCTTCCGTAGTCATTCCCTTCTCCTTTCTCCCCACCTTCAGGCAAGATTATCCGGTCCAAATCCCATAGGAAGTAATTCTCTCAGGGAAAATATTTTATACGTTTCCCTGTCTTTTGCCAGAATAATCTGAAAAGAATCGGGGTTACAAAATTCCATCATTACCTGACGGCAGACGCCACAGGGGGCCGTATACTCTGTAAGAACTCCGTTTTTTCCTCCCACAATGCAAATTGCCTGAAACTGTCTTTCTCCCTCGCTGACTGCCTTAAAAAATGCAGTTCTTTCCGCACAATTCGTAGGAGAATAGGCTGCGTTTTCAATATTACAGCCTGTATATATTTTTCCCTCTTTCGTAAGCAAGGCTGCCCCTACCTGAAATCCGGAATAGGGCGTATAGGCAAAGGATAACTGCTCTATCGCCAGATCGATCATTTTTTGAATCTGCTTCTTCTCCATAATATTTTTCTCTCTACATTTATTTTTTCTATCTATAATGAGATACCTTAATACCCTGATGCTTCTTCCTGTCGGATCAGCTTAATAATCCGGCTGGTTCCCAGGCGGTCCGCCCCCAAAGCCAAAAACTTCTCTGCATCTTCCAGAGAGGAAATTCCTCCCGCTGCTTTCATCTTTACACCCGGTCCTATATGTTCCGAGAAAAGTTTGATATCTTCAAAGGTTGCTCCTCCCTTCGAAAATCCTGTAGAAGTTTTGATATAATCAGCTCCTGCTCTGGTTACAACGTGACACATCCTGATCTTCTCTTCTTCTGTGAGCAGGCAAGTCTCAATGATCACCTTTAAAACCTTCTCTCCACAGATTTCTTTTAAACGTCGTATTTCTTCTTCCACCAGATCATACCTGCCATCTTTTATCCAACCCAGATTCACAACCATATCAATTTCCAAAGCGCCATTTGCCAGTGCGTCCTTCGTTTCCCATTCCTTTCCCTCAGTTGTCATATATCCATTGGGAAATCCTATGACTGTACAAACAGGAAGCCTTCCCTTTAAATATTCGCTGGCCTGTTTCACATAACTGGGAGGAATACAGACAGAAGCCACCTGATATTTCACTCCGTCCTCACAAATCTGACGAATTTCCTCCCAGGTTGCTGTCTGCGTTAATAATGTGTGATCCACATGACATAAAATTTCTTTGTTCTCCATATGCTTTCTCCCTTATTTTTCCTTATCTTCCTGAATCAATTTGCGGATAGCTTCTACTGCTACCTGAATCGCCATATCTGTATCATGTACTACCGGATTTTCCAGTCCCAGTTTTTCCCGTTCCTGGTTGGCAACCACTAAGAAACAGGAGCCAGCCCGCACATGAAGGTAGCTTGCCACCACAAACAGGGCTGCAGATTCCATTTCAGAGGCAAGACATCCCAGCCTTTTCCATGCCTCCCATTTATTTATCAATTCATAACTTACCGGTTTTGTCTCCGGTTCATGCTGACCATAAAAAGAATCCTTACACTGTACAACCCCTGCATGGAAAGGATAGCTTTTTTGTTTTGCCGCATCCACCAAAGCGTTCGTCACCGTCAGATCTGCTACTGCCGGAAATTCCATAGGAGCAAATTCTCTGCTGGTTCCTTCCATACGGATCGCGCCTGTCGCTATCACCACATCACCACTTTTCACCTCCGGCTGCATTCCTCCACAAGTTCCGATTCTTACAAACGTATCTGCTCCACAGCGATATAATTCTTCCATGGCTATTGCTGCGGAAGGACCACCGATTCCTGTGGAAGTCACGCTCACCTTCACTCCATCTAATGTTCCTGTATATGTTACATATTCCCGGTTATCCGCAATCAGAACCGGATTTTCAAAATACTCTGCAATTTTAGCACACCGTTTAGGATCTCCCGGCATTATTACATAACGTCCCACTTCTCCCGGAGCCACCTGTATATGGTATAATTTGTTTGCATCTTCTGAATAATTCTTCATAAAAAACACCTCCTGATCAACTTCAAAATATATGATTCTATTATCCAATACACAACCATTACTTATCAAGAATTATACCACAGAAAAAAGACCATTTGAAATGGATTTTCCACTTCAAATGGTCTTTCTGTTATTTATTTGATTTTTCCATCAATTTTTTAATTCCCTGAATTGCTACGATCACACCTAAAAGCAAAAGTAATACCGCAAATATCAACTGCAAGGTATTTCCAAAGCTCAAACCGGTTGTCATGAAAGCTGTTGTCAGTTTCACGATAGTCATGGTAAGCGCTGTAAATGTTACCGCCATCATAAATCCCATAGGAATCCAGAGCATCACGCCCTGACGTTTTGTCTTTTTCAGGAATACTGCACAGGCAACCAAAGCCAATACAGAAAGTAACTGATTGGCGGAACCAAACAGCGGCCAGATCTCTGCATATCCCACTTTTGCCAACATATATGCAAGAACAAGAGTAATGATCGTTGCAAAATACTTATTCGTCACCACTTTCAGGAAAGGACTCATATTCTTCTCATCCACATCATCATCCAGGAAAAATTCCTGAAAGGACAGTCGGCCTACACGGGCAACCGAATCCAGTGAAGTCAGCGCAAAAGCAGAAACCGCCAGATTGATCAGCGTAAATACCAACGAATGAGGAAGTCCTGCTGCTGACAGGAAATTTGCAATAGCGCCGGCAAAAATCTGAGGCTGTGTGGTAAGTCCCTGTGCGGCAGCTTCCCCATCTGCAAAAGAAGCAACTGCAATTAAAGCAATGACAGCAAGCATACTTTCCATCAACATAGCTCCAAAAGATACCGGAAGCATATTTTTCTCATTTTTAATCTGTTTTGATGCAGTACCGGAAGATACCAGTGAATGGAAACCGGACACTGCTCCACAGGCAATCGTAACAAAAAGAATGGGGAACAGATACTGTCCGTCCACATTAAAACCGTTAAATGCATTCAGATTACAGGATGGATTAGCAACGAAGACACCAATGACTGCTCCTACAATCATAAAAATCAACAGATAACTATTCAGATAATCCCGGGGCTGCAGCAACGCCCACACCGGTACTACACATGCTACTAATATGTAAACAAAGATGATAATGTGCCATACATCACGGGATATATACATGGGGAATTTTAATCCCAAAGCTACCGCTGCCACAAGCAAAGCAATGGCGATTGCCGTATTCACCCATTTATTCAGCTTCCCGTATTTCAAAAGCATTCCCAACGCAACTGCTTCCACAATAAAAATCATGGATGTGGTTGCTACTGCTCCATTGGCAGTAATTTTGGCACCATCCTCCAGAAATCCGTTAAATGTACCTGCTACTACATCTGCAAAAGCAGCTACAACCAAAATACAGAACAACCAGCAAAATAAAAGAAATAATTTCTTACCAACCTTACCTATATACTCTTCAATAATATATCCGATCGTACGACCTTTGTTTTTTACAGAAGCATACATAGAAGCAAAATCCTGTACGGCTCCAAAAAATACACCGCCTACCAAAATCCAAAGCAATACCGGAAGCCATCCGAAGATCGCCGCCTGAATTGGACCATTGATCGGTCCGGCTCCTGCAATGGATGCAAATTGATGACCAAAGACCACATTCGTATCTGCCGGCACATAATCCACACCATCTTCCATTTCATATGCCGGTGTTTTTGCATTGGGGTCAATCCCCCACTTTTTCTGCAGGTAACGGCCATACAGAAGATACGCTCCTCCCAATACTACAATGCCGATTACCATCATCATGATTCCACTCATATTTTTCCCTCTTTCCTCTTGGATCTCCATCCATTATTTACTCAAACACAGAATCTGTCGGCAACCTCTTGGGACCGGAATATATCATAATATAATAGAGTAGAGAAATAACTGCAAGAGTTATCTCCCTCTCATTGAACCGTACGTACGGGTCTCGTATACGGCTCTACAACTTATATTCCAACCTGTCTTAGATAGTAATTTAAAGGATTGAGCAAACCTGCTCCGTCCTTT
>JAXEUM010000141.1:0-21886 GCA_034114925.1 Oliverpabstia sp.
GAAGACGACGAGGTAGATAGGGCAGAGGTGGAAGTACAGTAATGTATGTAGCTGACTGTTACTAATAGGTCGAGGGTTTGACCTGAGTGCTTAGGTAAGGTAAGCGAGTGGTCATCGCAGGAAGAAGTAAGGATGTAACGTGTATGCAGTTTTCAAGGTATATGAGGCCTAGTGGCTCAGTTGGTTAGAGCGCCGCCCTGTCACGGCGGAGGTCGAGGGTTCGAGTCCCTTCTGGGTCGTTCATGAAGAAAACTTCATGACATATGAAATGGGATCTTAGCTCAGCTGGGAGAGCATCTGCCTTACAAGCAGAGGGTCACAGGTTCGAGCCCTGTAGGTCCCATTTTTTTAAGCCGATGTGGCTCAATTGGCAGAGCAGCTGATTTGTAATCAGCAGGTTATCGGTTCGAGTCCGATCATCGGCTTTACACTGAATAAACAGTGTGATATTGACAATTTCATATGTTAATATTTGGATGGATTCCCGAGTGGCCAAAGGGGACAGACTGTAAATCTGCTGCAAATTGCTTCGGTGGTTCGAATCCACCTCCATCCATTTATCTCATGAAAGAGATAGAAATATATCGCGGGATGGAGCAGTCTGGAAGCTCGTCGGGCTCATAACCCGAAGGTCGCAGGTTCAAATCCTGCTCCCGCAACTCTTGCCCAGATAGCTCAGTTGGTAGAGCAGAGGACTGAAAATCCTCGTGTCACTGGTTCGATTCCGGTTCTGGGCATTCGTGGGGTATTAGCTCAGTCGGTAGAGCACTTGACTTTTAATCAAGTTGTCCGGGGTTCGAATCCCCGATGCCTCATTTTGAAATCGCTTTGATATTTATCAAAGCGATTTTTTTGTATCGCAATATTTAAAAATAATCTTTTATCCCTGGTATATAGGAGTGGAGTTTTCCACAAGAATAAACAAAATCAAGAACAATGTGAACAATATACGGAAAAATTAGAATAAATGTGGATAAGTAATAGCAGAAACTTCCGATAGAAATATTTTTCTTTTTGGAAGTTTATTTTTTGTATTGACAAAATATATATTCGGTTATATACTTTGAATATCAAAATATTTGAAGTTAAAATAAATGTATTCATAAAAGGAGAATTATTATGTTTGAAGAAATGAAAGAGATTATTGCAGAGCAGTTAAATTGTGATGAGGCGGTTATTACAGAGGCAACATCTTTTAAAGATGATCTGGGAGCTGATTCTTTAGATTTATTTGAATTGGTTATGGCTCTGGAAGAAAAATATGAAATTGAGATTCCGGCAGAAGAGCTTGCGGAACTTACAACAGTGGGAAGTGTTATGAATTATTTGAAAGATAAAGGTGTGGAGGCATAGTCCACACCTTTTCTGAACAATATGTGTATAAAAACAATGAGGAGAATATTATGAAAACAAGAGTGACTGAATTATTGGGAATTAAGTATCCGATCATTCAGGGAGGAATGGCTTGGGTGGCAGAGCATCATTTAGCGGCGGCAGTTTCAGAAGCTGGCGGTTTCGGGTTGATTGGTGCTGCCAGCGCTCCGGCAGATATTGTGCGGGAAGAAATCAGAAAGGCTAAAGAACTTACGAACAATCCTTTTGGCGTAAATATTATGTTATTAAATCCAAATGCAGAGGATATAGCAAACTTGGTAGTGGAAGAAGAGATCCCTGCAATTACTACTGGCGCAGGAACTCCTGAAAAGTTTATGTCCATGTGGAAAGAAGCTGGTATCAAAGTAATTCCAGTGGTGGCTTCCGTTGCTATGGCAAAGCGGATGGAAAGATGTGGGGCAGATGCTGTTGTTGTGGAAGGGATGGAAGCAGGAGGCCATATTGGTTCACAGACCACGATGACATTGGTTCCCCAGATTGTAGACGCAGTAAATATCCCTGTAATAGCAGCCGGTGGAATTGGTGATGGAAGAGGATTTGCAGCAGCTTGGATGTTGGGAGCAGAAGCAGTTCAGATGGGAACACGATTTGTAGTGGCAGATGAATCTATTGTGCATGATAATTATAAAGAAAGAATTATCAAAGCAAAAGATATTGATTCGGTGGTAACAGGTCAATCTACGGGGCATCCTATTCGTATCCTGAGAAATCAGATGTCAAAGGAATATCTGCAAAAAGAAAAAGAAGGCGCTTCTTTTGAAGAGTTAGAGTATATGACTCTGGGAGCTTTGCGAAAAGCGGTAATTGAAGGCGACGTAACCAGAGGAAGCGTGATGGCAGGACAGATAGCAGGTTTGATTGACAGAAAACAGAGTTGTCGTGAAATTATTGAAGAAGTAATGAATGAAGCAGAGAAGTTACTTCATATTTTTTAAATAAATAGTTTGATAATCAAAATAAAGGAGTTGGAAATGAAGAAACTGGCTTTTATTTTTCCTGGACAGGGCGCTCAGTATGTGGGAATGGGAAAAGATTTTTTTGAAAATATTTCTGCAAGCAGAAAAGTATATGAGATTGCATCCGAGGTAACAGGATTAGATATACCCAAGTTATGTTTTGAGGAAAATGAAAATATTCATGTGACAGAGTATACGCAGATTGCCATGCTGGCGACAGAAGCAGCGATACTGGCAGCGATTCAGGAGAAGGGAATCAAAGGGCAGGTTCATGGTGGATTAAGTCTGGGAGAATATGGAGCCTTACTTGCATCTGGAGTTTTATCTTTGGAAGATGCCTTTCGTGTAGTTCGGAAAAGAGGAATTTTGATGCAGGAAGCTGTTCCGACAGGAGGAGCTATGAGCGCTGTTTTGGGAATGGACGGAGAAAAAATCGCAAAAATCTGTGAAGAGACAGAAGGAATAGTTTCTGTAGCAAATTACAATTGCCCCGGACAAATTGTCATTACAGGGGAAAGTAAGGCGGTGGAAACGGCATCTTCGAAACTGAAGGAAGCAGGAGCGAAACGATGCATTCCTCTGAAGGTAAGTGGTCCATTTCATTCATTGATGTTAAAAGAAGCAGGAGAAAAACTGGGAGAGGTTTTGGAAACTGTGAAAATCCAGGATATTTCTGTTCCGTATATTACAAATGTGACGGCGGATTATGTGAAAGATAAATCAAAGATAAAGGATCTTTTAAAAGAGCAGGTATATTCTCCTGTAAAATGGCAGCAGAGTGTGGAACGAATGATTGAAGACGGAGTAGATACCTTTGTAGAAATCGGACCGGGAAAGACACTTACCGGATTTCTAAGAAAAATAGACAGAAATGTAAAAGGAATAAATATTGAAAAGTTAGAGGATCTGGAAAAATTGGATTTTTAAAGAGGAGCAGGAAATGGATAAAAAGGTAGCATTGATCACAGGCGCCAGCAGAGGAATTGGGAAAGAGACAGCATGTACGCTGGCAAGAGAAGGAATATTTGTGGTTATTAATTATAACGGTTCTCGCCAAAAAGCTCTGGACGTATTGGAAAGTATAAAAAAGAATGGCGGAGAAGGAGCTGTCTATCAATGTAATGTGGCAGATTACTCACAGACAGAAGAAATGATACAAAATTTGATCAAAGAATATGGACATATAGATATTCTGGTCAATAATGCAGGGATAACAAGAGATAATCTGATCATGAAAATGAGTGAAGAAGATTTTGATAAAGTGATAGAAATCAATCTAAAAGGATGTTTTAACACCATACGTCATCTGTCCCGGCAGATGCTTCGACAAAGAAGCGGTAAGATTATTAATGTAGCTTCCGTATCCGGTGTATTGGGAAATGCAGGGCAGGCTAATTATGCGGCATCAAAAGCCGGAATTATAGGTCTTACAAAAACAATGGCAAGAGAACTGGCCAGCAGAGGGATTTGTGTCAATGCAGTGGCTCCGGGATTTATAAAGACAGAAATGACAGAAGTTCTTCCGGAAAGTATACGGGAAAATGTGACGGGACAAATACCGCTGAAACGATTTGGAGAAACAAAAGATATAGCAGAAATGATTGCATTTCTTGCTTCTGACAAAGCGGATTATATCACAGGTCAGGTGATTCATGTAGACGGCGGAATGGCGATGTAAGGAGAGAATATGAGAAGAGTTGTAGTTACCGGAATGGGTGCAGTTACCCCGATTGGAAATAATGTAGATGAATTTTGGAATGGTATGAAACATAAAAAATTGGGTTTTGGAGAAATTACCCGTTTTGATACCACGGATTATAAAGTGAAACTGGCGGCTGAAGTAAAGAATTTTAACGCAAAAGATCACATGGATTTTAAAGCGGCGAAAAGAATGGAATTATTTTGCCAGTATGGAGTAGCGGCGGCAAAAGAAGCATTTGAAAATGCAGGTCTTAATATGGAACAGGAAGATCCTTATCGGGTAGGCTGTTCCATTGGATCCGGTGTGGGAAGTCTTCAGGCAGCAGAAGCTGCATGTAATAAAATTCAGGACAAAGGACCTTCCAGAGTAAATCCATTATTGGTTCCATTGATGATTTCCAATATGGCTGCGGGAAATGTTTCTATTCAGTTGGGATTAAAGGGGAAAAGTCTGAATGTGGTGACAGCCTGCGCTACAGGAACACATTCGATAGGTGAAGCTTACAGAAGTATTCAGTGCAATGATGCAGATGTAATGCTGGCCGGAGGAACAGAAGCCAGTATCTGTCCCGTGGGGATTGCCGGTTTTACAGCATTGACGGCATTATCCCAATCAGACGATCCTGAAAAATGTTCTCTTCCATTCGATAAAAACAGAAGTGGATTTGTCATGGGAGAAGGAGCAGGGGTAGTTGTTTTGGAGGAATTGGAACATGCCCAAAAAAGAGGCGCCACTATTTTGGCTGAAGTAGTGGGATATGGAGCCACCAGTGATGCTTACCATATTACTTCTCCTGCAGAGGATGGTTCCGGAGCAGCAAAAGCGATGGAAATGGCGATTAAAGAAGCGGGAATGAACAAAGAAGAGATTATGTATATCAATGCACACGGAACAGCCACACATCACAATGATTTGTTTGAGACGAGAGCTATTAAATATCTTTTTGGAGAGCATGCATATAAGATGAAAATTAATTCTACAAAATCTATGATCGGTCATTTGCTGGGAGCAGCAGGTGCAGTGGAATTTATCGCGTGTGTAAAAGAAATCCAGGAAGGATTTATTCATGCAACAGCAGGATACCAGACGCAGGATGAAGAAATGGATCTGAACTATGTGGCTGGAGAAGGCGTGGAAGAAAATATCGATTATGCACTTACTAATTCCCTGGGATTCGGCGGTCATAATGCCAGTTTACTGATTAAAAAATATGTGGAGGAATAAGGATGGAGTTTGAAAATCTGATTACTTTGATAAAAACGGTTTCTTCTTCTGAATTGACACAGTTTTCCATGAAAGAAGGAGATTTTAAAATATCTATGGGAAAAGAGATTGTGGTCACATCGGGAAAAGAATCAGCCGTTATTCCCACATTATCATATCCGACAGGAATAACAGAATCTCAATTGCCGGAAGAGACGGAAGAAATGGTGGAGGGAGAGACAGTGAAGGCTCCTTTGGTAGGGACTTTTTACAGCGCTTCAGCACCAGAGGAAGCTCCATTTATTCAGGTTGGCGATGTTGTCAAAAAGGGACAGACACTTGGTATTATCGAGGCTATGAAGCTGATGAATGAGATTGAATGTGAATATGACGGCGTGGTAGAGAAGATTCTGGCTGAAAATGGTCAGATGGTGGAATATGGGCAGCCATTATTTGTGATTAAGCAGAAATAAAAAAGAATAGATAGAGGAAGGCAGGAAAGAAAATGTCAGTTTTAAGTACCAGAGAAATTATGGATATTATTCCTCACCGTCACCCATTTCTTCTGGTGGATACCATAGAAGAATTGGAGCCGGGAGTTCGGGGAGTTGGAAAAAAATGTGTAACCTATGATGAATATTATTTTCGTGGACATTTTCCGGAAGAACCGGTAATGCCGGGAGTTTTGATTATCGAGGCATTAGCTCAGGTGGGAGCAGTATGTGTGTTAAGCTGTGACCAGTTTAAAGGAAAGACAGCGTATTTTGGCGGTATTAATCATTGTAAATTTAAGAAAAAAGTGGTTCCCGGAGATGTATTGCTTCTTGAAACGGAATTAATAAAACAAAAAGGACCGATTGCTATTGCTAAGGCAACTGCTACGGTAGATGGAAAGGTAGCTGCAACAGCAGAATTAACGGTTGCTATTGGATGATAAAGGAGAGAAGCGTATGTTTCGAAAGATATTGATTGCCAATCGAGGAGAGATTGCAGTACGGATTATCCGGGCTTGCAGGGAAATGGGTATCGCAACAGTGGCGGTATATTCAGAAGCAGATAAAGAGGCGCTGCATACACAGTTGGCAGATGAAGCAATCTGTATCGGACCGGCACCTGCCACAGAAAGTTATCTGAATATGGAGAGAATACTCAGTGCATGTATTGCGGCAAAAGTAGATGCGATACATCCTGGATTTGGTTTTTTATCAGAAAACAGCAGATTTGTAGAGATGTGTCAGAAGTGCCATATCACATTTATTGGTCCCTCCGCAGAAATGATGGATAAAATGGGAAATAAATCTGAGGCAAGAAAAACCATGATGGAGGCGGGAGTTCCCGTAGTTCCGGGAACGAAAGAACCCGTTTATGATGCACAGGCAGGAAAAAAGCTGGCAGAAGAAATAGGATATCCGGTGATGATTAAAGCTTCTTTCGGAGGAGGAGGAAAGGGAATGAGAATTTCCTATAATCCGGAAGATTTTGAAGAAAATTTTAAAGTAGCACAGTTGGAATCAGTGAGAGGATTTGGGGATCATACCATGTATATTGAAAAATATATTCAAGATCCCCGTCATATTGAATTTCAGATTCTGGCAGATGCATATGGAAATGTGGTACAGCTGGGGGAAAGAGATTGTTCCATTCAGAGGCATCATCAGAAAATGATAGAAGAGTCTCCCAGTGTGGCATTGACGCCACAACTTCGAAAGAGGATGGGAGAAGCAGCCATAAAAGCAGCGAAAGCTGTGAATTATAAAAGTGCGGGAACCATTGAATTTCTTTTAGATAGGGATCAGAATTTTTATTTTATGGAAATGAACACCCGGATTCAGGTGGAACATCCGGTGACTGAAATGGTATCCGGAGTGGATTTGATGAAAGAAATGATTTCTATAGCAGAAGGGAAACCATTGAGTATTTCTCAGGAAGAGATTCATTTAAACGGTCATGCAATGGAGTGCCGGATTAATGCAGAAGATCCGAACAATCATTTTCGTCCCTGTCCAGGGGTGATCCGGGAAGTACATCTTCCAGGAGGAAACGGAGTGAGGATTGATACTGCGGTATATAATGGGTATGAAATTCCGCCCTATTATGATTCCATGATAGCAAAAGTGATTGTGCATGGAAGAAACAGACAGGAAACCATTGATAAAATGAGAAGTACACTGGGAGAGTTGATTATTGATGGTGTGACTACGAATGTAGATTTTCAATATGAAATATTGAATCATGAGGATTTCCAAAAGGGAGACATTACAACAGATTTTATTCCCAGACATTTTGCAGAAAAAATGTTGTGATATGGAAATGGGTTGAATATTTTTCTGGCAAGAGAAAGAATTGCGGAGAGAGGTTTATGTAGAAATGGCAAAATTGACACATATGTTTAAAAAAACGGCTGCTCTTTTTGGAGAAAGAGGAGAGGATGAACAAAAAAAGGAAGAACCTTCCGTACCAGCCGGACTGTGGCTGAAATGTCCCAAATGCGGACAGATGGTTTATCGGGAGGATGTAAAAGCACAAGGTTATGTATGCCCTAAATGTGAAGGATATTTTCGAATAAAAACAAAGACCCGAATCCGTATGGTGGCTGACAAAGGAAGCTTTCAGGAATGGTTTTCTCAGATGGAAGAGAAAAATCCTCTGGATTATCCGGGGTATGAGGAAAAGCTGGAGATGCTCAGAGAAAAGACACATTTATCTGAAGCGGTGACAGTAGGAGAATGCCTGGTCAATGGTGTCAGAACAGTTCTGGGGGTATGTGACGCCAGATTTTTAATGGGCAGTATGGGATATGTAGTGGGAGAAAGAATCACAAGAGCTTTTGAAAAAGCGCTGGAAGAAAAATTACCAGTAGTTTTATTTTGTAGTTCCGGCGGAGCCAGAATGCAGGAGGGGATTGTATCTTTAATGCAGATGGCAAAGACTTCCGCAGCAATCAAACGTCACAGTGATGCGGGATTATTCTATCTGCCTGTATTGACCGATCCTACTACGGGAGGAGTTACTGCAAGCTTTGCCATGTTGGGAGATGTGATTTTAGCAGAGCCTGGAGCATTGATCGGATTTGCCGGACCAAGGGTAATTGCTCAGACCATAGGAGAAAAATTGCCGGAAGGATTTCAAAGGGCAGAATTTCTTGTGGAAAAAGGAATTATTGACGGCGTGGTGGAAAGAAGGGAACTGAAAGAAGTAATCAGTCATTTAATAAAAGTCCATCAACCGTGTATGACATATGAAAATTACAGAGAAAAAAGAAAAGAAATCCCGGTACAGACAGAGAACAATAAACAGAAAGAAAGTACAAAAAGCGCTTGTTTATCTGCCTGGGACAGAGTGGAAATCTCCCGAAGTAAATTCCGTCCTACCAGCATGGAATATATTCAGCAGATGTTTGATGAATTCTATGAGTTGCATGGAGACAGAGCATTTCGAGATGATGGCGCGGTGATTGGCGGAATTGGTATGTTTCGGGGACAGCCGGTAACAGTGATCGGTCAGCAAAAAGGAAAAAATGTAAAAGATAATATCCATAGAAATTTTGGAATGGCGTCTCCGGAAGGTTATAGAAAGGCGCTTCGGTTAATGAAACAGGCAGAAAAATTTGGGCGTCCTGTTATCTGTTTTGTGGATACTCCGGGAGCAGCCTGTGGGATAGGCGCAGAAGAAAGAGGGCAGGGAGAAGCGATTGCAAGAAATCTGATGGAAATGTCCGGTTTGAAAATTCCCGTAGTCAGTATACTGATTGGAGAGGGAGGAAGCGGCGGAGCTTTAGGTCTTGCTGTGGCCAACGAAGTTTGGATGATGGAAAATGCCACCTATTCCATTCTTTCGCCGGAAGGCTTTGCATCTATTTTATGGAAGGATGGAAAAAGAGCAAAAGAAGCTTCCAAAATCATGAAAATTACTGCACAAGATCTGAAGCAAATGGATATCGTGGAATGGGTGATTCCGGAAATAACAGAAGCATCAGAAGAAAATTTACCTGATCTGGCAAATAGAATGAGTGAACGGTTGGATGAATTTTTGAAGGAAAAAAGTGAAAAATCAGGAGAAATGCTGGCACAGGAGAGATACGAGCGATTCAGGAAAATGTAGTTGAAAAATAACAGGATGAATTGCAGCAGGAAAGTAAAGGTAAGCATATGGATAGTAAAATAAAACCATTAAAAATAGGAGAATTAACTGCCCCGGTTCCTGTGATTCAGGGAGGTATGGGAGTTGGAATCAGTCTTTCCCGTCTGGCGGGAACAGTGGCTGCCTGTGGGGGAGTGGGAATCTTATCTGCCGCCCAGATTGGATTTCAGGAGGAAGGATTTGAAAAAGATCCCATAGGAACAAATTTAAAAGCGATCAAAAAGGAAGTATGTAAGGCAAGAGAAATTGCCAATGGAGGAATTATTGGCATCAATATTATGGTAGCCACGCAAAGGTATGAAGATTATGTAAAAGCAGCAGTGGAAGCAGGTGTGGATCTTATTATATCTGGAGCAGGATTACCTGTGGACTTACCTGGAATCGTAGAAGGAAGCAAAACGAAAATTGCGCCTATTGTATCTACTTTAAAATCCGCGAAAGTTATTTGTAAGATGTGGGATCGACATTATCACCGGGCGCCGGATCTGGTGGTGATCGAGGGACCAAAAGCGGGAGGTCATCTGGGATTTTCAAGAAAACAGTTGGAACTATTTACACCGGAAGTTTATGAACAGGAAATCAGACAAATTATTGAATTCATACATGAATATGAAAAAAAATATCAGAAAAAAATTCCTGTGATTGTGGCAGGAGGGATTTTTGACAGGGAAGATTTTCTTCATGCTTTGGAATTGGGAGCAGATGGAGTACAGATGGGAACACGTTTTGTCACGACGTATGAATGTGATGCAGCGGAAGAATATAAAAAAGCATATATCAATGTATCACAAGAAGATATCGTTCTGGTGGACAGTCCGGTGGGAATGATAGGAAGAGCAGTAGGAAATACCTTTGTCCGGAGGAAAGATAAGAAAGAACCGGTGAAAAAATGTTATCAGTGTATTAAGACATGCGATCCTGGGAATACACCATACTGTATTACAAGGGCATTGGTGAAAGCGGCAAAAGGAGAAACAGAAAATGCTCTTGTGTTCTGCGGCGAAAATGCGTGGAAATGCAATAAAATAGAGTATGTAAAAGATATTTTGAAAGAACTTTGTGAGTAACAAAAAGTTATGGATACTGTGAAACCAGTATCATTTTAAGGACAGGAATAACTTGTATAAGTTGTGCCTGTCTGTTTCTTTTTTCCAGCATTTTTTGGTGATAAAAAAGGTTGAATTCATTTTAGAGAAAACATATAATGAACATACCAAATAAGATAAAGGAGAAATAAGAAAATGGTGAAAGGATTTAAGATGAAATTATTTCCCGGACAGGAGAAAGAATATGAACGTCGTCATAATCTTCTGTGGCCGGAGATGAAAGAAATGATTCATGAGCATGGAGGAAAAAATTATACGATTTTTCTGGATAAAGAAACTTTGACACTTTTTGGATATATTGAAATTGAAGATGAAGAATTATGGAAAAAAGGAGCAGATACTGCGATCAACAGAAAATGGTGGGACTATATGGCAGATATTATGGAGACAAATCCAGATAACAGTCCGGTGAGTACAGATCTTCAGACCGTATTCCATTTAGATTAGAACAGAAAATGAGAGTATGATATAAGGATAGTGAAATGGAAAATATGAAAACCAAAATAAAAGATATACATGAAAAAATATTGTTTAAAGTCAGGCATACATCTTCAGTAAAAATCATCCCAACGGTATTTTTGATTATTATTTTGGTGGGAACAATTTTATTAATGTTACCCATTGCTCAAAAGGGAGAAGGAGGGGCAAGTTTTACAGATTCTCTGTTTACAGCTACATCTGCCACCTGTGTGACAGGTTTGGTTCGATTTGATACGTATACCCATTGGACAACATTTGGACAGTTGGTGATCCTGTCTATGATCCAGATTGGTGGTCTGGGATTTATGACAATTGTAATGTGGATCATGTCACTGACTACTTATAAGATAGGATTAAATTCAAGATTTTTACTGCAAAATTCCATATCTGCACCGCAGGTGGGTGGTATGGTGAGAATGACCCGTTTTATTTTATGGGGAACTCTTCTGGTGGAGGGTCTGGGAGCTGTTTTGTTGTCAGGAATTTTTGTGCCCCGCTATGGATGGGGGAAAGGGATTTATTTCTCTGTCTTTCATTCCATTTCAGCATTTTGTAATGCCGGATTTGATCTGATGGGTGGAGAGGAACAATTTTCTTCTCTTACACTTATGGGAAATAATTGGTATCTGAATTTTATTATCATGGCATTAATTATTGTTGGCGGTTTGGGATTTATGGTCTGGAAAGATATGTTGGAGTGTAAGTTTCATTTTAAAAAATTCAGACTGCACACGAAAATTGTGGTAGTGACCACCGTATTTTTAATTACTTTTGGAGCAATTGTAATTTTCCTTATGGAATATGGAGAGGCGGGAACAGCAGGAAAAGAAATTCCAGAACAGATATTAAACGCTTTGTTCCAGTCGGTAACAGTTCGTACGGCAGGTTTTAATACGATAGATCTGACACAGATGACAGAAGCCAGCCGTTTTCTTATGAGTATTCTGATGCTGATCGGCGGTTCTCCGGGATCTACAGCAGGAGGTATCAAGACGACTACTTTTGCAGTACTTTGTATTAGTATTATATCTGTTTTCAAGAGAAAGAAGACAGAAGAAGCGTTTGGAAGAAGGATGGAAGACGGTGTCATGAGAACGGCAGCCTGTGTATTTATGATTTATCTGTTTTTGGCAGGCGGTTCTGCTATGGTTATTTCCAAACTGGAAGCAGTACCTATGATGACAGCCTTTTTTGAGACTACTTCTGCGATGGGTACGGTAGGTCTTACCCTGGGAATTACGCCGGAAGTAGGAATGGTATCGAAAATATTACTAACGATTTTGATGTTTGTTGGAAGAGTAGGATCTATTACGATCCTTATGTCGTTCTCATCGGAGAGAAAGATGGTTGCTTCCAAATTGCCGTTGGAAAAAGTGCAGATAGGTTAGGAGGAATTTGGTAATGAAGACAATATTAGTAATTGGTCTGGGAAGATTTGGACGTCATATGGCCAGAAAGCTGATTGAAGAGGGAAATGAAGTACTTGCCATTGAGTGGAATGAAGAAAGAGCAGATTCCTGCGTGGAAATCATTCAAAATATTCAGATTGGGGACGCAACAGACGAGCGTTTTATGCATAGTCTTGGAGTGGATAATTTTGATTTGTGTGTTGTAGGAATCGGTGATAATTTCCAGACAGTATTGGAAATCACAGTACTTTTGAAAGATTTGGGAGCGCCTTATGTAATTGCACGGGCAAACAGAGATGTGCATAAAAAAATACTGTTGAGAAATGGCGCAGATTATGTGGTTTATGGAGAAAGAGAACTGGCAGAACGGCTGGCTGTGAAATTTGGAGCAGAAAATATTTTCGACTATATTGTATTGGATTCTGATTATGCAATCTATGAAATTGCCGTTCCGGTAAATTGGTATGGAAAAAGTATTGTTGAAATGGCTGTACGGAACAGGTATAAAGTAAGTATTCTTGCCACAAAGAAAAATGGAAAGATTCAACCGTTACCTCATCAGGATCATATATTTTCACCGGATGAAACTTTGATGGTAATGGGAGATGCAGAGAGTATTAAAGCGATTACACGATAAAGGGAGGGAAAAATGGAAATATTTTTAGGTATCATGATTCCATTTATCGGAACAACTGCAGGAGCCGCCTGTGTTTTTTTCCTCAGAAATCAATTAAAACCATTAGTTCAAAAGGCGCTTTTAGGGTTTGCCTCCGGCGTAATGGTGGCTGCTTCTGTATGGTCTTTGCTGATACCGGCGATGAATCAGTCAGAGCATTTGGGTAAGTTTGCATTTATGCCGGCAGCAGCAGGATTTTTGTTGGGAATTTTATTTTTACTTTTGATGGACAAATTAACGCCTCATCTTCATCTGGGTTGTACCCAAGCAGAGGGACCGCATTGCAAATTAAAAAAATCTACCATGTTGGTACTGGCAGTTACTCTGCATAATATCCCAGAGGGAATGGCAGTGGGCGTAGTGTTCGCCGGGATGATGGCAGAAAACGCACAGATTACCATAGCGGGAGCAATGGCTCTTTCTTTGGGAATAGCAATTCAGAACTTTCCGGAGGGGGCAATTATTTCCCTTCCGCTGAAAAGCGAGGAAGGGGTTGGCAAAGGAAAGGCATTTTTGTATGGTATGGGATCCGGAATCGTGGAGCCTGTTGCGGCAGGAATGACACTTCTTCTGTTTCGCTATATAGAACCAGCCTTACCCTATCTACTGGCTTTTGCAGCCGGAGCTATGATTTATGTTGTAGTAGAAGAATTGATACCGGAGTCCAGTGAAGGGGAACACAGCAATGTGGGAACCATTGGATTTGCGTTGGGATTTGTGTTAATGATGGTATTGGATGTGGCATTGGGATAAAATATAAAAACTTCTCAACAGCATTGTACATGTGCAGTTGAGGAGTTTTTTGATTTTGTGATACCATAAGAATAGAATTATGTACAAATGACAGAGAGTGATTTGGTGAAAAAAATGAAGAAAAACGGACGAAAAAAATTATATTTAAACAAAACTATTTTAATGATTGTTATGGTAGGATATAGCGCATTTCTTGTATTGATGCTCCTAATGGATCTATATTTGATCAGAGAATATAAAACAGACAATATGCGGGCAGAACAAAGAGTGATGAATGAATATGTGGAAAATCTTTCAGAAGGAATGTATAGAATTGATAGGCAACTGTATAATGTATACGAAAATGATGAAAATTTCCAAGCTTTAAGGAAGAAAGAAGAACTAGTAAAAGAATATGGAAATGCTTATGAGTTAAAAGAAACTTTAATAAAGAGAATGATGACAGAAGAGAGTATGGATGGTTTTTTCATTTTTTATGACAATTTGGAAAAAACCTGGTATAAAATGAATTCCACTAAGCTCCGTATTGACGAATGTAATGAAATCAAAGAGCAATTAAAGAACAATTTAAAGCAAGAAGGAAAAATGAGAAGCTGGTTTACTGTTGTAGTGGATGAGGATATTTATCTTTCTCTTTTTTATAAAAAGGACAGAGTTGCCATATATGGAATTATAAGTTTACAGGATATAGAAAGTGAAATCCAGGAAAAAATGGGGAAAAACAGAAATGTTGTTATAGCAGATATGGGAATGACATTGAAAAATAAGGAACTTGCAGAAAAATTACAGTTAAATGAGGTGACAAAAAATTTTTCTGACAGTTTTTATCAGGTGATAAAAAATTATCAGGTATACGGATGCAGAATTCCCAATACAGATTTATGGATTTATTCTGTGTATAAAATGAATTTATGGAATATTATGAATGTGCAACAATTATTATTGTTGATCGTAACATTAATTTCCATGTGTGCTGTTGTTTATATGTATTTATTTGTACGAAAACAGGTGGCAGTACCTATCCGACAGCTTACAGAAGTTATGAATAAAATCAGAAATGGAGAGACGAAAACAGTGCCACAGATTGATACCAGATTTTATGAAATACAAGATATCAATCAGACATTGGAAAAAATGATAAATGAATTGGAAGAGCAAAAGATGTTGGTATATGAGGAGATTATTGAAAAACAAAAAGCACAGATGCAGTATCTTCAATTACAGTTAAAACCCCATTTTTATCTGAACGGTTTAAAAACGCTGAATGCTCTTGCAATGGAAAATCAGACAGAAAAAATGCAGGAATTGATTATAAATTTATCTGCCCATCTGCGGTATCTTCTGCAATCTGAACGGGAAGTTGTGCCGTTATATATGGAGGTTGAATTTGTAGATAATTATGTGAAAATGCAAAAGCATATTACGGGACGCCCGGTACACTGTGAGATAACTATGGATGAGAAAGTAAAAAACTGGGAGGTTCCTGTTTTGATTATTCATACTTTTGTGGAAAACAGTATCAAATATGCCCGTCTGGGAGATAGTAGAATTCCGTTGGAAATTCAAGTGACAGCCAGTTATCTGGCAACAGAAAATGGGGGATATTTGGATATTATCATACAGGATAACGGACAGGGATATCCGGAGGAAATATTGCAGGAAATTAACGGAGAAACCGTGGTAGGAAAAAGAAGTGTGGGAATCAATAATATCAAAAGAAGATGTGATTTTCTTTATGGAGAAAAAGCAGAATATAGCTTTGTAAGTTATCAAGGAGCTTTGAGCGAACTGATTTTACCGGAAAAGGAGAAAAAAGATGAATGTACTTTTAGTGGATGATCAGAAGGCAATTGTAGAAAGTTTGAAAAATGGGATACATTGGGAAAATCTTCCTGTAGAACAGGTATATACTGCTTGTAGTGCAAAGGAAGCAAAATTAGTGTTGATGAATTTTGCGGTAGATGTGTTGATCAGTGATATTGAGATGCCTGAAGAGGATGGTATCTCTTTGTGCCAGTGGGCAAAGGAAAAATTTGATTCATTGGAATGTGTTTTTCTTACATCACATGCAGATTTTGAATATGCGAAAAAGGCCATACAGATGAATAGTTTCGACTATATTCTTCAACCGGTACGGTATGAAGAAGTGGAAAGAGTTTTGAAAAATGTGTGGGAAAAAATTCGTCAAAGTAAGAAAATACGCCAGATGTTAGATACGCAGAAAATGGTTTTGGAACAAAGAAGCACCATTTTAGATGCGATGGTATCTAAAATGATTCGGGGAAAAGGAGAAGATGCTGATCAGATTTACCAGCACTTTAAAGAAATGTTTCGGACGGAATATGAAGAGTGTTCGGTGTATCCTCTACTGATCCAGATACAAAAATGGAAAAAGATAACAAATATATGGGATGAAAAACTGGTAAGACTTGTTTTAGGCAATGTGATGGAAGAATTGTTTTTTGAGCAGAATATGAAAGCAGGTGTGTCCAGTGTGAAAGAAAACAGATATTGGGTATTTCTTATCATGGAAAAAAAGGAAATGCAGGATGAGATCATTACTTGTGGATTAAAGTCTTTTTATCAATTTATAGATGCCAATATGGATTTTACAATCAGTATGTATCCAGCTCACGTTTCCCAACAGGAAAATGGATTTCAGAATATTTTTGAACAGTTATGTTGTCGTGCAGAGTGTAATGGAGATCACAGAAAGGGGATTTTCTGGGAGGATATGGAAAAAACAGAGGAGGAAGAGGGAGAAAATCCTGTAGAACAGGCGTTGCAGTATATAAAAAAGAATTTGAATAAAAATATTACCAGGGCAGATGTGGCACATTATGTACATTTGAATGAAGAATATTTTTCCAGGTTATTCAAACAGCAGACGGGAGATACATTCAAAGATTATTTATTGATGGAAAAAATGAAATCTGCTCAAAATCTTCTGAAACATACAAAGTTGTCGGTGAGTATCATAGCTTCTAAAGTAGGGTATGATAATTTTTCGCATTTTTCAAAGATGTTTAAAAAAGTGACAAATCAGACGCCACAGGAGTATAGGAAGGAACAACAGATTTAAAAATGTCATAAAAGAAATAAAGAAAATCATAAAAGCAATAATTGCGAGAAAAACAGAGAAAGTTGACAAAAGAAACATCACGAAAAGAACAAACGAAATCACTATAATTATAGTTAAAAATCATTCATTTTCCTATAATAAGAGACATCAAAGGGTTGTACGAATTAAAAAAGTAAACAGGAATGGAGGATTTTAGAATGAAAAAAGGTATGAAACGATTTGTTGCATTGGCTGGAACCGCAGCAATGGTAGCATCTTTGGCAGCGTGTGGTGGAGGAGATGATGGCGCAGCAAAAGGTACATCAGATGAAGGAGGAATAAAGAGTGTAAATGTTCATATTCCTACAGTGTATGATTTGCCGGATGCAGATAAGGTAGAGGCTGAGATTAACAAGATCACAGAAGATAAGTATAAAATACATATGGATTTGAACTTTATCACAACTGGTAACTGGCAGCAGCAGTCTAATCTGTTGTTTACAGGAGATGAAGCGGATGTGATTGCAGTATTTTCCACACCACTTACTACATATGTAAAAAATGGTCAGTTAGTTGATCTGTCTGAATATTACGCAAATGCTTCCGAGGAATTTAAAGCAGTATGGTCAGAAGCAGAGATGAAGGGAACTACTGTAAATGGAAAAATTTATGCTATTCCTAATATGAGAAACTTTGGAAATTATTTTGGACTGAATATCGATTCAGAGATTGCAGCAGAATTTGGAATTGAAGACGGTCAGAAACTGACTATGGAAGAGGTAGATGAATTTTTACATGCAGCACATGAAAAATATCCAGAACGCTATGGTTTAGCGCCTCAGGGAGGAGATCACTTAATCGGACAGTGGAGTTGGGATGGACTTGGTGATAATAAAATGATAGGTGTTCTTCCAGAATGTGGACAGACAACCGAAGTACAGAATTTGTTTGAAACAAAAGATTTTCAGGAATTTTGTACTTGGGCGCGTTCCTGGTATGAAGATGGCTTGATTATGCAGGATATTCTGAGCAATACACAGCCATGGCAGACAATGATTGCGAATAAACAGGCAATTGCTTGCTTTGATAATTATGGGGTTAATAAATTAAACGGAATGATTCGTACAGTAATTATAGATAAGTGGGCAGTGGCAAACTCTTATGCAGAATTATGTTATGGAATAAATATGAATTCCAAAGACAAAGATGCGGCATGGGATGTAATGGAAATTCTTTATACAGATGCAGAAGTATCTACATTATTAAATGATGGTATTGAAGGAACACACTATAATAAAAACGAAGACGGAACAATTTCTTTCCTAGAAGGAAAAACAGCAGCAGATTGTGGATACGGTATGGCAGATGGATATTGGATTACCCCATATTCTGCAAACAGTCTTCCACTGGATGTAAATGGTCCTACATTCTTTGAGGATTTGTTAAAGTTTAATGATGAAACATTAAAATCCAAAGCATTTGGTTTTGCATTTGACACAACAGAAGTTGCAGATCAGTATACTGCATGTTGTAATGTAATGGATAAATATTATAAAGCATTAATGTCTGGTACTGTTGATGTGGAAAGTACAATTGAACAGGCAAATAAAGAATTTGAAGCAGCAGGTTTGAATGATATTATTAAGGCAAAACAGGAACAGCTGGATGCATTTTTAGCTCAGTAGAAGAAGTATCAGAGAGTGTAATGGGTAGAAGAAAGGGGCTGTCGCATTTGCGGCGGCTCCTTTCAAAAAAAGGAGGAAAATATGGCAAAGACAGCTACAAAACCAAGGAAAAAATTTGCACAGAGAAAAATGACTCTGGCGCTTTTTTCCATGATGCTTCCAGGTTTTATTTATTTGATCATTAACAACTATATTCCAATGGCAGGTTTAACTATTGCATTTAAACGTTTTGATTATAGTAAAGGAATATGGGAAAGTGAATGGTGCGGATTTGACAATTTTACATATTTGTTTAAAACACAAGATGCATTAAATATTGTAAGAAACACAATTGGATATAATTTAGTATTTATTTTGTTAGGAAATGTTTTTGCAGTGGCAGTTGCAATTATGTTAAATAACCTGCGTGGGCAAATGAATAAAAAAGTTTATCAGACAGTTATTCTTATTCCTTACTTGATTTCTATGGTTGTTGTTTCTTATATCGTATTTGGATTCTTAAGTCAGGAAAATGGTTTTTTAAATAAATTAATTGTCAGCATGGGTGGAGATCCTGTTAGTTGGTATACGACAAGTAAATATTGGCCAATTATTCTAACTCTTGTAAATTTGTGGAAAGGATTTGGATATTCCAGTATTCTTTATTATGCGACAGTAATTGGAATTGATTCTTCTCTTTATGAAGCTGCTACGGTAGACGGAGCAAATAAATGGAAACAGATTTGGCATGTTACCCTTCCAGGATTGAAAGGGACGATTATTACGATGGTATTATTGAATCTGGGTCGTATGTTCTATACAGATTTTGGTTTATTCTATCAGGTTCCTATGCGTTCAGGTTTGATTTCTTCCGTAACAGATACTATCGATGTATTTGTATATAAAGGTCTGACACAGCTGAATGATGTGGGGCGTGCTTCAGCAGCAGGATTTTTACAGTCTATATTAGGATTTATTCTTGTACTGACAGCTAATTATATTGTTCGTAAGATTGATGAAGAAAATGCTTTATTCTAGGAAAGGAGGAGAAACAGATGGTAACAAGAAATAAAACAGGACAAGTAATTTTGAATATTATATTTATTTTGCTTACAATTGCAGCGGTAGGCCCGTTTATTCTATTGATTTCTTCTTCTTTGACCAGTGAAGCGGCATTAGCTAAATTTGGTTATGGATTTTGGCCGAAAGATTTATCATTTAATGCATATACATATTTATTCAAAAGTGGGATGAAAATTATCCGGGGTTATGGCATTACAATTTTGGTTACAGTTATTGGTACTTTGTGTAGTGTGCTTATGACTACATTATTTGCTTACCCTTTGTCAAGAAAAGAATTGCCATTTCGCTATGGATTTTCATTTTTTGTATTTTTCACCATGCTGTTTAATGGTGGTTTGGTACCTACGTATATGATGTGGACACAGACATTCCATATCAAAAACACGTTACTGGCTTTGATTCTTCCGGGATTATTAATGAATGCTTTCTATGTTATCATGATGCGTTCGTTCTTTACTGCCAATATTCCGGATGCGTTAGTGGAAGCAGCCAGAATTGATGGAGCAGGAGAATATAAAATACTTTGGAAAATTGTGTTACCTTTATCAAAACCCATGATGGCAACTATTTCTTTGATGGTTGGTTTGGGATACTGGAATGACTGGATGAACAGTTTGTATTATATTTCAGATGAAAAATTGTATAGTATTCAAGCTATCTTAAATACGATTATCACGAATATTCAATTTCTTACCAGTGGGCAGAGTGCAGCTGCATCCACAGTGGATGTTTCAAAGCTTCCAAGTGTAAGTATTCGTATGGCGATTGCTGTAATTGGTGTACTTCCAATTTTATGTATTTATCCGTTTTTTCAAAAATATTTTGTAAAAGGTATTGTTGTAGGCGGCGTAAAAGGTTGATTGGTAAAAACAGAGTGGCTCTCCCTGGAGGGAGAACCATTTGAATGTGAAAAATATATAGTTCTGCTTGAAAATGTCGAGTCATTTAATAAAATAGAAATTATAGTAGTAAATGTTCAAACTACATTAAGAATGTTGTATAGCGCTGTCGTAAAAGCAGGAAGGAGGATTATAATGTATCAATTTGGAGGAAGTTTGGGAAATTTATTTTTCGCGAGAAATGTGAAAAGCAGAGCAATTAATGCAGAAAATCCCCATGGAGAGAAGGGAAAGGGCGGAATGACTGCCAGTGAATTGGGACCTTCCAGAAAAGGGAGTCCATGTTTGAGAGATATTCCCAGCGGCGAGACAGTTACTCTTGCAGAAATTGAAGGGTCGGGTGTGATCAATCATATCTGGATTACAGTAACAGATAAAACTACAGAAGCAGATTGTTTTGTTTTGAGAGATTTGGTACTTCGGATGTATTGGGATGATGAGGAAGAACCGTCTGTGGAAAGTCCTCTGGGAGATTTTTTCTGTTGTGGGTTTGGAAGAGAATGTGTAGTAAATTCACTTCCTGTTGTGGTAGTTCCCAGCAGGGGACTAAATAGTTATTTTCAGATGCCTTTCCGTAAAAAAGCGAAGATAACTTTAGAAAATCAACATAAAAACCCTATTCCTGCTTTTTTCTACCAAGTAGATTATTGTCTTCATGATGAATTGCCGGAAGATATTGCTTATTTTCATGCCCAGTGGAGAAGACAGAAGATTACAGAATTGAAGAAAGATTATGTGATTTTGGATCAGGTAAAAGGGAAAGGTCATTATGTAGGAACGTATATGGCTCTGACCACATTGGAAAGATACTGGTGGGGTGAAGGTGAAATAAAATTTTATATTGATGGAGATGAAGAATATCCTACAATTTGCGGAACAGGAACAGAAGATTATTTTGGAGGTTCCTGGAGTTTTGCTGCACAGGTAAATGGAAAGACGGTGGAACAGAATTATTGTACGCCATATCTGGGATATCCTTATTATTCTTCTCATGATGAAGCAATTCATAATCCGTATCATAATGATGATTGTATGCCCATGAGAGGATTTTATCGTTGGCATATTCAGGATCCGATTTGTTTTGATGAAAATCTGAAAGTAACAATCCAACAGATTGGTGTGGGATATAGAGGTCTTTTTGAACGACAGGACGATGTAGCCAGCGTAGCTTACTGGTATCAGGCAGAACCACATCAAAAATTTCAGCCATTGGCTAAAAAAGAAGATCGCTGGCCAAGATAAAATTTATAAATAAAATCGACAGATAAGTCCAGCTAATAAATGTCAAATAGTGAAATGAAAAAAATTGCCTTATTTTTCTGGCTAAAAAAGGGTGAACTATCCCCTTGGTGAAAATAT
>JAXEUM010000142.1:0-10702 GCA_034114925.1 Oliverpabstia sp.
GTATAACACAAGCCACTACTCTTGGCTACCTTAACCCACCGTCTAAAGCCAGTGGGATTGCGGTAGCCTTATTTCAATTTTGTTGTTTCCATTATACTTCATCAACCTAAAGAATGAAAGAAATTTTCTTTCCCACAGCCTAATAGAATGTTATTCATCAATCTTATCCCCCATCACATCCTCAGACTTTAGCTTTTCCGTCACACTTTGCCTTGCAGCCATTTCCTTTATCAGATACTTAGCCATATCACACACCTCACATTTACGCTGCCAGACTATCTCAAAGCAGTATGCCCAAGATATTCCTGCCTGTCCAAAATCTTTCTAACGCTTGATACACTCCAAATACAAGAACTTTGTTCCGTTATATTGTTCGGGACGATACTCTTTTGCGTGTGCTGCTGGGATTAAAACCTTTTCTTCGGTCAGTATCCTTGTAATTTCTCGTGGGCTTTTACCCTCGTTGGCAAGCAGAAAAATATTCTTTACCACCTCAGAAGCTACAGGATCAACCACAAGCTAAAAAGGACGATTTTTATCGTCCTATAAAAGTATGTCCATCCATGAAAGGAAGAAAGGATTGACATAAGTTTCCAAAAGCACCCCTCCCATAGCGCCCAAAAGGCATAACAATGCAATTCCCATATACTCTTTCAGCATTTCTCCGGACTTTGTCCATATTCTTCCATTCTTTCGATATATCTCCACTCCAAGAATGAAAAAAGAGGGGATATAACAAATTCCCTGGGGAAGATTTGCTCCCATAAAAAAAAGAACTCCTTTTACCCCTAACTGAAGAATCCCCATACTTCCTCCTGCTCCTGCCAGAAATCCCATAAGTGCCATTGCCCCCACCGCACTGATTTTTGCCATACTGGTAAAACCTGCCAGAATCAAAAACAGATAGCCTTTCATTCTCTGTTCTAAAAGAAAATAAAAGTAAGATCGAGTGACAATTCTCTCCTCTTTCATCTGTTCCAAAAGATACATCCCCAGTACATCTGTCTCCTGTCCCCGATAAGGATAAGCCAGATTGCCAAAAAGTACCCCAAAAGCCATTCCTGCCAGGAAACAACCTGCCAGCATCGCCGCAATACCCCCTGTTTCTTTATTCCAAAATTTTCTCATCTCATCCTCCCCGATTTCCGTTTTCTCTTACCATAGTAACGATTCAGCAACACTCACTCCCTACTGAATCGTTACTTTTTATGCATCTCTACGCTGCATTTTCTCCCATTCCCAACAGCTTTTCTCCTGTTTTTTTCAGATAATCCCAAAATCCCGCTTTTTTTACACTCTCTGTACTGATGATTTCTGTTTCTCCGATTTTTTCTCCCTCCAGAAAATATATTGCTTTTCCCAATACTTCCCCTTTCTTTATGGGGGCGCTGAGATTTTTCTCATACTTTACTTTTTTCTCCACCTGTTCCAGATTTTTCCCCTGGGTATCCAAATAACAAAATTCTTTTTTGTATCTGCAGCCAACCTCCTCTTTAATACCTCCCGTCACCGGAACCGGCGCCAATTTTTCTTTATTGTCATCTGTATACAGATTACAGATTCCAAATCCATAATTCATCATTGTCGCCGCATCTCGAAACCGCACTTTAGGATCCGGCGCCCCCATCACCACTGCCAGAAGCGTTACATCTCCTCGTTTAGCCACTGCAGACACGCAATATTTTGCCACACTGGTACTTCCCGTTTTCAGTCCCATACAACCTTCGTAACTTCGGATCAGCTTATTGGTATTCGTAAGGCAAAATTCTTCTGAACCTTTATTTGTTACATGAGTAATGTTCTCCATCCAAATAGACGAATACTCCAATATCCTGGGAAAACGTTGAATCAATTCCCGGGACATCACAGCCACATCTTCCGCCGTTGTATAATGCTGTGCCGACTCTGTCAGTCCGCAGCAGTCTTCAAATTTCGTATGTACCATCCCCAGTTCTTTTGCCTTCTGATTCATTCTTCTGACAAATTCTTCTTCACTTCCCGCCATATGCTCTGCCATTGCCACCGAAGCATCATTTCCGGAAGCAATTACAATACATTTAATCAGAGTCTCGACTGTCTGTTTTTCTCCCTCCTCCAAAAACACCTGAGAACCTCCCATACTTTTTGCATATGCGCTGGTTACTACTTCTTCCTCCATCGTCAATGTTCCCTTTTCCAATTCTTCGAAAATAAGTAGCAATGTCATAATTTTTGTAATACTGGCCGGACTTCTCTGTTCCTGAGAATTTTTCTCAAAAAGGACCGTTCCTGTGGAAACTTCCATCAAAATCCCACTGGGAGCTTCTGTAGCTACTGCCTCCTTTTCCTCTCCCCATGCAGTCAAAGGAGCGCCAAAAATCAAAAACGCTGCCAGAATCAGACACACGGTTCTCTTCCCCATAGTTTCTCCCTTCACTCTTCTTGTTTCACTATACGAAAAAATTCCATATTTTATGCCTTTCCTTTTCATTCCCTTCACAGAAAATATTTTTCCTAAACAAAAAGAGCTTCGTCATTTTTCTCACAAAAACAACGAAACTCTTTTTTGTTCTTTATTCGATTGCATAATTATCTCTGTATAAAAAGCATAACTCTTTCTCTTATTTTTTCCACTTTTCTTGGATAACGTTTCATCTTTGCCTGGAACAGATGAAGGAAGAAATCAAAACTGTAGATTCCTATTACTCCTGCAGCCAAAATCATGCCGGTTCGGTACGAGTAACTGTCTGTCACCATCTCCACAAATCCATGAAGAAAAGCGAAAAGAATCAATGTATAAAATCCCCAGGCAACTGTACTTTCCAGACAGAGTATCCCTTTATAGTTAAATGGTTTTTCATGGTAATCCCACCAGACATTCCCCAGTGTATTCTGCATAATTACTGCTGTCACATACTCTAAAAGCGTAGCCACTGCTGCTCCTGCAAAATACAGAAGAAAGTAATTGTGTGATACCGGTCTTAATATCGCATAAACAGAAAGGGCTCCTACTGCATAAATAGGGCAAAACGGTGAGAACGTAAACCCTCTGTTTGTCAGCTTCCGATTACAAAATGACATATAAACAGATTCCACCAGCCACCCAAGAAAGCTATATATAATAAACCACTGTATCACATGATATAAATCTGTTCCATATACTACGTGTGTCCAAGCCATCATAAATCCCCCACATTTTTTAATACTTGTCCCTGATCTTCTCAAGAACTGTTTCCTGATTGTTCGTTCGGTGAACTGCTGTCATTCTATCATACCGGGTGAGAAAAATCTATCGAATCCTGGCAATATTAAAGAAAACTTCAGAATTACGAAAAAAGCCGTTGCCTTACGACATAAAATCGACAAAGCAACGACCTCTCTTAATCCTGCTCACAGGCAGGATGTGCACAAATTAATTATATTTACGTTTTCTTGCAGCTTCAGATTTTTTCTTACGACGAACACTTGGTTTCTCGTAATGCTCTCTCTTACGGATCTCCTGCTGAATGCCTGCTTTGGCACAGCTACGTTTAAATCTACGCAGAGCACTATCTAAAGTCTCGTTTTCTTTTACGATAACGTTTGACATAGCCTCACACCTAACCTCCCTCCAGTTGTAGATTGTGCAGAATACAACTGTTTGGGTATTTTATTGCACTGACATTCATTATACCAGATTTTCACAGAACGTCAACTGATTTTTTAAGTTTTTCTAAACTTTTCTTAAAAAACAATTTTTTCTTTTATGTGCATGATTTACCCTTTATTTCAACTGTCCTTCCACCAATTCTGGAATCTTACTGATCGCCTCGCCGATCTTCTCTGGATTCTTTCCACCGGCCTGCGCCATATTCGGACGACCACCACCGCCGCCGCCTACAATCGCTGCTGCCGCTTTGATCAGATTTCCAGCATGAGCGCCTTTATTCATAGCTTCCTGGGTAGCCATGGCAAGAAGACTTACTTTTCCATCTTTTGCAGAAGCAAGTACAACCACACCTTCTCCCAGTTTCTCCTTCAACTGATCTCCCAGATCGCGAAGTCCATTCATATCCACGCCTTCTACTGCAGACGCAAGAACTTTCACACCTTTCACTTCCACAACCTGATTCATAACATCACCCAGAGCTTCCTGAGCCATCTTACTCTTCAGAGATTCATTTTCACTGTGAAGTTCTTTTACTTCTTTTTGCAGATGAGCGATCTTATCTGTAATCTCAGCAGGAGAAGTCTTCAATGCTTTTGCAATTGTATGAAGCTGTTTTTCCAGATCACGGTAATAATCCAATACATTGTTGCCTGTAAGAGCTTCTATACGGCGCACACCTGCTGCCACGCCTGCTTCAGAAACAATTTTAAACAGAGTGATTGCAGAGGTATTTGCCACATGTGTACCACCGCACAATTCCACAGAGAAATCGCCCATGGATACTACTCTTACTTCATCTCCATACTTTTCTCCAAACAGAGCCATAGCTCCCGTTTTCTTGGCTTCCTCGATTCCCATAACCTGAGTTTTTACTTCCAGACCGGCCTGAATCTCTTTATTTACCAATTCTTCTACTTTTGCGATCTCTTCCTGCGTCATAGACTGGAAATGAGCAAAATCAAAACGAAGACGGGTAGGAGTTACAAGAGAACCTTTCTGCTCCACGTGTGCTCCCAAAACAGTTTTCAGAGCTTTCTGAAGCAAATGGGTAGCGCTATGGTTCTTACATGTAGCGCTTCTTTCTTCTGCACTTACTTCCAGTGTTACTTTCTCTCCCTGTGCAATCATACCAGAAACCATAGTTCCCACATGACCGTATTTTCCACCGCGAAGCTTAATGGTATCTTCCACTTGGAAAGTTCCGTTAGCTCCTTTGATCACACCGGTATCTCCTTCCTGTCCACCCATAGTAGCATAGAACGGAGTATTCTCTACAAAAATCGTTCCCTTCTGTCCTTCCATCAGGGATGTAACAATTTCTTTTTCTGTAGTCAATACTGTCACTGCGGAAGTATCTGCCAGACGATCATATCCTGTAAATTCCGTAGTGATCGAAGTATCAATCTCATCGTACACAGTTGCCTCAGCACCCATATAGTTGGTCACTTCCCGGCTGTCTCTGGCACGTTTTCTCTGCGCTTCCATCTCTGCTTTAAATCCTTCTTCATCGATGGAATATCCTTTTTCTTCCAGGATTTCTTTTGTCAGATCTACAGGGAAGCCGTAGGTATCGTATAATTTGAAAGCATCCTGGCCACCCAGAGTATTTTCTCCCGCCTCTTTCATGGCAGCTTCCATATCTCCAAGAATCTTCAGTCCCTGGTCAATGGTCTTGTTAAACTGACTTTCTTCGTTATTTAATACATTCAGGATGAAATCTTTCTTTTCTTCCAGTTCCGGATAACCGTCTTTTGATCCTTCGATCACAGTAGTACTCAGTTTTGCCAGGAACTGTCCCTGGATGCCCAAAAGACGTCCGTGACGAGCTGCACGACGGATCAGACGGCGAAGAACATAGCCTCTTCCCTCATTTGTCGGCATAACGCCATCGGAAATCAGGAAGGTTGCAGAACGCATATGGTCTGTGATCAGACGAATAGACACATCTGCGTCATGATTTTCTCCATAGGTAACTCCCGCAACTTCACATACTTTGTTTCTCAGGGCGCAAATGGTATCCACATCAAAGATAGAATCCACATCCTGAACCACTACTGCCAGACGTTCCAGACCCATACCGGTATCAATATTTTTCTGTTTCAGGGTTTCATAATGGCCTTCTCCGTCATTTTCAAACTGAGTAAATACGTTATTCCACACTTCAATATAACGGTCACACTCACAGCCAACGGTACAATCTGGGCTGCCGCAGCCATATTTTTCTCCTCTGTCATAATAAATCTCAGAACAGGGACCGCAAGGACCTGCGCCATGCTCCCAGAAATTGTCTTCTTTTCCAAAACGGAAAATTCTCTCTGCCGGAATTCCCACTTCTTTATTCCAGATTTCAAAAGCTTCATCATCTTCCACATATACAGATGGATAAAGGCGTTCCGGATCAAGCCCTACTACCTTGGTCAGAAATTCCCAGGACCAGGCAATCGCTTCATGTTTAAAATAGTCTCCAAAAGAAAAGTTACCCAGCATTTCGAAAAATGTACCATGGCGGGCTGTCTTTCCTACATTTTCAATATCTCCTGTACGGATACACTTCTGGCAGGTAGCCACTCTTGTTCTTGGTGGAATCTCTGCTCCTGTAAAATATGGTTTTAAAGGAGCCATACCTGCATTGATCAGCAGAAGGCTCTTATCATTCTGTGGTACCAGAGAAAAACTTTTCATTACCAGATGATCTTTACTCTCAAAAAAGTCCAGAAACATCTGACGAAGTTCATTTACTCCATACTTTTTCACGGTTATTTCCTCCTCATACGGTATTGGATATCTGATAGGAAACGGGAGTCAAAGACTCCCTGTTTCACATATAAAGAATATTTTACCACATTTATCGACTAAAATAAACTATTTACAAAGGATTTTTTTGAATTTCTTTTTCCCACGTTTCAAAATCAGACCATCTTCCGGAATGTCTTCTTTCTTCACTGTATAACGGATATCTGTGATTTTTTCTCCATCAACGGATACGCCGCCCTGTTCAATGGCACGACGTCCTTCTGAACGGGAAGTTACCAGCTCTGCCTTCACTAACATACTGATAAGATCCATGGCTCCTTCCTGGAAATCTTCCTCACAAAGTTCTGCAGTAGGCATATTATCTGCATTTCCTGCGGAAAACAGCGCTCTCGCTCCCTCCTGCGCTTTCTTTGCTTCTTCTTCTCCATGTACCAGTGCTGTCAGCTCGTAAGCAAGAATTTCTTTTGCCTGATTCAACTGGCTTCCTTCCCATTTGTCCATCTCATCGATCTGTTCCAGCGGAAGGAATGTGAGCATACGGATACATTTTAATACGTCTGCATCTGCCACATTTCTCCAGTACTGATAGAAATCAAAGGGGGAAGTTTTATTCGGATCAAGCCATACAGCGCCAGACTGGGTTTTACCCATTTTCTTTCCTTCGGAATTTAATAACAGAGTGATAGTCATAGCGCAGGCATTTTTTCCCAGTTTTCGACGAATCAGCTCTGTTCCTCCCAGCATATTGCTCCACTGGTCATCCCCGCCAAACTGCATATTACAGCCGTATTTTTGATACAGCATATAGAAGTCAAAGCTCTGCATGATCATGTAATTAAATTCCAGGAAACTCAGACCTTTTTCCATACGCTGTTTATAACACTCAGCAGTAAGCATACGGTTTACAGAAAAATGTGGTCCGATATCTCTTAAGAATTCAATATAGTTCAGATCCATCAGCCATTCTGCATTATTTACCATAAGAGCTTTTCCATCTGAAAAATCAATAAAACGCTCCATCTGTTTTTTAAAGCAGTCACAGTTGTGCTGGATTGTCTCCGGTGTCATCATCTGACGCATATCGCTTCTTCCGGATGGATCACCAATCATACCAGTTCCTCCGCCGATCAGCGCGATAGGCTTGTTTCCTGCCATCTGTAAACGTTTCATCAAGCAAAGAGCCATAAAATGTCCTACGTGGAGACTGTCTGCGGTAGGATCAAATCCAATATAGAAGGTAGCCTTTCCATTATTGATCAGTTCTTTAATTTCTTCTTCATCTGTCACCTGGGCGATCAGACCACGGGCAACCAATTCATCATAAATCTTCATACTAATTCTCCTTTACTCTATCATTTTTTATCTATAGCGGAGCCAAAGCTTACTGCCCGGAACACTTTTTATGTAATAGGAATATTACGTAGTACTTTCCTATTATACAAAAAAGGGACCTGTTCTCCGCCCTTTTTAGGACGAGAAAAGATCCCGTGTTACCACCTAAATTCACAGAAAACTCGCATTTTCTGCCTCTGTAAGTACTGTGTTCAATACTCTGACCCGTATAACGGAGGTCCTTCCGTCACAGCCTACTTTCCCGCCGGATATAATGCATGGGTTCGGTGTGAAGCTCCAAGAGGTATTCACAGAAAGTTCTGCACGGGCCTCTCACCAACCGGCTCCTCTCTGTCTGCTTTCCTGACTGCTACTTATTCTTTTCATTGCCTTTTCTATAATGCTCAGTATACAAATATACTAATTTTTTGTCAAGAGGAATCTTAGTGCCGTTCAAAATCCCTGAATACAGACAAACTTTAGGATTTAGCTGTTTTGGCTGTATTTTTACCAAAAGATTACAGACATTTTTTAAGATTTGGATGGCTCGTCTGTATCTTCTCTTGATTTTTACGGACAAACCTCAGAATTTAACTATTTTGTCCGTATTTTTACCAAAAGATTACAGACATTTTTTAAGATTTGGATAGTTCGTCTGTATCCTCCCTTGTTTTTTACGGACAAACTTCAGATTTTAACTGTTTTGTCCGTATACTTCCCAAAAGAATCAAGATTTTATTTCTTTTACGCACAGAAAATTCTGTTTACCTCTTCTCTTTTAGGAATAGAACTTTGCGCCCCTTTTCTTGTAACCGCCACAGAGGAAAATACATTTGCAAATCTGATTGCTTTTTCAATACTCATATTTTCTGATAATCCAGTTACAAAAGCTCCGTTAAAACAATCTCCCGCTGCTGTCGTATCCACAGCCTCTACCTTTCTCCCCGGATATATCTGACAGGTCTCTCTTGTCACATGCATGGCGCCATGACTTCCCAGGGTAACAAGAACATTTTTGACGCCTCTGGCTATTAATGTTTTTGCCGCCGCTTCTATCTCTTCAAAAGTATCTCCCTCTTGTTTTGAAATTGTCATGATTTCTTTTTCATTGGGCGTGATATAATCTACCATCTGTAAAATCCTATCGGGAATCTCTTCCGGCGCAGGCGCAGGATTCAATATAACGGTTTTTCCGTATTTCTTTGCAATAGAAATCGCCTCATAAATGGTTTCCTGTGGTATTTCCATCTGAAGAATCACATAATCGCTTTCTTGAATGTATTTTTCCTTATCCCTCAAATATTTCAGATCAAACAGTGAATTTGCTCCGGGAACAACAATAATACTGTTATCACCTTTTTGACTGACTCCTATAATCGCCAGACCTGTAGGTGTCCCTTCACTCTTTTTTATATCTGAAACATCAACGCCTGCCTGTTCCAGATTTCTTAACAGTTTCTCACCATTCTCATCGCTTCCTACGCAGCCAAGCATCTTTACATTACCTCCGGCGCTTGCTATGGCATAAGATTGGTTTGCCCCTTTTCCCCCTGGTATGTAGGTGATCTTATCTCCCAATACTGTTTCTCCATTTAACGGAAGCTCTTTCATTTCAACAACAAGATCCATATTCAGGCTTCCAATAACCAGAACTTTCTTCCCCAGAAGTCATCCCTCCTCAACTCACACTAAAAATTGTTCTAAATCTGGATACTCTTTAATATGTTTTCTCACATAGTTTCTTTTAAATGCTGCAAATATACTATTTCTGCTTAATGTAGCTCGCAAACTCCTTTTATACCGCAATAATTCTGGATTTTTCTTATGCTTTTCCAATATTTTATATAAAATATTCATCTCATCTGCCAAACGATCAATTCTATGTTGACATGCTGCTTCCCGAATCCCCGTATTTCGTTTTTCAAAACATTCCTGTATAAGGTCAGCAGTCATAATCGCCCTCTCTTCGTCCACAATATTATGTACATTTACATGTCCCTCTTCGTAGCGCTGCTCTAACATTTTTTCCGGATCTTCTTCGCAACAATCTATAATTTTATCATCATATTTTGATTCTTTTTTTATATTGTTACAATGAGGACACACATAAAACAAATTATTCCAATCGAAAATTCTCTCTGGTATTGTACGCCCATGATGAGGTTTTAAATGTTCTACCTCCGGATCAGATAGTCCTCCCAATTCACAAATGTAGCACTTATCATGTGAATCCTCTTTTAATCTCTGTATTACATCTGGCTTATTATAAATTCCTTTCACCTTTTGTTGTTCAACAGCCAGTGATGGAGGGGGAACAGGATTCCTCTCTATCTTAATCACTTTCTTTACCCCCTATTTGAAAATTCTAATTTCAATCGACTATATTCTGATGTCAGTTCTTTTGCAAGATAATCCGGGATTTCATCTAAATAGAACTCCAGTTTATCTATTTCTTCATATTCTTCATCTGATAATTCATCCTTAGAAACCAAATCTTTATATCTTTCAAATTTTTCTCTTAGTTCTTCTGATAATGTATCAGCTTTAAAATATCCTTCCACAATCCCTTCATATGGTAAATTTTCCAAACCATTTTCTACAAGAGTTCTGTTCTGCAAATCATAAATAACAACATTATCTAAAGAACTTAAAATAAATGGAGAGTGTGTTGTAATAATAAATTGAATATTAGGAAAAAGAGTTGTCAAAACAGGAAGTATCTTTTTCTGTAGTTCTAAATGCAAATGAGTTTCAATTTCATCAACCAATACAATCCCTTCCATATCAAACTCTGTACGTAATCCGGACTTTGCCTCCATTCTTATGATCAGGTCATTAATAATATCAAATATCGCTGCATAACCACTGGACATTGTATTAAAATCAAATGGTTCTCTATCTGTCTCACAGATAGAAAACTGAAATGTTTCATCATTGAATTTTAGCTGAAGATTTTCATCTTCAAAAATCCTCTTTAAAATATTTTCA